>DAIDIQ010000097.1 GCA_027459285.1 Acetobacteraceae bacterium
CGGCATTTTCTCCTTGACAATCATCCTATGCCCGCGTATAGAATGGCCGCAATGCCAGCGCCTCGCACCTTCGATGATCTGCTTGGCCATGCCACCACCCCGGTGGCGCGGGCGCGGTTGCTCGCCTGTTTCATTCTGCTCGAGTTTCTTCATTATCTCGTCGCCGCCGCCGGCTATCCGGTGCCGGCGCTGAAAACCAATGTCATCGATCGTCTGCTGGCCGGCGAAACCTTCGGGCTAGACCCCGCGCTTCTCGCCCCGCTCCATGACACGCTGGCCTTTCTGCATGACGCCTATCTGGCGACGCCGGCCGCGCCCTCGCGCCCGCGCCCGAGCCATCGTCCCCGTCGCGCGTCGCCGCGCCGCGCGCGGCTTGCCGCGCGCCCGGCCCGCGCCGTCATCCCCCACACCCAAACCCACCCGCGTGCCCCGCCCGCGCGAAAAATCGGTGCCTTGATCGCGCCGCCGTCGCACGCCCAAATCGTTCCGGCATCGCAACAAACCGGCCGCCCCCGACAGTCTACCGCCCCCTACCCACGGCGCGCATCGCTTGCCATAACAAGCCATGCGATTCCTGCATCACCTTCCCTTGTCACCGTTCAGCCGCAAGGTGCGCGCGGTGATGGCGGAAAAGCGTCTCGGCTTTGAGCTCAAGCTCGAAAAAGTCTGGGAGCGTCGGCCCGAGTTCCTCGCCCTCAACCCCGCCGGCACCGTTCCCGTCCTGCTCGAGGATAATGGCCTCGTCATCCCCGACAGTGCCGTCATCTGCGAATATCTCGACGAGGCCTACCCCGACACGCCCCTGATGGGCACATCCTATGCCGAGCGGGTCGAGGTGCGTCGTCTGCTCGCCTGGTTCGATGGCAAGTTCGATGCCGAGGTCACGCGCAATCTGCTCTATGAAAAGCACATGAAGCGCGCCATGGGCCGCGGCCAGCCGGATGGGGGGGCGCTCCGCCAGGGCTATGCCAATCTCCGCGCCCATCTCGACTATATCGGCCAACTCGGCGAATCCCGCCAATGGCTCGCCGGCGCCAACCTCTCGATGGCGGATTTCGCTGCCGCCGCCCATCTCTCCGCGCTCGATTTCATCGGCGATATCGACTGGTCGCTCTGTCCCCCCGCCCGGGACTGGTATGCCCGCGTCAAGTGCCGCCCCGCTTTCCGCGCCATCCTCCAGGACCGCGTGCCTGGCATCGCCACCCCGGCCCATTATGCCGACCTGGATTTTTGACCGGTCCGGCCGCGCCGCCAGCCCATCCGCCGGCGCCCGCCTTTCCTTCGCCGCGCACCACGTCTAGATACCCGGCCGTCGCCCCTCGCGGCACAGCAACACAGGGACCGCCATGTCACCCCCATCCGCCTATCAGCGCGCCCTGCTGAAAATCTCCGGCGAAGCGCTGATGGGCAAGCGTGACTATGGGCTCGACCATGACACGGTGGATGCGATCGCCGCCGATGTGACCGATGTCGTGGCCATGGGCGTGCAGGTCAGCCTGGTGATCGGCGGGGGCAATATTTTCCGCGGCTTATCCGGCGCGGCGCGGGGCATGGAGCGGGCCCAGGCCGACTATATGGGCATGCTCGCCACCGTCATGAACGCGCTCGCCATGCAGAACGCGCTCGAGCGGCGCGGCGCCGATACCCGCGTGCTCTCCGCGATCGAGATGGCCTCGATCTGCGAGCCCTATATCCGCCGCCGCGCCATCCGCCACATGGAGAAGGGCAGGGTGGTGATTTTTGCCGCCGGCACCGGCAACCCGTTCTTCACCACCGACACCGCGGCGGCGTTGCGCGCCGCCGAAATGGGCTGTGACGTCCTGCTCAAGGGCACGCAGGTCGATGGGGTCTATTCGGCCGATCCGCACAAGCACCCCGATGCCGAACGATACACGCAACTGACCTATCTCGACGTGCTGGCGCGTGACCTGGCCGTCATGGATGCCTCCGCCATCTCGCTCGCGCGTGAGAACGGGCTGCCCATTCTGGTCTTCGACATTCATGAGCGTGGCGGCTTCGCCCGCGTCATCCGCGGCGAGGGCCGATTCACCAAAATAACCGACGAACGCTGAAGGATACCGCCGCCATGGAGAGCGATCTGCCCACCCTCAAGGCCGATGTCACCCGCCGCATGGATGGCGCCATCGACTCGCTCAAGCGCGAATTCGCCGGCCTGCGCACCGGCCGCGCCAACCCCGCCTTGCTCGACCCCGTCCGGGTCGAGGCCTATGGCGCCGAGGTTCCCCTGTCCCAGGTCGGCACCGTCAACGTGCCGGAACCGCGCATGCTCACCGTCCAGGTCTGGGACCGCAGCCTCGTCTCCGCGGTCGAACGCGCCATCCGCGACGCCGGCATCGGCCTCAATCCGGCGTCGGACGGGCAGTTGGTCCGCGTGCCCATCCCCATATTGACCGAGCAGCGCCGCCTCGAACTCGCCAAACTCGCCGGCAAATATGCCGAAGGCGCCCGTGTCGCGGTGCGCGGCGTGCGCCGTGACGGCATGGAGCAGATCAAGGCCCTGGAGAAAAAAACCATCATCAGCGAAGATCAGGGCAAGGATTGGGCGAACGAGGTGCAGAAACTGACCGACCTCTATGTCAAGAAAATCGACGATGCGCTCGCCGACAAGGAAAAGGACATCAAGCAGGTCTGATGCGGTCGGGTCCATCAACCGGGCCGGGGCCGACGCGCCAGCCATGAGCAGCCAGGTCGCCGCCCCCTTTGCCCAGCTTGCCACGCCGGACGCGGCATCGCCGCTCGCCGGGCCGCGCCATGTCGCCATCATCATGGACGGTAATGGCCGCTGGGCCAGTTCGCGTGGCCTGCCCCGCGTCGCCGGCCACCGCGCCGGGGCCGAGGCGGTGCGCCGCGCCATCACCGCCGCCCGCGCCGCCGGCGTGCAATGGCTCACCCTCTACGCCTTCAGCAGCGAGAACTGGCGCCGTCCCGCCACCGAGATCTCCGACCTGACCGGGCTGCTGCGCCATTATCTGCGCCACGAGGTCGCCGAACTCGCCCGCGGCGGCGTCCGCCTGGTCATCATCGGTGACCGCACCCGCTTCGGCGCCGACCTGCAAGCCGAACTCGCCGCCGCCGAGGCCCGCACCGCCGACAACACCGCTTTCATCCTGGTCATGGCGCTCTCCTATGGCGCGCGTGATGAAATCGTCGCCGCCGCCCGCCGCGCCGCCGAGCTTGCCGCCGCCGGCACGCTCGACCCCGCAAGCCTCGACGAGGCCGGCTTCGCCGCCCTGCTCGCCACCGCCGGCATGCCCGACCCTGATCTGATCCTGCGCACCAGCGGCGAGCATCGCCTGTCGAATTTCCTGCTCTGGCAGGCGGCCTATGCCGAATTCGTCTTCCTCGATGTCCTCTGGCCTGATTTCGCGGAAAGCCATTTCGCCGCCGCCCTGGCCGAGTATGCCCGCCGCGACCGGCGCTTCGGTGCCCGCCCTGGCTGAGGCTTTGCCCAAGCCCGCCCGTGCCGGACGCTGGGCCGATCTCTGGCCCCGGCTCGCCTCCGCGCTCGTGCTGCTGCCGCTGGCCCTGCTCGCCGTCTATGCCGGCGGCCTCGCCTGGCTCGGCCTGTTGCTGGCCGGCTTTTTCCTGCTGCTGCGTGAATGGCGCGCCATGTGCCGCGCCGGCCGTCTCGCCCCCGCCTGGCACGCCCTCGGCGTGGTTTATGCCACCCTGGCGCTCATCAGCCTGCTCTGGCTGCGCCACGCCCCGGCAACCGGGCTCGGCGCCACCGCGCTGCTGCTCGGCGCGGTCTGGGCAACCGATATCGGTGCCTATCTCGCCGGCCGCTGGGTCGGCGGCAAGCGTCTGGCTCCCGCCATCTCGCCCGGCAAAACCTGGGCCGGCGCCATCGGTGGCCTGCTCGCCGCGCTCGCGACAGGCCTGTTGCTCGCGCGCCTCGCTGGCTTCCCGCTTTTGCTCGCGGCGTTCCTTGCCGCCCTGCTCTCCATTGCCGCCCAGGCCGGCGATCTGCTTGAAAGCGCGGTCAAGCGCCGCTGCGGCGTGAAGGATTCCGGCCGGCTGATCCCCGGCCATGGCGGCCTGCTCGACCGGGTGGACGGTATTCTCGCCGCCGCCCCGGTGCTGGCGGCCTTGATGTTCGGCTTGGGGGTGGGAAACGGGTCATGGAACTGGCTTCCGTAAGGCCGCAAGCGGCGCCATCGCCAAACCCGTCAGCCGTGCCCGATCAGCCGGGCGCCGCCCGGTCGCCGCGTGCCGTCACGGTCCTGGGCAGCACCGGCAGCATCGGCACCCAGACGCTCGACCTGCTGCGCGACCGGCAGCGGTTCCAGGTCCGTGCCCTGGCCGCCGGGCGCAACGCCGCCCTGCTGGCCCAGCAGGCAATCGCGCTCGGCGCCGACCTCGCCGTCATCGCCGACCCCGCGCATTATGCCACCCTGCGCGACGCGCTGGCCGGCACCGGCATTCGCGCCGCCGCCGGACCCGACGCGGTGATCGAGGCCGCCAGCCTCGATGCCGATTGGACCATGGCCGCCATCACCGGCGCCGCCGGCCTGCAGGCAACGCTTGCCGCCATCCGCCGCGGCCGCTCGGTGGCGCTTGCCAACAAGGAAGCCCTGGTCTGTGCCGGCGACGTTATGTTGCGCGCCGTGCGCGATGCCGGCGCGACGCTGCTGCCGGTCGATTCCGAGCATAATGCCATTTTCCAATCCATGGCCGATGGCAATGCCGCCCATATCGACCGCATCGTGCTCACCGCCTCGGGCGGTCCCTTCCGCACCTGGACGCATGCGGCCATGCGTGACGCGGCACCCGAAGCCGCCCTCAAGCATCCGGTCTGGTCGATGGGCGCCAAAATCACCATCGATTCCGCGACCCTGATGAACAAGGGCCTCGAATTGATCGAGGCGGCGCGCCTGTTCACCCTGCCCGAGGATCGGATCGACGTGCTGGTGCACCCGCAATCCACCGTGCATGGGCTGGTCTGCTACCAGGATGGCAGCGTCCTCGCCCAACTCGGCGCGCCGGATATGCGCATCCCCATCGCGCACACGCTGGCCTGGCCCACGCGCATGGCAACCCAGGCCCGCCGGCTGGACCTCGCCTCGCTCGGCAAGCTGGAATTCTTCGCCCCCGATCCTGACCGTTTCCCCGCCTTGCGCCTCGCGCGGGAAGCGCTGCGCGCCGGCGCCGGCGCCCCCACCATCCTGTCCGCCGCCAACGAGGTCGCGGTCGCGGCCTTCCTCGATCGCCGGATCGGCTTTCTCGACATCGCCGATCTGTGTGAACGCGTGCTCGACACGCTTGGCGCCCCGCCGGCCGACACCATTTCCGACGTACTCGCGTTGGACCATCTGGCCCGGGTCGAGGCGGAACGCCGCCTTGCCGCGCCGCGCGAGGTTTGAAAGTTCATCATGCTGTCAACGCTCATCGCCACGCTGCGCACGCCGGTCTCGTTCCTGATCGTCATCGGCGTGCTCGTCTTCGTGCACGAATTCGGCCACTATCTCGCCGCCCGCCTGACCGGCTGCAAGGTCGAGGCATTCTCCATCGGCTTCGGCCGGCCGCTCGCCGCCTGGACCGACCGCGCCGGCACCGCCTGGCAAATCGGCTGGATCCCGATCGGCGGCTTCGTGCGCATCCATGGCTTCGAGCGCGCGGACATGATGGAGGACACGGACCGGGCTGCCCTGCTGCCCGCCCAGGCCTATCACAACAAGCCGGTCGCCGCCCGCGCGCTGGTCGCGGCCGCCGGGCCCGCGGCCAATTTTCTGTTCACCTTCCTGGTGCTCGCCGTTTTGTTTCTGGCCGTCGGCCGGCCCACGCAAACCACGCAGGTTCTGCAAGTCCTGCCCAACCATGCCGCCGCCTTGGCCGGCATCAGGCCCGGTGATCGCATCACCGCCATCGCCGGCACTGAGGTCGCTGATTTTTCGGCGCTGCAAGCGGCAATCCGCGTCCATCCCGGCCAAACCGTGCCGGTGCAGGTGCAACGCGGCGCCGCCTCTCTCACCCTGCCAGTGACGCTCGATACCGAAAAAGGCCCCGCCGGCCACGCCATCGGCGAGCTTGGCATCGCCGGTGGCGCGGTCACCTATCAGCCGGCCGGGCTGTTCGGCGCCATCGCCACCGCCGCCCGGCAGACCTGGGCCATCGTCGCGCAAACCGCCAACGGGCTCTGGCAACTCGTCACCGGCCACGCGAGCCCGGCCGAACTCGGCGGCGCGCTCCGCATCGCGCAGCTCTCCGGCCAGGTCGCCAAGCTCGGCATCACCAGCTTCGTCAGCTTCATCGCCATCATCTCGGTCAATCTCGGCCTCCTCAACCTGGTGCCCATTCCCGTGCTGGATGGCGGCCATCTGCTCTTCCTCGGGCTCGAGGCTTTGCGTGGCCGCCCGGTGCCGCGCCGCTATTATGAGGCCGGCATGCGCGCCGGCATCGGCCTGGTCGCGGTGCTGCTGATTTTTTCGGCGGTGAACGATCTCGGCCATTTCGGCCTGTTCCACTGGCTACGCGGCGTCGCGGGATAAAACCCCCCGGGCGGATGCTTACTTGAACTTGAAGTCCGGCACCGGCCCGCACCCCCACATGCTTACGTGAAGTCCGGCACCGGCCCGCACCCCCACCCGGCCACCCATGGCAGTGTACGCTCGTGGGTGGCCGGGTGGGGGTGCGGGCCGGTGCCGGACTGCGCGCCGGCCAGGCGCGCCTCACCAAGACTTCCGGTGCCGGACTGCGCGCCGGGCAGGCGCGCCTAACAAAGCATTGGTTGTGCGGGCTGGCGCCGGACCTCAAACTAAGACACAACCCATGCGGGTCGGGCCTTTCGCTCCCCTTGCGGCGTCGCTATTGTCCGGCCCCGCCTGTCGGAAGGATTCTCGTTTGCCTATCTCCCGCGCCGCGCGGCTCACCGCCGCCGCAGTCATTGTCGCCGGCGCCCCGGCGCTGCCAGCCCTCGCCCAACCGGCCAGCCCGGACCAGGCGCCGTCCCCCAATCCGCGCGGCTTGCCCGGCGCCGATGCCGCCTCGACGCAGGGTCGCATCGCCGCCATCCGGGTCGAGGGCAATCAGCGCATCGAGCCGGGCACCATCCTGTCCTATCTGGCCGTTCAGCCCGGTGACCCGTTCAGCCCCGATCTGCTCGATCGCAGCCTGAAAACCCTCTACGCCACCGGCCTGTTCGCGGACGTCAAGCTCGACCGTGTCGGCAACACGCTGGTCGTGCGCGTCGCGGAAAACCCGATCGTCAATCAGATCGCCTTCGAGGGAAACCACAAGATCGAGGATTCCGATCTGCGCGACGACATCCAGTTGCGTCCCCGCGCCGTGTTCACCGCCGCCGAGGCCGAGGCCGACCGGGACCGTATTCTGCAGGCCTATTCGAAAAAGGGCCGCTTCCAGGCGCGGGTCACGCCCAAGGTGATCCGCCTGCCAGATAACCGGGTCAACGTGGTCTTCGAAATCAGCGAGGGTCACCCGAGCCTGATCGCGCGCATCCAGTTCGTCGGCAATCACGCTTTCTCGCAGGCCAAATTGCGTGAGGTCGTCTCCAGCCGGCAATCGGCCTGGTGGCGCTTCCTGTCCAGCGCCGACGAATACGACCCCGACCGCATGGCCTATGACCGCGAATTGCTGCGCCGCTTCTATCTGCGGAACGGCTTCATCGATTTCGCGGCCGACGAATCGCACGCCGAATTGTCGCCGGATCGTGGTGGATTTTTCGTCACCTTCACCATTCACGAAGGCGCGCGCTTCCGCGTCCACAAAATTTCCGTCGTCAGCCAGCTCGAACATCTCAAGGCCGACACGGTCCGCAAGGATATCGCCCTTCACCAGGGCCAATGGTACGACGGTGACGCGGTGGAACGCAGCGTCACCCAGATCGGTGACGATCTGCGATCCCGCGGCTTCACCTTCATCGACGTCGAGCCGCGCATCGTGCGCATCAAGGGCAAAAACGCGGTCGATCTGATTTTCGATGTCCGTCCCGGCCCGCGCGCCTATGTCGAGCGCATCGACATCGTCGGCAATGTCCGCACCCAGGACCGCGTCATTCGCCGGCAATTCCTGTTCGCCGAGGGCGATCCCTTCGATCAGACGCTGATGCGCGAAAGCAAGCAGCGCATCCAGGATCTGGGCTATTTCGGCAAGGTCACCGTCGACCCCTCACCCGGTTCCGCGCCGGACAAGGTGGTGGTCACCAGCACGATCACCGAAAAGGCCAACGGCTCGGTCTCGCTCGGCGGCGGTTACTCCACCTATGTCGGGCCATTGTTGAACGCCGGCCTGACCGAAAAGAACATCGTCGGCAGCGGCATCGATGGCGGCATCACCGGCACGCTCGGCCAATTCGAGAACCAGATCGACATCAACGCGACCAACCCGTATTTCCTCGGCAAGAACCTGCTGGCCGGGTTCGATCTGTTCTATCTCAACAATTCCAGCCTCTATTACACCATCTATTCCGAGCGTCGCGTCGGCGGCACCGTCAATCTCGGCTATGAGTTCAACCAGCATGTGCGCCAGACCTGGAACTATACCCTGGTCGATCGCAGCATCTACAATGCCTTCAGCGGTGCGTCCGCCTACATCACCTCGCAGGAAGGCCGCACCGTCCTCTCCCAGATCGGTCAGGTCTTCTCGATCGATTACCGCGACAGCCGCGTGCATCCGCACAAGGGCTGGGTATTGCGCCTCGGGCTCGACTATGCCGGGCTCGGCGGCACCGAGGATTTCGTTCGCGCCAAGGCCGATGGCAGCTACTGGATTCCGCTGGACTATTTCAGCGGCAACTCGGCATGGGATCTCGAATTGTCGGCCGGCGTGGGTCGCATCATCGATATCGGCAACCACCAGGAATCGATCATCGACCGCTTCTTTCTCGGCGGTGACAATCTGCGCGGGTTCCAGCCCGGTGGTGTCGGTCCGCGTGACCTGACCGACCCGTATGAGGATTCGATCGGTGGCCGCTTCATCTGGACGGAATCGACCGAATTGCATTTCCCGCTGCCCGTGCCCAAGGATTTCGGTCTGACTGGCCGGGCCTTTGTCGATATCGGCTCGCTGTCCGGCTATACGCGCCTTGGCACGGACAATATCGTCGCGTCCTCGGCGCCACGCCTGGGCGCCGGTATCGGGTTCAGTTGGAACAGCCCGTTCGGCCTCATCAACATCGATTTCGCCGACGCGGTGCTGAAACAGCCGCACGACAAGCCTGAGTTCATCAATTTCGGTTTCGGTTCGGGATTCTGACCCTTATGCACGCCTCGCTTCGAATTTTCCGCGCCGCCACGGCGGCGGCTTTGCTGCTTGGCACGGCTTTGCCAGCCTACGCGCAACAGGCCGGCACCAGCGGCTCGCCCGGCTGGTTTGTGCCCAAGCCCGCCACCAAACAGCCCGTCCAGGCAGCCCCGCGTCAGCGTGCCGCCCCGGCGGAAATCGCCGCCCCCGTCGCCGCCGCCGATGCCGCCGCGCCAGATGGCACCGACGATAATGCGCCGCTGCCGCAATATAATCTGCCGCCGTTGGCGCCTCTGCCGCCACTGCCCAAAACCGCGCCGCCGCCCGGCGCCGTCATCGGCGTGCTCGGCGTGCCAGACGTGATGCGCGCCTCCACCGCGGCGCAGACCGTGCAGAAAGTCATCGGCGCGCGGCGTGACAAGCTGGCCGCCGATTATCAGAAGCAACAGCAGATCTGGCGTGACCGGCAGCAACAATTGCTGAATGAGCGCGGCAAGATTTCCAACACCGAGCTCGCCAACAAGGAAGAGGCGCTGCAGCGCGACGTGGCCAGGGAAACCAAGGAATTCCGCGCCCGCAGCCGCATCATTCAGGAAGCCGGCCAGGTCTGCCTTGCGCAAATCGAACGCGTGCTGGTCGCGGTCATTCGCCAGGTCTCGGAAAGCCGCGGCATGAACCTGGTGCTGCACCGGGAACAGGTCGCCCTGAATGTCGCTGATTTCGACATCACCGATGAGGTGACGGCGCAGCTCAACACCTTGCTGCCCAGCGTCATCATCCCGCCCGATGGTGAGGAACCCACGCCGCAGAACACCGGCGGCTTGTTGCAGCCGGCCAATGGCGCGCCCGCGCCCACCGCCACCAGCACCGCCGCGCCCGCCCACGGTGGTCCGCGTGTCTCGCCGCATTAGAGCGGATCGCCGCGGGGTGCATGCACCCGGAGGCGTCACGCCGCTCTGCCAGCGATGGCCGGAGCGGTTCCAGTCCGGCTGGAACCGCGCCAAGGCGGGCACGCACCCGGTTGCATGCTGATGGCGGAGGCTGACCAGCCAGTTGCCGCGCCAGTCCCTGGGTCGGACTGGGTGGGCGATCCGCGTTTCTTTGCCAGCACCGGGCCGCACACGCTCACCCGCATCGCCGACGCCGCTGGCATCGCCCTGCCGGATGCCCCGACCCGCTATTTCACTGGCGTCGGCCCGCTGCACACGGCAGGGCTCGACCAGGTCAGCTTCCTCGACAACCCGCGCTACGCCGACGGGCTGGCCACTACGCGTGCCGGCGCGGTGGTGCTGTCACCCGATCTGCTGGCCCGCCTGCCGGATGGCTGCATCGGCCTGCCCTCGGCCAACCCCTATCTGGCCTGGGCGCGCATCTGCACCCTGTTTTTCCCGCCGCCGCCGCCACGCCCGGGCGTGCATCCCAGCGCGGTCATCGATCCCGCGGCCACCATCGATGCCAGTGCCGAGATCGGTCCTCTCGCGGTCATCGGCCGGGGCGCCTCTATCGGCGCCGACACGCGCATCGGCTCGCATGCCTGCATCGGGCCCGGCGTTGCCATCGGCCAGGGCTGCGATATCGGCGCCCATGCCTGTGTCTCGCACGCGCTGCTGGGCAACCGGGTGCGCCTTCTGCCCGGCGTGCGCATCGGACAGGACGGGTTCGGCTTCGCGCCGGACGGGCAGGGTGGCTATGTCAGCGTGCCGCAGCTTGGCCGGGTGGTGATCGGCGATGACGTGGAAATCGGCGCCAACGTCACCATCGATCGCGGGTCGATGCGCGATACCGTCATCGGCGACGGCACGCGGATCGATAATCTGGTGCAGCTTGGCCATAATGTGCGGCTTGGCCGGGGCTGCGTGCTGGTCTCCCAGTGCGGCATTTCCGGCTCGACCACGCTTGGCGACCATGTTCAGGTTGCCGGCCAGGCGGGGTTGACAGGGCATCTGACTGTCGGCAGTCGGGCACGCATCGGCGCGCAGGCCGGGGTGATGGAAAACGTGCCGGCGGGGGTCAGCATCGTCGGCAGCCCGGCCCAGCCGGTGCGTGAGTTTTTCCAGCATGTCATGGCGCTGCGCCGCCTGGCGGCCCGTGAACTGCATCGTGGCCGCGCCGGCACGGCCGCCGAAACCGAACCCAACCGCTAACGCCACCAAGGGTCAGCCTGATGGACGCAACCCCACCGACCGCGACACACAGCCTTGCATACGCCGAAATCCTCCGCCTGCTGCCGCACCGCTATCCGTTTCTGCTGGTCGATCGGGTGATCGACATCGTTCGCGGCTCATCCGGCATCGGCATCAAGAACGTCACCTTCAACGAGAATTTCTTCCAGGGCCATTTCCCCGGCCAGCCGGTCATGCCCGGTGTGCTGATCATCGAGGCGATGGCGCAATCGGCGGCACTGCTGGTGCTGGACGGAATGCCGGCCGACAAGGAAGTGGAATCGGTCTATTTCATGTCGGTGGAAAGCGCCAAGTTCCGTCGCCCCGTCGTGCCGGGTGACCAGTTGCGCATGCACTGCCAGCATGTGCAAAGCCGTGGCCCGGTGCATCGCTACAAGGTGGTCGGGCGGGTGGACGGTGCCGTCGTCGCCGAGGCGACGATCACGGCCATGATGAACTACGCCAAGGGCCAGCCGGCGTGACCGGTCTGGCGCGCGTGCATCCCACGGCGCTGGTTTCGCCCGGCGCCCGGCTTGGCGCCGGTGTCGAGATCGGCCCCTTTTGCCATATCGGCCCCGACGTGACCCTGCGGGATGGCGTGCGCGTGCTGTCGCACGTGGTCATTGACGGCATCACCGAAATCGGCGCCGGCGCGGTGCTTTACCCGTTCTGCACCATCGGCCTGCCGCCTCAGGATCTGAAATACAAGGGCGAGCCGACCCGCACCGAAATCGGGCCGCGCACCCAGATACGCGAGCATTGCAGCATCCACCGCGGCACCGTTACCGGCACCGGCATCACCAAAATCGGCGCTGACTGCCTGCTGATGGCGGTAACCCATGTCGCGCACGACTGCGAGATCGGCGATGGGGTGATCTGCGCCAATAATGTGGTGATGGGTGGGCACGTCACCATTGGCGACAATGCCGTTATCGGCGGCGCGGCGGCGCTGCATCAGTTCGTGCGCATCGGCCGTTGCGCCATGGTGGGTGGCGTGTCTGGCGTCGAGGCGGATGTCATTCCGTTTGGCAGCGTGCTCGGCAACCGCGCCCGCCTGGTCGGGCTGAACATCATCGGGCTGAAGCGCCGGGGCTTCGACGCCGCGGCCCGGCACCGCATCCGCGCCGCCTTTCGGCGCCTGTTCACGGGCGAAGGCGTGTTCGCCGCCCGCCTGGCCGCCGTGCGCGGCGAGCATGCGGCAGATCCGCTGGTGATGGAAATTGTCCGTTTCATTGAAACCCCCAGCAGACGCGGGCTGGTTCGCGTAAGCCTCACGCGTGATGCCGACACCGAAGCCGACGTCGCGGCCTGATCAGGCCGGCCCGTCCGTGCTGGGTATTCTGGCCGGCGGTGGCCCGCTGCCCGGCCAGGTGGCGCAGGCGGCCCGCGAGGCAGGACGGGACGTTTTCATTCTCGGCTTCGAGGGATTCGCCGAACCGGACGTGATCGGAGCGTTTCCACACCGCTACGCAAGGCTTGGCGCCGCCGGGCAAATTCTTGGCCTGTTGCGCGCCCACGCGGTGCGCGACCTGGTATTGATCGGGCCGGTGCGCAGACCGTCACTGCTCGACCTGCGCCCGGACGCGGAGGGGGCAAAAATTCTCGCCCGCATCGGCCGTGCCGCCTTTGCCGGCGATGATGGCTTGCTTGCCGCCATCGTGCGGGTGCTGGGCGAGGAAGGGTTCCGCGTGCTCGGCGCGCACGAGGTGATGACCGAGGCCGTGACCGGCCCCGGCTTGCTGACGCGCGCCGCACCCGATGCCACTGCGCTGGCGGATATCGGCCGCGGCATTGCCGTGCTGCGGGCCCTGGGTGTGGTGGATGTGGGGCAGGCGGCGGTGGTGCAGCAAGGCATCGTGCTGGCGCTCGAGGCCATCGAGGGCACCGACGCCATGCTGAGCCGCGCCGGCCAGCTTGCCCGGCCCGGTCCGGGCGGGGTGTTGGTGAAGCGGGTGAAGCCCGGCCAGGAACGCCGCGCCGACCTGCCGACACTCGGGCCCCGCAGCATCGAGGCCGCATGCAAGGCCGGTCTGCGCGGCATCGCATTCGAGGCCGGCGGCACCATTTTGCTGGAACGCGCCGACATGATCAGGGCGGCGGACGCGGCCGGGCTTTTCCTGCTCGGCATCGACCCGAACGACAAGGAATGGACGCCATGACCGAACCCGCCACCACGCCACGCATGCTGCACACCATGCTGCGCACCAAAAACCTCAACGCCAGCCTGGACTTCTATACAGGTCTGCTGGGCATGAAGGTGCTGCGCCGCACCGAGGTTCCGGCCGGAGAATATACCCTGGTCTTCGTCGGCTATGGCGACGAAGCCGACCATACGGTGATCGAACTGACCTATAACTGGGGCAAGGATGACGGCTACGATCTGGGCACGGCATTCGGCCACCTGGCCATCGGCGTGCCGGACGTTGCCGCGATGTGCGAGCATGTGCGCGCCGGCGGCGGCCGCGTGGTGCGCGAAGCCGGACCAGTGAAACACGGCACCACGATCATCGCCTTCATCGAAGACCCGGACGGCTACAAGATCGAACTGATCGAACGCAAGCACTGACGCGAGGTAACGACTGCAAAGCCCCGAAGTCACGAAGTTTTTTTGGTTCTTTTTGTTCACAAAAAGAACGCGCTTATCTGCCTGATCCGGTGCTTTGCATAACAGTGAAGATCGGGTGGCACACGGCGCTGGACTCCGAGCACCCAACGAGACAGCGCCGCCAGCGCCGATCCGCCAAAGTTCGCCACCCTCCCCGTCACACGCCGATGGTTGTACCGGCAAGCTGGCCGACATGGGTGTGCAGGAAGGCAAGAAAGGTGCGTGCCACCACCGATAGCTGCTTGCCTCGTGGCCAGACGACATACCAGGAACGCCGGATCGGGAAGCCCTCGACATCAAGCGCGACGAGGTCGGATGCGCCGCCATCATGCGCGAAGGTGCTACG
>DAIDIQ010000098.1 GCA_027459285.1 Acetobacteraceae bacterium
CAGATAATCGGCCGGGCGTGTGCCCGGCACCCGCCTTGTTGCGTCGAACAGCCAGAGCGGCGCGCGGCCGGCCGATGGCCGCAGCAGCCAGCGCGTGCCATCTCGCGCATCGACGAAGGGGAACAGGGCGATTGGCGGCCCCGCCAGGGTGTGCCGCGTGCCGAGCCGGGTGAGCCAGGCCATGGCGGCGTCGTTGCCGGACAGCAGCAGGTGATTGCCGTTGTCGATCCGGCAGCCGAGTTCGGCGTCATAATACGACCGGCAGCGCCCACCCGCCGCCTTTGCCGATTCGAGCACGGTGACGGGGCGCCCCGCGTCGGCCAGCGCCAAGGCAGCCGCGAGGCCAGCCAGGCCTGCGCCGACGACGTAAATCAAAGTGGAAGCCTTCGAGAATTATGGACGGAAAGACAGGTTGGTTCTTTTTTGAAAAAAAGAACCAAAAAACTTTTGTGACTTTGGGTCTGTGTTGGTGGCGACGGTACGGATTTGGCGGCTGGAAGGGCGTCCCGATCCGCCTTCCGCACCCGCAAACACCACGTATCAAAAGTTTTTTGCGCGACTTTTTTGCAAAAAAGTCGCTGCTTGCCTTCCAACCTCATGCCGGCAGAAGGCTATAGGCGAGAATGCGCAGCTTGCGCAGCCGTGGCACGCGGGGCCGGCGGCGCAGGTCGTGCCAGCCGCGCCGTTCCAGCGCGTCGAGCACCGCGAGATAGGATTCCGCCATCAGCCGGGCGGGTCGCATGGCGGCGCGGTCGCAACCGGCCATGGCCATGCGTGCCTCGGCGAAATAGGCGCGGGACGCCTGGGCCATGCGCGCGCAGACCGTGGGCAGACCGGTGCTGGCCAGTGCCAGCAGCGGGTCTGGCGGCACCCCGGCCGCGTCGAGCCATTCCCGCGGCAGATAGAGCCGTCCCCGCCGCGCATCCTCGTCGAGGTCACGCAGGATATTGGTGTATTGCAGCGCCCGACCCAGCGCCGAGGCCACGCGGTCGGCGGCTTCGCTGGCGTCACCGAAGGCGCGCACCGAAAGCCGGCCGACGGCGGACGCCACCCGGTCGCAATAGACATCGAGCGCGGCGAGGCCCGGCGCGACGATGACGGTCTCGGCGTCCATGGCCATGCCATCGATGACCGCCAGAAAATCCTGCTGTCGCAGGCCATACTGTTTCACGGCCGCCAGCAGCACCCGGCAGACGGCGTCATCGGCCTGACCGGCATAGAGGGCGGCGATGCGGGCCCGCCAGGCATCGAGCCCGGCCTGGCGGGCGGCGTCACTGGCCGGTTCGTCGGCAATGTCATCGACCGCCCGGCAGAAGGCATAGATTGCATACATGGCCGCGCGCCGGTCTGGCGGCAGCACTTTCATGCCGCGATAGAAGGAGGTGCCGGCGCGGCGCACCATCTGTTCGACGAGCGCCAGATCGCCGGGGGCGGCCGCCAGCGCTGTCATGCCCGCCTGGCCCGCATGTGCCGCAGCGAACCGAGCAGCGCGCCCGCGAAATCGCCACGCCGCAGCTTCACCCGCACCGCCAGCGGGTCACCGTGCCGGAGCCGCGCGGTCAGCCGCCGGGCCAGCCCGACGATCGTTGCCGCCTCGAGCCGCATGCCGCGGGCGCGGCAGCGTGGCGCGAGGCTTGTCGCCACATCGTTCAATGCCGCGCATTCATCGAGCAGGGAATCGAGCACCGCGCGCAGCCCGGGGCTGGTTTGCGCCGCCCGCAGCGCCTCGATGCCCACACCGTGCCGGGCCAGGCGGTCGAGCGGCAGGTAGCACCGGTCCATGTCACGCAGATCGGCCGCGCAATCCTGGATGTGGTTCAGCACTTGCAGGCTGGTGCAGAGCGCATCGCTGCCGGGATGGGTGGCGCTCGTTTCATTGTGCAGGTCGAGCAGATAGCGCCCGACCGGCATCGCGGAGAAACGGCAATATTCGTATAATTCCCCCCAGCTTGCATAGCGCTGCTTGAGCGCGTCCTGGCGGAAGGCGATCAGGAGATCGGTGGCGTGGCGGGGGGTGACGCCGGTTGCGGCGAGGCTGGCGCGGAGCCGGGTGGCGCTGTCGGACCCGGTTGGCGCGTGGCCCAGCAGCACGGCCTCCATCCGGTCGAGGCGGGCGATTTTCTCGGCGGGCGGAAGGGTCGGGCTGTCGGCGATATCGTCGGCGTTGCGGGCGAAGGCGTAATAGGCGTGGACGTGGCGCCGCAGATCACGCCGGATGAGGAGGGAGCCGACCGGGAAATTCTCGTCGCCCCGGTTCTTGCCCGACCAGGCCTCGACCGAGTGGAGGGGCGAGTGGGGGGGCGAGTGGGAAGCTGTTGGGGTGGGCGTTGTCATGGCGCCGCCCCGTCGGGCCTGGTGGCCGGCGTATAGGCACGGTCCTTCCAGCGCACGCCGAGGCCGCGCGCATGGTCGATGGCCGAGCCGAGCGTCGCGGCCATGTAGAAGGCCGCCACCAGCGGCAATGACGCCGCGCGCCAGGGGGAAAGCCCGAACCGGCGCAGGCTGGGCACGAAGCTTCCCGCCATGGCGGCCCAGCCGAACGCGCCCCAGAGCCGCGCCGCGCCATGGCCGAACAAGACCGCGAGCGGCGGCAGCAGGAACACGAGGCCGAGCCCGAGCAGGCAGGCCGCCAGCAGCGCCCAGGACATGCGCAATTGCACGAAGGCGGTGCGCGCCACCATGCGCCAGATATCACCGGCGCCGGGATAGGGCCGGCGGCTGATGGCTTGCCTGGTGTGGCCGAGCCAGATGCCGCCGCCGGCGTGCTTGAGGCGCGTCGCGAGGGTTACGTCATCGATCAGCGCATCATGCAGGGAGGCGATGCCGCCGATGCCGGCCAGTGCCTCGGTTCGGACCAGCATGGTACCGCCGGCGGCCGCGGCGACGCGGCTGGTGCGGTCATTGACCAGGGCGAAGGGGTAGAGAAGCTGGAAGAAATAGACGAAGGCCGGCACCAGCCAGCGTTCGGCGGCGCTTTGGCAGTTCAGCGCCACCATCTCGCTGACCAGGGCCAAATGGTCATGGGTGACTTTGCCCACCAGGCGGGCGAGATGGTCGGGCGCGTGCTCGATATCGGCGTCGGTCAGCAGCAGCAGGGGCGCGGTGCTGGCGGCGACACCCTGGCTGACCGCCCATAATTTCCCGCTCCAGCCGGGGGGCGGCTCGGTGCCGGTCAGTACGGTCAGGCGGGGATCGGCCAGGGCCCGGGCCAGGGTGCCGGTGTCATCGGTGCTGCGGTCATCGACCAGGATGACGCGGAGCGGGCCGGCATAAGCCTGGTCCAGCAGCGAGCGCAGGGCGGTGACGATGCTTGCGGCCTCGTTGCGGGCGGGGACGATGACATCGACCGGCGGGGCGATGCCCGGGTGAGACGGTGGCAGGACCGGTCCGTCCTGCCAGAAGCGGCCGTGCAGCAGCCACAGATAGACCCAGGCCAGTGCCGCGAGCAGGGCGAGTAGGCTCATGCGCGGGCGATCCGGCCGGTGGCGCGGAACCAGGCAATGGCATCCGCGATCGCCTGGTCGGGCGGGCGGAAGCTGTAGCCCAGTTCCCGCATTGCCTTGGCCGAGCTGAAGAACATTTTCTTGCGGGCCATGCGCAGATGGTCACGGGTGACGAGCGGCTCGACGCCGAAGGCCCGTGCCGCCGCCTCGGCGCCCAGCGCCAGGGGCCACAGCAGGGGCACCGACAATTTCACCGGCTGGCGCGCGCGCCCGACTTGTTGGTTAACCAGCGCCAGAAGCTCCGCCATGCCCAGATCCGTGCCACCCAGAATATATCGCTCGCCCCGCCGGCCGTGCCTGAGCGCCAGCACATGGCCCGCGGCCACATCATCCACATGCACAATGTTCAGGCCGGTATCCAGATAGGCGGGCATCTTTCCGGCCGCGGCATCGGCGATCATCTTGCCGGTCGGCGTCGGTTTGATGTCACGCGGGCCGACGGGGGTCGAGGGGTTGACGATCACGCAGTCGAAGCCGGTTTCGGCCACGAACTGGAGCACCGCCTGCTCGGCCGCGTATTTCGATTGCTTGTAGTGGCCGATGATTTGCGTGACCGGGGTGGTTTCGTCGGCCGGCGTGCCATTTCGTGTGAGGCCGAGGGCTGCGACCGAGGAGCAATAGACGGCCCGGGTGACGCCGGCGGCATGCGCCGCGCGCAGCAGGGCGAGCGTGCCCGCGACATTCACTTGTCGCATGGCCGCGGGGTCTGGCACCCAGATGCGATAATCCGCGGCCACGTGCACCAGATGGCGGCAGCCGGCCACGGCGCGCGCGAGGCTGGCCGGGTCGGTGAGGTCGCCGATGGCGGTTTCGAGGTCGAGCCCGTCCAGATTGCGCGTGTTGGCGCCGGGCCGGACCAGGGCGCGCACGGTGATGCCGGCGGCCAGCAATGCGCGCGCGACGGCGGCGCCGACGAAGCCGGTTGCCCCTGTGACCAGGGTCGGGGCTTCGGTCATGCGCGGGTTCGGGCCGGTGCCGGGGTCAAGCCCGTCATGCCCTAGCCGGCCACATGGTCGGCGACGAAGGCGCCGCGTTCGCCGATCGGCCGGCCGGCGCCGATGGTGGTATCCTCGGCGGTTTGCAATTCGAGTTCCGCATTCAACTCCGCCCCCAGCAGCACCGCGAAGGCGCTGACATAGAACCAGCCCATCACCGCCACCGCCGCGCCGATGGGGCCGTAGGTGGCATTATACCGGGCGATGTGGCCGACATAGAGTGAGAACAGAACCGAGGCCAGCAGCCAGAGAGCCGTGCCGACCAGCACGCCGGGCGTGACCCAGTGCCAGCCGGCCGGGCGCCGGGACGGGCCGTAGCGGTAGAGCAGCGACAGGCCGGCCAGGATGAACAGGATCAGCACCAGCAGGCTCAATACCTTGATGAGCCCGCTGGCCGGGCCGGTGATGCCGAGAAAATGGATTGCCGGTGGCAGGGCCAGCAGCAGGCCAAGCCCGACCACCGTGCCGAGGATGATCATCAAGGTGATGGCGAGTGACACCGCCTGGAAACGGAAAAAGCCGCGCTTCTCGCGCTCCTCATAGGCGACGTTCAGGGCCCACAGCATGGAACGGGTGCCGGTCGAGGCGCTCCAGAACCCCAGGAGGAGACTGAAGGCGAGGCCGAAGCTCAGCGTTTGCGCCGGCTGTTCGACCAGCATCTGCACCCGGCCGGCGATCAGCTGAAAGGCGGCGGGGGGCAGCAGGCCGCGGATCAGGTGCAACTGCGCCTCGACCCCGCGCGGGGCGAACACCAGGCCGTAGATCGAGATCAGGGTGGTGATGGCCGGAAACAGCGACAGGGTTGCGTAGAAGGCGCAGCCGGCGGCGATCAATGAAATCCGGTCGTTGCTCGCCTCGCGCGCGACGCGGCGCAGCACGGCCCACCAGCCCCGCCAGGGGATGGCGGCGGGGTGACGGGCGGAGCGGCCGAAGCCTTGGCCGGTTGGGATGGCGCCGGCGATCAGATCGGCGCGGCCGGTTGGGGCCGGACGCCGTTCGGTCGCTGTCATGGTCATGGTTACCTCCTTTCACGTGGCGTGCCGCCGCCCGCCAACCCGGGGGCTCGGTTGCCCGCCGCCGCCCGCCAACCCGGCGGGTAGACCTCAGATAGGCATTGCCGCGGTGGCTGTGATGCGGTGGGCGTGAGGAATGGGCTTGCACCCCGGCCCATGCTGCCCTAACTAACCCCCACGCAGCAACGCACGTGCCTCTGGCCCTCGGGTTACGCAACGACGTCAAGCGTTCTGGCAAGGCCCGCTTCTTAGGTCGCTGGTTCGTTCGACCGTTTCGTTAACTTTCGCCCGTCGCCTGTCTCAGGCGGGTGTTCCAGTGGGGGGTGCTGCGATGAACACGAAAATCGCACAATTCCTTGTCGATCGTCAGCCGGAGACCCCGTGCTTGGTGTTCGACCTCGATCGCGTTACCGAGAACTTTCGCAGCTTGCGGAAGGCTTTGCCGCTCGCGCGCATTTATTACGCGGTGAAGGCAAACCCGGCCGCCCCGGTGCTGAACCGGCTGGTGGATCTGGGCAGCGCGTTCGATGCCGCGAGCATCGAGGAAGTCGAGGCGTGTCTGGCGGCGGGTGCGAGGCCGGCCGATATCAGCTTTGGCAACACGATCAAGAAAGCCCGCGCGATTGCCCGCGCGCACGCGGCCGGGGTGAGCATGTTCGCCTTCGATTCGGCGGAAGAGCTGACCAAGCTTGCCGCGCACGCGCCGGGGGCACGGGTCTATTGCCGCATTCTGGTCGAGAATACCGGCGCGGATTGGCCGCTGTCGCGCAAGTTCGGCACCAGCATCGAGCACGCGCGCGCGCTGATGCGACGCGCCGCCGATCTGGGGCTCGATCCGTTCGGGCTGTCATTTCATGTCGGCAGCCAGCAGACCGACCCGGCCGCCTATCGGGCGGCGGTGGCGCGCGCGGCCATGCTGTTCACCGATTTGCGGCAAGGCGGCATCAAGGTCCGGATGATCAATTGCGGTGGCGGCTTTCCCACCCGCTATCGGGACGATGTGCCGGATGTGGACCATTTCGCGCGCGCCATCATGGACACCATCACGGAGCATTTCGGCAATGATCTGCCCGAGTTGGTGATTGAACCGGGCCGGGCCATCGTGGGTGATGCCGGGGTGATCGAGAGCGAAGTGGTGCTGGTCAGCCGGCGCGGCGCCGAGACGGATTTGCGCTGGGTGTATCTCGATATCGGCCGCTTCGGCGGCCTGGCCGAAACCGAGGGCGAGGCGATACGCTATGCCATTGCCACCCCGCATGACGGCACGGCCATGGGCCCGGTGGCGATTGCCGGCCCGACCTGCGATGGCGCGGATATTCTGTATGAACGGGCAAATTACCGGCTGCCGATTGCATTGAGCGCCGGAGACAGGGTGCGGTTGCTGGCGACCGGCGCCTATACGACGATGTATGCGAGCCAGGGCTTCAATGGCTTTGCGCCGATGGCGGAATATTACATCTAGG
>DAIDIQ010000108.1 GCA_027459285.1 Acetobacteraceae bacterium
TTTGCTGATTTGATCTCGATCAAGTCGTTTCGTGGGCAAACCGGCTAGCGGTTCGGCATGGAAATCGCAGCGCCATTTTTTCATGACCGTACGGATGCCGGGCGGCAATTGGCCGCGATGCTGACGGGCAAGGGATTCGCCGACCCGGTGGTCTATGCCTTGCCGCGCGGCGGGGTGCCGGTGGCGGTGGCGGTGGCGCGGGCATTGGGCGCGCCGCTGGATCTGATCATGGTGCGCAAGATTGGCGCGCCGGACCAGCCGGAACTGGCGCTGGGCGCGGTGGTGGACGGCGAGCACGCCGAGATGACGGTGAACGCAGAGGTGAAGCGCCTGACCGGGGCGAGCGATGCCTATGTGCGGCGCGCCTGGCAGCGCGAACGCGACGAGATAGAACGGCGCCGGGCGCGCTATTTGCGCGGGCGCGCGCGGGTGGACCCGCAGGGACGCACCGCGATCATCGTGGATGACGGGTTGGCGACCGGCGCCTCGGCGCGGACGGCGGCGATTGCGATACGCAAGCAGGGGGCGGCGCGGGTGGTGCTGGCGGTGCCGGTGGCCCCGGTCGAGGCGCTGACATCGCTGCATGAGGTGGCGGACGAGGTGATTTGCGTGCACCCGGCCCGCGCCTTTGGCTCGGTCGGCGCATTCTACAGCGATTTTCATCAACTGACGGACGAGGAAACGGTCGGGATGCTGCGCGAGGCCTGGGGGGAAGCAGCGGACGCCCAGGATGGCACCCGACGGCAGGTGACGATTCCGCCGCTCGGCCTGGTCGGCGACCTGGTGGTGCCGAAAGCCGCGCGGGGGTTGGTGATTTTTGCCCATGGCAGTGGGTCGAGCCGGCATTCGGTGCGCAACCAGATGGTGGCCGGGCGGTTGAACCGGCGCGGCTTTGCGACGCTGCTGCTGGATTTGCTGACCGAGACCGAGGCCCGTGACCGGCGGAATGTTTTCGATATTCCGCTATTGGCGGAGCGCCTGGTGGAAGCCGTGCTGTGGAGCAGTGGCGAGCCGGATCTGACCCTGTTGCGGCTCGGATTTTTCGGCGCCAGCACGGGGGCCGGCGCAGCCCTGCTGGCCGCCGCCGAAGTGCACGGCAGGGTGAGTGCCGTGGTGAGCCGCGGCGGACGCCCCGACCTGGCGGGAGAGGCCCTGACGCGGGTGTTGGCGCCAACGCTGTTGATTGTGGGCGGCGCCGACCGGCAGATACTGACCCTGAACCGCGGCGCGCTGGCGGTGATGCGTTGCGAAAAATCCCTGAGCGTGGTGCCGGGGGCGACGCATCTGTTCGAGGAGCCGGGCACGCTGGAACAAGCGGCCGACCTCGCTTGCGACTGGTTCGAGCATTATCTGCCGGCGACCACGCCGGCGACGATGCCGCCGCGGGCGGACAGAACCGCGCGCGACGTGCTGCGGGCGGCGGCCGACCCGCTGCCGGTTCCGGTAAGTGCCGAATTCGCCGCCGCGTTCGACCGGTTTGCCGAGGCAAGGGTGGTGCTGCTGGGCGAAATGACGCATGGCAGTTCGGAATTCTATCGGGCGCGGGCGGCGATAACCCGGCGGCTGATCGAGCGGCACGGATTCAATCTGGTGGCGGTGGAGGCCGATTGGCCGGATGCGGCGGCGATCGACCAGCAGGTGCGGCACATGAAGCGTTGGGGGGCGGAAATTTCCCCCTTCACACGATTTCCGACATGGATGTGGCGCAACCGCGATATGCAGGAATTTCTGGATTGGCTGCGGCGGCACAACGGGGCGCTTAAGCCGGGCCGGCGGATGGCCTTTCACGGCCTGGACCTGTACAACATGATGGCCGCGATCGGCGCGGTGGTGGGGTATCTGGACCGGGTGGATGCGGCGGCCGCGCAGGCGGCGCGGGCACGTTATGCCTGCCTCGCACCCTGGAGCCACGAACCCGCGGCCTATGGACGGGCGGCGTTGAGCGAGGGATTTGCCCGCTGCGAAGGCCCGGTTACGCGCATATTGCTGGATTTGCTGCGGAAGGAATTGCAATATACCAGGATGGACGGCGACAGCTTCCTGGATGCGGCGCAGAACGCGCGGCTGGTGGCCGACGCCGAGACCTATTACCGTGCCATGTATTATGGCGGCGCGGAATCCTGGAATTTGCGGGACCGCCATATGTTCGAGACGCTGGAAACAATCCTGGCGCGGCGTAGCGGCGGCAAGGCGGTGGTGTGGGCGCATAATTCACATATCGGTGATGCCAGGTTCTCGGAAATGGGCAGCGAACGGGGTGAGTGGAACCTGGGGCAGTTGTGCCGCGAGCATTTCGGCCGGGATGCCGTGCTGATCGGCTTCGGCACCGACCACGGCACGGTGGCCGCGGCTTCGGAATGGGATGCGCCGATGGAAATAAAAACCGTGCGGCCGGCGCGCCCGGACAGTTACGAGGCGCTTTGCCATAACCTGGGCGAACCGCGCTTTTTGTTGGATTTGCGGCCCGGCAGGCATGACGCGGCGCGACGGATTTTGGAGACCCAGCGGCTGGAGCGCTATATCGGCGTGATTTACCGGCCGGAGACAGAGCGCTGGAGCCATTATACGCTGGCCTGCCTGCCCGACCAGTACGACGCCTATGTGTGGTTCGACGAGACCCGGGCGGTGGTGCCGCTGCCGGGCCGGGTGATGGCGGGTGACGACGAACTCTATCCGTTCGGGGTGTGAGGGCGCGTCGCGATCAGCGTCGGGTGCTGTCGATGATGATCAGATAGGTGCCGGCAAGACGGGATGGCACCAGGTCGGGCGACAGAATGGCGGCGATGCGTGGGCTTTGCGCGGCGAGGCTGATATAGCCGGCATCGAGCACGCCGTGACGGTCCAGGAACTTGTTCATGGTGGCGGGAATACGAATGCAGCCCATGGATGCCGGACGGCCCAGGCGAGGCTCGAGATAATCCGGATCGGTTGCGTGCATGAGCAGACGTATTTGCCCGGTTGGGGAAGAGGCGGGCCAGCCCTTGGCCGCTTGCTGCCAGCCGAAATCCCACACCCGCATGCCGCGCAGGCCGAGACCGCGGATATGGTTTTCGTTGAAGGTGCCCTCGGCGCGATAATCGAGACTATCGGTGGCGCGGGTGAATATACCGGTCGGGGTGATGAAATAGCCGCGCCGGCCGGACTGGCCGGTGGAGACGCGGCTGCCGGCGATGGCGGACCAGGGGTGATGCGGGCGGGCGAGCATCAGGCAGAGGGTTTGGACGCTCGGCGCGCGGTCGACCACGACGACGAATTGGGGGCGGTTGAGGACGATGCCAGCGGTGGCGAGCGCCGCCTGGGCGAGGCGGATGGAAGCTGGCGTGGTGGCCGGATTGCAGCCATGAGGCGATGGCAGGTCGCGCGTGGCCTCGGCGCGGATCTGGCGGAGGGGGGCCTCGACCGGATCGGGGCGGCGTTCGCGCGGGGCGGGGA
>DAIDIQ010000143.1 GCA_027459285.1 Acetobacteraceae bacterium
GCGAGCAGGGCGCGGGCGGCGTCGGTCGCGAGCACGCGCGGCACCGGGCCGGTTGCGGGTGAGGCGGGGGCGGTGGATTGGTCGTCGGTGACGCAGGAGATGGTCATGGCTCGCCTTAATGGGTCTGGTGCATGCCGAGGCGGTTCATTTTGCGGTGGAAGGTGGCGCGGCTGATGCCGAGCGCCTTGGCGGCGGCGGAGACGTTGCCGCCGTTGGCGGACAGAGCGCGGGCCAGGGCGCCGCGTTCGGCGCGGTCGAGATCATCGTTGCGGGCGGTGCCGGCGGCGCCGCGGCCGAGAATGGTATCGGCCGGCACGCGCTGCGCCAGGCGGGCGTCTGACAGGCCGTAAGCGAGGCGGGCGGCGCGGGAAGCGCCGACGATCAGGTCATCGGCATCGAGCGCCAGCAGGCCGGCGGTGTGGCGGCCGACATCGGGGGCGAGAACGATGCGGCAATCGGGGTAGGATTGGCGGAAATTCTGCGCCTCGATCTTGCGGGCGGCGTCGGCGACGGCGATGGCGATGAGGCCGACGAAGCTTTCGGTGAGATCGGCGCGGCAGGAGGAGACATCGAGTGCCGCGGCGATGCGGCCCTGATGGTCGTAGATGGGGGCGACCGAGCAGGAGAGGCCGATATTGCGGGCGAGGAAATGCTGGTCGCGGTGGATGGTGAGCGCGCGTTCCTCGGCGATGCAGGTGCCGATGCCGTTGGTGCCTTCGCTATCCTCGCTCCAGACCGCGCCGGTCCAGAGCCCCCAGCGGTGGAAGGTCTCGTTATCGGTGATATGGCCGCGGCGGTCGATCGGCACGCCGTCGCGGTCTGTGAAGAGGACGCAGCAGCCAGTGCCGCCGACCGCCTGAAACAGCGTGTCGAGGCTGCCCTGGGCGACGCCGAGGATGGGGCCGACGCGATCACGCGCAAGGCGCAATTCCGCCTCGGTCAGGGTTTTCGGCGGCTTGTTATAGGCGGGGTCGAGGCCGTAGCGGTGCAGCGAGCGCACCCAGGATGCCGCGAGGGCGGAGCGGGCGGAGGACGCGGTATCGCTCGCGATCGCGAAGATGCGGTCGACATGCGATGCCTTGTTCTGTCCAACCATATGCGTTTCCCCTGTTTGCTGCCCAGCACTTCGGCTGGTTCAACCCTGCGTCAAGACCATGGTTCGTGCCCTGGTGGGCGCGCCCTGGCCATGATGTGTGTCAAGGCACGTCAGTCGGCATGCGGCTCGATGGTCATGCCGCGATAGGTCATGGCGGCATCGGCGCGGGCCGATTTGATGGCCGCCAGCACGATCTCACGCTGGTCGGAGCGGGCGCAGACCGGATCTGTCGCGGTGACGTCGCCGAGCAGGGCGAGGGCCTGGCAGCGGCAGCCGCCCCAGTCGATTTCGCGTTGGTCGCAACCGCGGCAGGGCTCGGGCATCCAGTCGGTGCCGCGAAACCGGGTGAAGGCGGGGTCATTGCGCCAGATTTCAGCGAGCGACTGGTCCCGCACCGAGGCGAAGACCATGCCGGGGATGGTGGTGGCGGCATGGCATGGCAGGGCGGACCCGTCAGGTGCTATGACCATGAAGCGCTGCGCCCAGCCGCCCATGCAGGCCTTGGGGCGGCTCGCGTGGTAATCGGGGATGACGTAATCGATGACCATCTGGCCGCTGAGGCGGGCGCGCGCGGACTCGACGATGTCGGTGGACCAGTCGAGCTGTTCGAGGCTGGGCAGCAGGGCATCGCGATTTAGCAGGCCCCAGCCATAATACTGGGTGTGCGCGACTTCCATGCGGCCGGCGCCCAATTGCTCGGCGAGCGCGATCATGTCGGGCAGGCGGGCGATGTTCTGGCGGTGGATGACGAAATTCAGGGTGAGTGGCAGGCCGGAGGCGCGGATGGCCTGCGCCGCGACGAGCTTGCGGGCCTGGGCGCCGCGCAGGCCGCCGATATGTTCGGCGCCGGCCTCGTCACTGTCCTGAAAGGAGAGTTGCACATGGTCGAGTCCGGCATCGACCAGGGGCTGTAGTGTCGCCTCGGTCAGTTGGATGCCGGAGGTGATCAGGTTGGAGTAGAGCCCGACGTCGGCGGCGCGGGCGACGAGGCGCGGCAGGTCTCGCCGGGCCATCGGCTCACCGCCGGAAAAATGAATTTGCAGGATGCCCAGGCTGGCGGCCTGATTGATGACGCTGAGCCAGCCTTCAGTGTCGAGTTCGGCCGAGGCACGCAGCAGGTCGACGGGATTCGAGCAATAGACGCAGCGGAGCGGGCAACGGTGCGTCAGTTCGGCCAGCAGCGCCATGGGTGGCGCGGGCACGGGCCGGGTGGTTGAGCCCGGTTGTGCGGTGGCCGGTTTGATATCGGGAAGTGTCGCGCTCATGCGCGGGAAATTTCCCTCGCGCGCGGCGGGCCTGAGGCCTGGTCGCGCGCGAGGGTTTTTGCGTTAGCCGCGGGCGGCGCAGGCGTACGAGTTGATCTCGCAGCCCAGGGCAACCTCAACGACGCGCGGTGCTGTCCATGTCATAGCAGTTCCTCCGTTATTGGTGTTCTGGCGGCGTTCGGTATGTCGAACGGGCGCGGTCGAATGTCAAGCATCACGGTATGGGGTGAAGTCCGGCACCGGCCCGCATGCTTTGTTTGAAGTCCGGCACCGGCCCGCACCCCCACCCGGCCACCCACGGAAGTATACTGTCATGGGTGGCAGGGCAGGGGGTGCGGGCCGGTGCCGGACTTCGCGCCGGGTAGGCGCGCCCATTAAACCCGCCGGGCAGGCGCGTCTTAAAACCGACCCTCCTAATAAAATTTCAAAAAGCGGGCGCTCAGGCGGCGTGGGCACCGGGAAGATGAAAAATCCGTGTCGCAGTGTTGCGACAAGCCAGCGTAATTCCGAGATGACAGGGCGGGCCGGGGGGAAGATGCATACGCCACCTATCGGCCCACCAACCCCGAGGGAACGGACATGAATGTAGCCATCAGCAATCCCGGCGCATTGCGCACCGCGCAACCGCGCTTCAAGCCGCGTTACGACAATTTTATTGGCGGGACTTTCCGGCCGCCCGCGGCCGGCCAGTAT
Organism: Acetobacteraceae bacterium; assembly: GCA_027459285.1. Taxonomy (GTDB): domain Bacteria; phylum Pseudomonadota; class Alphaproteobacteria; order Acetobacterales; family Acetobacteraceae; genus JAJXVA01. Next base: position 3,055 of record DAIDIQ010000143.1, read on the forward strand.
TTCGCCAATACATCACCGGTGAATGGTCAGGTGATCTGTGAGATTGCCCGGTCCGATGCCGCTGATATCGAGGCGGCGCTGGACGCCGCGCATGGCGCGAAGGATGCCTGGGGCCGAACCAGCCCGGCCGAGCGCGCCAATATGCTGAACAAGATCGCCGACCGGATGGAGGCGAATCTGGCATTGTTGGCCGAATGCGAGAGCTGGGACAACGGCAAGCCGATTCGTGAGACGACGCTGGCCGATATTCCGCTGGCGATCGACCATTTCCGTTATTTCGCCGGCTGCATCCGCGCCCAGGAAGGGGCGATCTCGGAGATCGACCACGATACGGTCGCCTATCATTTCCATGAGCCGCTGGGCGTGGTCGGGCAGATCATTCCGTGGAATTTCCCGCTGCTGATGGCCTGCTGGAAGCTGGCGCCGGCGCTGGCGGCGGGCAACTGCGTGGTGCTGAAGCCGGCCGAGCAGACCCCGGCCTCGATCATGGTCTGGGCCGAGCTGATCGGCGACATTCTGCCGCCGGGCGTGCTGAACATCGTCAATGGCTTCGGGCTGGAGGCGGGCAAGCCGCTGGCGTCGAGCCCGCGAATCGCGAAAATTGCCTTCACCGGCGAGACCACGACCGGCCGGCTGATCATGCAGTATGCGAGCCAGAACCTCATTCCGGTGACGCTGGAACTGGGCGGCAAGTCGCCGAACATCTTTTTCGCCGATGTGATGGCCGAGGATGATGATTTCCTCGACAAGGCGGTGGAAGGCTTCGTGTTGTTCGCGCTCAACCAGGGCGAGGTGTGCACCTGCCCGAGCCGGGCGCTGGTGCAGGAAAGCATCTACGACAAGTTCATCGAGCGTTGCGTCAAGCGCGTCGAGGCGATCAAGCAGGGCGACCCGCTGGATATGCAGACGATGATTGGCGCGCAGGCCTCGTCGGAGCAGATGGAGAAGATTCTCAGCTACTTCGATATCGGCCGGCAGGAGGGGGCCGAGGTGCTGACCGGCGGCGCGCGCAACATGCTGTCGGGCGATCTGGCCGGCGGATTTTATGTGAAGCCGACGGTGATGCGTGGGCATAACAAGATGCGCATCTTCCAGGAGGAGATTTTCGGACCGGTGGTTTCGGTGACGACCTTCAAGGACGATGCCGAGGCGCTGAGCATTGCCAATGACACGCTGTATGGGCTGGGTGCCGGGGTTTGGACGCGCGACGGCACGCGCGCGTATCGGTTCGGCCGGGCGATACAGGCGGGACGGGTGTGGACCAATTGCTATCATGCCTATCCGGCGCACGCGGCGTTCGGTGGCTATAAACAATCGGGCATCGGGCGCGAGACGCACAAGATGATGCTCGATCATTACCAGCAAACCAAGAATATGTTGGTGAGTTATAACCCGAAGAAGCTGGGCTTCTTCTAAGAAGAAACGAGCCGCGGGCGGACCAGCCGCCGCCCGCGGATCCTGAATACTTCGTGACGACAAGAAGGCGCCGCCGTGGTGGCGGCGCCAACGGGAACGGTTGACATAAGGGGAACCGGAAATGCGAGATACTTCACACCCGCGCCGATTGGCTGCGGTGCTGCTTGGCGGCACGCTGTGTGGCGCGGCGGCGCTGATGCTGCTGCCGGCGCGGGGTCATGCCGCGGGGGCTTATCAGCCGGTGACGGCGCAACGGCTGGATAATGCCGCCGAGAGCGGTGATTGGCTGATGTATCGGCAGAATTACGGCAGCACCGGCTATTCGGTGCTGAGCCAGATCAACACATCGAATGTGACCGGGCTGAAGCAGGTGTGGGATTACAAGACCGGCTTTCCGCAGGGGCATGAGGCCCCGCCGGTGGTGAACGGGGACTATATGTTCATCACCACGCCGAAGGATGAATTGCTGGCGTTCCAGGCTTCGACCGGCAAGCTGCTGTGGAAGTATCAGCAGGATCTGTCGAATGTGGGGCTGAAGACGGTGTGCTGTGACGTGGTGAACCGTGGCGTCGCGCTGTTCGACGATATGGTCTACATGGCGACACTGGATAATCACGTGGTGGCGCTGGATGCCAGGACCGGCAAGGTGAAATGGTCCAAGCAGCTCATGGCGTCGGACGTGGGCTATGCCATGACGGATGCGCCACTGGTGGTGGACGGCAAGGTCATTGTCGGCATTTCCGGCGGTGAATATGGCGCGCGCGGCTTTATTACGGCGCTGAATGCCGAGACTGGCGAGATTGCCTGGAAAACCTATACGGTGCCGAGTTGGAACCAGCCGGGCGGCAAAAGCTGGCCGAAAGGCGCCTATAAGACGGGTGGCGGTGCCACCTGGCTGACCGGCACATATGATCAGGGAACGCACACGCTGTTTTGGGGGGTGGGCAACCCGGGGCCGTGGCTGGCGACGCTGCGCCCGGGCAAGAATTTGTACACCGACTCGGTGGTGGCGCTGAACCCTGACACGGGCAAAATCAAATGGTCGTTCCAGTATACGCCGAACGATACCTGGGATTATGACGGCACCAATGAAACGGTGATGACCAACGTCGACTACAAGGGCGTGTCGCACAAGGCGATTGTGAGCGCGAGCCGCAATGGCTGGTTCTATGCGATCGACCGGGTGAGCGGAAAGCTGATTTATGCCAAGCCGTTTCTGACCGCGACCTCGGTCGATGGGGTGAAGGACGGGCAGATGACGACCAACCCGGCGCTGCGGCCGACGCTGGACAAGCAGGTGTTCACCTGCCCGAGCTTCCTGGGTGGCAAGAATTGGTGGCCGATCTCGGTCGATCCGCAGACGCACGATGCCTATGTGCCGACCATGCATACCTGCATGACCATCAAGGGCGCGGCGGTGAGCTATAAGGCCGGACTGCCATTTCTGGGCGAGACGTTCAACGTGACCGGCGACCCGAAATTCCCCAACCAATGGGGCGAGGTGCAGGCGATCGACGTGAATACGGGCGATCAGGTGTGGACGCACCCGAGCAAGCTGCCGTGGAATGACGGCATGTTGTCGACCGCGGGCGGGCTTGTGTTCTCGGGGAGTGCCGACGGACATTTGTATGCGTTCGATGCCAAGACCGGAAAGGTGTTGTGGGAGAGCCCGCAATTGTCGAGCGGTATTATTGGCGTGCCGGCGACCTGGAAGGTGGGCGACAAGCAGTATGTCGGCATCTATGCCGGCTGGGGCGGCGCGACGCCGCTTTGGGGTGGCGATATGGCGAAGGACCCGGCGGTGCTGAACCTGCCGACCGGTGGCCACCTGTATGTGTTTGCTCTTTAACCATCAGGGGAAAGGAAGCGCGTCATGACCAGGCGTGTGATGCGCTCGCTGCTGGCCGCCGCACTCTGTGCGGCGGCCGTTCCGGCGGCGGCGTCTGACTTACGGGTGTGCATCGACAAGACGAGCGACTCGGCCGCGATGGACCGGCTGGTGGCACGATCGGTGGCGCGGGTGACCGGGATGCCCCTGGCGGTGCATGAATTCGATGGCGATGGCGGGGGCGGCGATGAGGGGTTCGCGCTGAAGAATTTCCGCGTGCTGGCGACCAGGGACTGCGACCTGGTGTTGGGCTTTCCGCTGGACGCGTCGCGGCCCGAGGCGCCGGTCGGGCTGTCGGCGACACCGGCCTATGCGCATATCGGATTCGTGCTGGCGGAGCCGGTCGGCCAGACGGAACGGGACCTGGGTGATTTTCCACGGGGCAGCGACGTCGGGGTGACGTATCTGACGACTCCCAATCTTTATTTCGCGGCGCACCCGAACGTGACCGCGAACGTATTCAAGACCGAGGCCGAGACGATCGCGAGCCTGGTTTCGCACCAGGTGAAGGCGGCGCTGCTGTGGCGGCCGACGCTGGTGCATTATGAGTTGACGCACCCGCATGGCGAAAAATTCGCCGTGCACGAACTGACCGAGCCGCACGCGCGGTTCGATGTGGTGGCGCTGTATGCCGCGACCGGCGATGCTGCGGCGCGGAAATTCACTGCTGCCGTGCGTGGGCTGGAGCGGAGCGGCAAGCTGGCCGCGCTGGTGGCGCCGTTTGCGCTGCCGGGCCCGTCTGACGCGCCGTATGTGCCGCTGGTGGCTCTTGCTGCGCCGCAACAACACGCGGCGCTTTCAGAGAGTGGGGAACGGCCGGTGGTGATTGCCGCCGAGGGTGACGGCGGTGCGGGCCTGCCGGCATTGTATACGGCGGCGCAGGCAAGCGCGGGGGCGCAGAAGTTCCTGGCCAATTGTTCGATGTGCCATGGCAAGGATTTGAGCGGGATTGCCGGCCCGGCGCTCAAGGGCAAGAATTTTGCATCTGCGAAGGCGAATTTTCACGTCAGTGACGTGTTCCGAATCGTGTCAACCAACATGCCGGCGACACAACCGGGCAGTCTGTCGCATGAAGACTACACCCAGATTATGGCATTCCTGCTACAGCAGAACGGCTATCCGGCGGGAAATGCCCCATTGACCTATGATGGTGCGCTTAAATCGATGGTGCCTTTGCTATACCATGGGTCTTGAGGCCAAGGACTACGTCAGCCGGGGACAACGCCGGCGACGCTGCTTATCGACCGCCATTAGGGGAAACGACGCCCATGACCAAGAAATGCCTTTCCATGGCTATGCTGGCCGGCGTCAGTGCCGTCGCGCTCACGATCGCGATGCCACTGGCCGCGCACGCTGACGATTACACAGATTTGCTCGATTTGCTGCGTGCCAAGGGCACGATTTCGCGGGCCGACTATAATCGGCTGATGGCCAAGCATGAGCATACCAGCACCATGAGCTCGACCTCGACCACCTCGTCGACGGAAGAGGCGCAGCAGGCGGCCGAACGGGCGCAGGCGGCTGCGCAGATGGCGCAGCAGATGGAAACCCAGACCGAGGCGATGATCCACAACACCAACATGGTGACCGCGGATCCGTTCACGCCGGGCAAGGGTGTGACGATTCATGCCGGCGGGGTGGAGGTCAACTTCTCCGGCTTCGTGAACGGCTTCTACGTGTTCAACGCGCCGATGTCGGGCACGCCGGTTGCCGGCGGCTTGTCGTCCGGCGGGTCTGGCTTCGACAGTTCGTCGGTGCGTAACGGTTTGCTGCCGGCGGCGTTGATCACGAAGTTCTCCACCACGCTCGATGGCTATGACGTGGCGGCGGTGTTCGGCATGTATCCGGGCATCGACAACACGGCGACCGGCGCGCTGAACGCGAATAATGGCGGCGAACCGGTGGCGCTGGGCACGCCAGGCATCGATTTCCGCCAAATCTACATCACGATCGGCAACAAGGACATGGGCACGCTGAAGGTGGGCCGCGATATCGGCATGTTCGGCGCGGACGCCATTTTGAACGATCAGACGCTGATCGGCGTCGGCTCGACCGGCAGCAACGTCAATCCGGGCAATACCTCACTGGGCCGGATCGGCATTGGCTATGTGTATACGGATTGGTTGCCGCAGATCAGCTACACCAGCCCGGTGTTCGATGGCTTCACGATCGGCGCCGGCGTGTTCCAACCGCTGGATGAATTCTCGTTCTCGGGCTACTCGGCCTCGGCGACCCAGCACCGGGCGCCGATGTTCCAGGGCCAGTTGGAATACAAGAACAAGTTCGGCGATCTGACCACGCATTTGTGGGCTGACTTCCTGGTGCAGCCGCAGGCGAACATCATTGGCACCGGCCTGGTCGAATCGACCAGCAGCGTGACGGCGGTGGCCGGTGACGGCGGCCTGTCGCTGAATTACGGGGAACTCGGGTTCGTGGTTTATGGCTATCGTGGCAACGGGCTGGGTTCGACCGCTTTGTTCTTTGACGGCATCGCGCCGAACGGCAAGGCCCGCGACTCGGAAGGTGGGTATGTCCAGGGTAGCTGGAACATGACACCGAAGCTGAAGCTGGTTGGCAGCTATGGCGAGAGCAGCCTGTATCAGGCACCGGGTGAGGTTAATCCGCTGCTGGTGCGGCGCAACGAATCGGAAGTGGGGGGGCTGTATTACACGCTCAACCCGTGGATGACGCTGGTTGGCGAATATACGCATACCATGAGCTATGCCCATGGCGGCGACCAGGCGTCCGACAACACGTTCGCGCTCGGCACCATCCTGATGTTCTGAGGGCGTTCCGGCTAGCCGGCCGGCATGCGGTGGGGATTTACCCACCCGTGCCGGCCGTTATTTTTTGATCAGGGCTTGCGAAGCCGGCCGGTGGACGGCTTTAGTGCGGCGGCGGGTGTTGATGTCCCGCCGGGTCGTTCCGTGGTCTGGATCTGGTCGAGGTCGTCATCTCCGAACATCGCGCGGCTATTCCGCAAACGCGGCCGGGCCTGGACAGCGCCCGGGTGGATATGCGGCCATGTGGCTGCGGCAGCGGGCTGCGGGCGGTGCGCTGCTGCGATCTGGCGCCGGTTGCATTGCCGGCGGCGGGGCATGCCGCCATTCTGGACAGCATCGTCGAGCAATGGCGCGGCAAGGCGCTTGCGAACGGGGGGGAGCTGAACGGGGCCGCGACCGACGAGACGCCGCTGCTCTCGGTTCTGGACCTGGCACCGGACCATGCGGGCGCGTTGAAATTGCTGTATGCGCGGCGGGCAACGCTTGGGCCGGTGAGTGCCGCCGATGCGCTGCTGTCGCGCTTCGTGTCGCACCATCCGAATGATATCTGGGGCCGGTGTGAGCTGGCCTTGCGGTTTTTGCAGCGCGGCGATTTGGGTGGGGCGGAGGCGCAGGCACGCAGCGCGATCCGGCTGGCACCGCTGAGCCCGCAGACCCAGAGCATCGTCGGGCTGGTGCTGCTGGAACAATCGCGCGGGCATGCGGCGGAATTTCATTTTCGCCGCGCGTTGGAATTGAGCGCGAGCCGCGACCCGCTGCTGCTGGGGCGGCTGGCAACCGCGTTGCGGCAGGAAAGCCGGCTCGATGAATCCCGCGCCGTGTACGAGGAGGCGGACGCGGCGAGCCCGGGCAATTTCGAGATCGTGTTCGGCTGGGCGCGGACCGAGGAGGCGGCGCAGAATTTCGACCGCGCGGCGGAATTGTTCGAGGCGGCGGCGGCGGCGGCACCCGAGAATATGGCGGTGCGGGTGAGCCTGGCCGAGTTGCTGGCGCGCATCGGCAAGCGCGAGGAGGCGCTGGAGGTGCTGGCCAAGATCGAGGATCCCTCGGGCAGCGCGCTGATGACGCGGGGCCGGATTCTCGATCGGATGGGGCGGCATGACGAGGCGTTTGCCGCCTGGCGGCAGGGCAAGGCGCAGTATGTGGCGGCGGGCGGGCAGACCTATCGGGAGGCCGAGGTTGCGGCCTATCTCTCGCGGTTGCGCAATTTCTATGCCGCGCACCGGCTGCGCAACCTGCCGCGGGCGGCGGCGGCGGCGGGCGAGCCGCAGCCGATATTCATTGTCGGGTTTCCGCGCTCGGGCACGACGCTGGTCGAGCAGATGCTGTGCGCGCACCCGCTGATCGCCGGCGGCGACGAATTGCCGATGATTCATAATTTGGCGCAGGCGGCGCCGCATTTGCTCAACAGCCCGCTTTCCTACCCCGAGGCGCTGGCGGAACTGTGGATGGGCGACGGGCAGGAAGGGCTGGAGGTGCTGCGCGACCAGTATTTACGCGGGGCGCGGCATCTGCGCGCCTATGATTCGAGCCGGCCCTGGTTCACCGACAAGATGCCGCTGAACGAGACCCATCTGGGCCTGATCGGGCTCGTGTTTCCGGCAAGCCCGATCATTCAACTGGTGCGCCACCCGCTGGACGTGGTGCTGTCGGTGTTTTCGAACCAGTTGACCCACGGCTATCATTGCGCGGCGAAGCTGGAGACGGCGGCGCTGCATTTTGCCCGGATCAGTGAATTGGTGATGAGCTATCGCAGCGAAATGGCGCTGCGCCACCTGATGCTGCGCTACGAGGATGTGGTGGACGACCCCGAGGCGGCGATGCGGCGGGTGGCGGACTTCATCGGCATCGACTTCGATGAACGCTGCCTGCGCTTCACGGAAAACCGGCGCTATGCCCGCACCGCGAGCCACGCGCAGGTGACGGAGCCGCTGTACAAACGGTCTCGCTTTCGCTGGCAACGCTACCGGGAACAATTGGCGCCGGCGATCAAGATTCTGGAGCCGACCATCCGGCGGCTGGGCTATTCGGTGTGACCGCGGGGCGGGGCAGGGGGGGCATGGCCGAGAACGAGACACATGAGGCGGGGGGCGACGGGGCCGAAGCCCTGTTCATGCAGGCAAGCCAGTTGCATGCGGCGGGCCGCCTGGAGGAGGCGCGCGGCGTGATAAAGACGCTGCTGGAGACGGTGCCAAACCATGCCGGGGCGCTTAACCTGCTTGGCATCATTCATGGCCAGCAGGGCGACCTTGGCGAGGCGTGCCGGCTGGTGGAGCAGGCGATTGCGGCGGATGCCGCGAACCCGATTTATTTTCGCAATTTGTGTGAATTACGCCGGCAGAACGACGATGCCGCGCGCGCCATGGTGGCGGGGCGGCAGGCGGTGGCGATGGCGCCGGAAGATCTGGTGGCGCGAACCAACCTGGCGATGGCCGAGCAGGACGCGCTGGCGCTGGACGAGGCGGTGGCGAACGCCGATTTCGTGCTGGCGCGCGACCCGGAGAATGGCAGCGCGCATTTTTTGAAGGCGCAGGTTGCGCTGATGCGCGGGGAATTTGCCGAGGGCTGGGCGGAATATGCGTGGCGCTGGAAAATTCCTGGCGCGGAGCGGCCGAAACCGGCGACCGACATGCCGCTTTGGGATGGCGCGGCGGTGGCGGGCGGGTTGTTGCTGATTGCGGATCAGGGCTTTGGCGACATGATTCAGTTCAGCCGCTTTCTGCCGTGGGCGCAAACACGCTGCGAGCGGCTGTTGCTGGCGTGTCCCAGGGATTTGCGCGGCCTGTTTCAACGCCTGGTGCCGGAGGCGAGACTTATCAGCGAACTCGGCGCGGCCGAGGGGGCACTGTGCCACGAAGTGCTGTCGAGCCTGCCGGGGCTTGCCGGCTGCACGCCGGAGACAATTCCCGGGGCAGGGGGGTATCTGACCGCGGATGCGGAGAAAGCGGCGCGCTGGGGCAAGCGGCTTGGGCAATTGGCGCCGGGGCCGAACCGGCGGATTGGCCTGGTGTGGGCGGGGCGGCGGGAACATCGGGGCGACCGGATGCGCTCGATGCCGCTCGAGGTGTTCCGGCCGCTGCTGGATATGACCGGGATTACGTTCATCTCGTTGCAGAAGGCGGAGGCGGTGGCGCAGATCGCGCGGTATTTCGGCCCGGCGCCGCTGGTGAATCTGGGGCCGGAGCTTGAGGATTTCGACGACACGGCGGCGGTGCTGGGCGCGCTCGATGGGCTGATATCGGTGGATACCTCGGTGGTGCACCTGGCCGGCGCGCTGGGGCTGAGGGCGGACGTGCTGCTGCCATATCGGCCGGATTGGCGCTGGCTGATGGAGCGGGCGGATACGCCCTGGTACGACAGCGTGACGCTGTGGCGCGACGACGGCCCGGGCCGGCGGGCGGACACGGTGAGCCGGGCCGCGGCGGCGCTGACCGCGGGGATGGGGGTTAGCGCGGCGGCGTGAGCGAGGCGCCGGCGACGCCGAGGGTGAAGGTGGCACGGTCACC
>DAIDIQ010000149.1 GCA_027459285.1 Acetobacteraceae bacterium
CGCGGCGCCGGCAAACGGCGCCTGCAACCAGTAAATGCCAATCGGCTTCTGGTCGCGCGCAACCTGGCCATTGCGAATATCCACATAATCGCCGCTGTCCAGCATCTGCCGCGTCGCCTGCACGAAGCGGGCCTCGTCACGATCGCCAGGCGGAAGGGAGGTGAAGCCGGGCAGCCACAAGGCCAGGCACACCAGGCACAACGCCGCATACGGGCGCCAGCCCTGGCACAGCCAAACCAGCACCGGCAGCCGCCGGCAATCCGCGTATTTCGTCACGCGCGGTCTGTAGCGCAAAGCGCAGCGCGCCACCAAGCCGCGGCGGACAATGAAAAGCCGCCCGTTTTCGCGCGGTCAGCCGGTGCTGGCGGCGCGGCAGGAGAGGGGCACCACTGACGCCGTCAATTATTCCCCATGTTTGCTAAAATTGCGCGCTTCCCTAGCATCGCGCCGAAAGTGCCACGGGTGGCGGCTTGCGGCGCGCGGTCTGGGCGGGGCTGCCATAGGGGGCGTTGCGGGCCATGGCGGTCTGGGTGGCGCGCGCCACCATGGCCAGAATGTGCTTCTGGATATCCAGCGCCTGGGTGAGCAGGGCGCGGTTCTCGGTGGCCAGCGCGAGCAGGCGGCGGGCGGTGGCCGCATCCGCGCCGGCCCGCCCGAGGGCGGCGATTGCGGCCTCCTTGGCGGGCAGCAGGGCGGCCACCTGGTGCGGCTGATGGGCGCGCAGCAAGGCGTTCTCCTGTTCGAGCAGGGCGGCGAGGGTGCTGACGGGTTGGCTCATGCCTTGGGCTTTCGGGGCTGGGGGGTGGCGGCTTCCTGCATGCGCAGCATGGTGGCGTAAACATCGCGCGCGATGCCGAGCCCGCCGGCCTGTTCCATCTGCTTGCCGAGGTCCGAGACGAACATGGCCTGCCAGGTCTTGCCGGCCTCCCCGGTGCCGAAGGGGCCGGCGCTGGGGTCGAGCGTGTCGAACATGGGCTTGAGGAAGGCGCTGATGGCGACCGCCTCGAATTGCTGGGCGGCCCGCCAGGCCTTGGCCGGGCTCGGCGGCTGGGTCGGGGCGATCATTGCATCACCAGATTGGCCTGCAGCGCGCCATCGGCCTTGATCGCCTGCAGGATCGAGATCAGGTCGCGCGGCGCCACCCCCATGGCATTCAGGCCGGCCACCAGGTCGCGCAAGGTCACGGTGCCGCGCAGAATGCCGAGCTTGCGGCCCTTCTGCTCATCGACCGAAATCGTGGTGCGCGGCACGGTCGCGGTGGTGCCGGTAAACCCGGTCGGCTGCGAGACCTCGGGCGCCTCCGAGACGCGGATGGTCAAATTGCCCTGGGCGATGGCAACGGTGCTGATGCGGACATTGTCGCCCATGACGATGGTGCCGCTGGCCTGATCGATGACCACGGTCGCCGGCTGATCGGGAACGATGTGCAGATCCTCGATATGCTCGAGGGTGCTGACCGGGTCGCGGCCATTGAGATCGAGCACGATGGTGCGCGGGTCGGTGACCACGGCGACATGCGAATCGAGCGCGCCATTGATGGCCTGCTGCACGCGGAGCGCCGTGGTGAAATCGGGGTTGCGCAGGGCCAGGGTGATTTTGCCGTCCGCGCCGAGCGTGAAGGGCACCTCGCGCTCCACGGTGGCGCCGTCGGGAATGGTGGCGTCGGTCGGGGTGTTGCGCACGACCGAGGCGCCCTGGCCCGAGGCGGAGAAAGCGGCGCTGGCGAGCGAGCCTTGCGCCACCGCGTAAACCTGGCCGTCGGCGCCGAGCAGCGGGGTCACCACCAGCGTGCCGCCCACCAGGCTGGACGCGTCGCCAAGGGCCGCGACATGCACGTCGATCTGGCTGCCGGAACGGGCGAAGGCGGGCAGGTTGGCCGTGACGATGACGGCGGCGACGTTCTTGGTATTGAGATTGGCCGCCTGGTCGCGGGTGTTGACGCCAAGACGCTCGAGCATGCCGATCAGGGATTGCTTCGTGAACACCGCGTTCTGCAGCTTATCGCCGGTGCCGGGCAGGCCGACGACCAGCCCGTATCCCACCAATTGGTTGGTGCGAATGCCCTGGGTATCGGCGATGTCCTTGATGCGAACCTGGGCGCGCGCGGCGTGGCTCACGCCAAGCCCGGCGAGGATCACGAACAGGAACCGCAAGCGCCGCCATGCCGGCATCGAGTTAACCCTCGTCTCATGCTTTACCGCCAAAATTGACTGCAAGCGGCGTGCCAGGCGGGCGCGCCGGCGGCGCCGCGGTCGGGCCGTGGCGGTGTCGGGTCAACGGGCCGGAAACGGCCGGCAAAACCTGCCGGGCGGCACGGCAAGCGGGTCAGGAAAGGGTAGTCGCGGCATGACATGTCCATCGGCGTTCGACCCCATCGCGCGCATCGATGGCGCGGCGCGGCTGGCGCCGGTGGGCGGCCGGCCGGCGGCGGTCGCGGGCGGCATGTTCGCCGTGCCGGCGGGGCGGGCAGCCGGGGCGGGGGCCGTGCACGACGTGCCGCCGACGGCGCTCGCCTCATTACTGGCCTTGCAGGAGGCGAATGACGCGCTGGTCGGCGAATCGCCCGCGCGGCGGCGGGGCCGGCAAATGCTCGATCTGCTGCGCCGGGTGCAGTTGGCGCTGCTGACTGGCGTGCCCGACGCGGCGGCGTTGACCGAACTGGCCGCCCTGACCGCCGATCTGCCGGCCGAACCCGACCCGGTTCTGGCCGGCCTCATCGCCGGCATTGCGCTGCGCGCACGGGTTGAGCTTGCGCGTGGCCGCGCGTGCGCATGACGCGGTTCTGTCATGCGAGGCTACTGGCGTCCCCCGATGGTCATCGCTATAAGCCCGCCCAGCCGGCCGCCGGCTTTGCATTGCCCTGGTCTGATCGCTCTGGTTGCGACCAACATTGAGGACAGAGAGCGCCATGATGGTGACACTGCCCCCTGATTATCGTCCCTCCGAGGACGAGGCGTTCATGAACCCGCGACAGGTGGAGTATTTCCGACAGCGCTTGTTGCGCTGGCGGGCGGATTTGCTGCGTGACGCCGACGATACGCTGGCCAGCCTGTCCGAGGGCGGGATTCACGAGGCGGATATCACCGACCGCGCCAGTGTCGAGACCGACCGCGCCCTCGAACTGCGCACGCGTGACCGGGCGCGCAAGCTGATCGGCAAAATCGACCAGGCGCTGCAGCGCATCGAGCAGGGCACATACGGCTATTGCGAGGAAACCGGTGAGCCGATCGGGCTGCGCCGGCTGGAAGCCAGGCCGATCGCGACCCTGTCGATCGAGGCCCAGGAGCGGCACGAGCGAATGGAAAAAGCCTACCGCGACGATTGAGGCGCGCCTGCCGGCGAGCTTGATCGAGTAAGTCCGGCACCGGAGGTTTTCGGTGCGGCGCGCCTGCCGGCGCGCAGTCCGGCACCGGCCCGCACCCCCACCCGGCCACCCATGGCAGTGT
>DAIDIQ010000161.1 GCA_027459285.1 Acetobacteraceae bacterium
ACCGTCACCGTCAGCGCGCGCTCGAAATAATACACCACCCGCCCGGACATATCCTCGGGCGACAGGCCGTTATACGACCAGACCACGGCCACCACCGGTATCTTGATGTCCGGAAAAATGTCGGTCGGGGTTCTGAAAACAGCCAGCGTGCCGAACAGCACGATCAGGATGCTCATGACCACGAAGGTCAGGGGGCGGCGCAGGGCCACCACGACAATCGCGTTCATCGTTCGCTTCGCTTCACCAGACACACCGGAATCAAGGTGCGCCGATCTACCGGCACCCCCGCGGCCTCGAAACAAAATAAAGTTTTAGGGCGGGACGGCGATAACCGTCTGGCGGCATCATGAGGTCAAGTCCGGCACCGGAGGTTCTGTGTGGCGCGCCTGCCCGGCGCGCAGTCCGGCACCGGCCCGCACCCCCACCCGGCCACTCATGGCAGTGTACGCTCGTGGGTGGCCGGGTGGGGGTGCGGGCCGGTGCCGGACTTCAAGTAAGCACGCGGGCCGGTGCCGGACTTCACGTGCGTCCCTGCGCGCCTGCCCTAGCGGCGCCCCGCCCGCACCCTGCGCCGCACCGCCTGCGCCGCCTGGCGCGCGTGCCGTGCCGGCTGGCGTGGTTCAGCCATGGCCAGCCCCTGGCCACGCGGTGGCGCGCTGCCGCCCTTCATCGGCACCAAGGCCGCGACAAAAGTGGCCGCGCAAGCCTCCCAGCTGAAGCGTTCCGCATGGGCCCGGCAAGCCGCGCGGTCCGCCTGCAACGCCATCAGCGCGGCGCGCCGCAAATCATCGTCGAGCGCGCCGATCTTGCCCTCGGCATTGGCCAGCACATCGCGCGGGCCGGTCACCGGAAACGCCGCCACCGGCGTGCCGCAGGCCAGGGCCTCCAGCAGCACCAGCCCGAACGTATCGGTCACCGACGGAAACACGAACACGTCGGCATCGGCATAGGCCGCCGACAATGCCGCGCCGTGCAACGCGCCAGTGAAAACCACATCCGGATAGTCCCGCCGCAACTCCGGCAATTGCGGGCCATCACCCACCACCCGCTTCGTGCCCGGCAGATCGAGATCGAGGAAGGCGCGGATGTTTTTCTCCACCGCCACCCGCCCGACATATAAAAAGCACGGCGCGTCCGCCCGCGGTGTTAGGCGCGGCGTGAACTGCGTGCAATCAACCCCGCGCGACCACAGAATGGACCGGGAAAAGCCACGCCCCGCCAACTCCGCGCGCAGGCTCTCGGTGGCAACGAACATGCCGGCGCCGGCGGCATGAAAGCGGCGCAGCATGGCATAGGCATATCTGGTGGGCAGCCCGATGCGCGCCTGCACATATTCCGGAAAGCGCGTATGGTATGCGGTGGTGAAGGCAAGCCGGCGCCGCTTGGCAATGTGCGCCGCCGCCCGGCCCAGCGGCCCCTCGGTCGCCACATGCAGCGCGTCCGGCTCGAACGCGTCAATCAGCCGCTCCAGCCGCCGCTCCGGCAGCAACGCAAGCCGGATATCGGGATAGGTCGGGCATGGCAGGGTCGTGAACCGATCCGGCCCGACAATCTCCACCACATGCCCGGCACGGCGCAGCGTCTCGGCCAATGTGGCCAGCGTGCGCACCACCCCGTTCACCTGCGGCTGCCAGGCGTCGGTCACGATCATGATCCGGTGCGGCCAGGGCGAGGCCGCGCTGTCCGGCACGAAACAGAACGGGTCAGACAGGGACGAGCGCCTCCCGGATGCCGGCGCGGCGCTCACGCTGCGTCAGGAACGACAGGTTGTTCACGACCGCCCATTCGATCAATTCCAGCCTGCCATCGAAATGCTCGACCAGCGCCGTGCAGCTTTCCACCCAATCGCCGTCATTGAGGTACAGCACGCCGTCCACCTCACGCATTTCGGCATGATGAATATGCCCGCACACCACGCCATCGAACCCACGGCTGCGTGCCTCCTGCGCCAGCGCCGTCTCGAACCGGTCGATCGCCTTCACCGCTTCCTTCACCTGCCGCTTCGCCCAGGCAGACAGCGACCAGTACCCATATCCCAGCTTGCGACGCAGTATGTTGAAATAGCGGTTCAACTCCAACGAAACCGTATACGCCCAGTCACCCAGATGCGCCAAAAACTTGGCATAGCGCACGACACTGTCGAACGCATCACCATGCGTCACCAGCAGGCGCCGGCCATCCGCCGTCACGTGCTCCGCTTCCCCCAACAGCCGAATACCGCCCACCTCCAGCCGCATCGGCAGCCAGGCACGGAACATCTCATCATGATTGCCGGGAATATAGGTCACCTTGGTGCCGGCCGCCGCATGCTCCAATATCAGCCGCAGCACGGCATCATACGATTCTTCCCAATGCCAGGATTTGCGCAGCCGCCAGCCATCGATGATATCGCCGACCAGATACAGATGCTCGCACTGCATGCGGCCCAGGAAATCCGCCAGAAAATCGGCGCGGCACCCGCGGGTTCCCAGATGCGTGTCGGAAATAAACACCGACCGGTAGCGGCGAAGCGAAATTGGCGCGTTCATGTGGTCGAATATTCCACGTCAGACTCTGCCATCTTCCAGTGCCATAGCGAAACTTTTCGAGTCGCTGTGTGAAGCTTCGATGACGCTCCGCTCACCACGCCAGCCACGCCCACACGCTCGCCATGTCACGCAACCGACGCAAAAATGCAGCGAAACCGTCATCTACCCATGCTAGGGGGCCAGGATTCATCCCGCGGGAAGCCACCCCTGCTCGTCATCCACAATCCCACCGCCGGGCAACGCAACGCAACCCGCCTGCACGCCATGCTCGCGGCACTGCGCGCCCTCGGCGCCTCCCCGCGCGTGCAACCCACCACCCGCCCCGGCGACGCAACCGAGATCGCCGCCGCGGCCGTGCGCGCGCATGAGCCATGCGTGATCGCCGCGGGCGGAGACGGCACGGCCGCCGAAATCGCCCAGGCCATCACCGGCAGCAGCACCGTGCTCGGCATCCTGCCGCTTGGCTCGGCCAACGTGCTGGCGCGCGAAATCGGCCTGTCCTTCGCGCCCCGCGCCCTCGCCCAAACCCTCATGCAAGGCCACACCATACCACACTGGCCCGGCCAGGTCATCATCGCCGGCCAGTCCCGCCTGTTCCTGCAAATGTGCGGCATCGGGTTCGACGCGCACGTCGTCGCCACCCTGAACCTCGCGCGCAAACGCCGCCTGGGCCGCGCCGCCTACGCACTCCGCAGCCTCGGCGCACTGATCGACTATCCGTTCCGCCCGCTCAGCCTCAACATCGACGGCATACCCCACAGCGCCGCCAGCGCCATCATCAGCAAAGGCCGACTCTACGCCGGGCCCTTCACCCTCTGCCCCGCCGCCACACCCCGCCAACCCGGCTTCCAGGTCGCGCTGTTCGGCCAGGCCGGCCGCGCCGCCGTGCTCGGATACGGCGCCGCCCTGCTGTCCAACCGCCTACCAAACCTGGCCAGCATAAAACAACTTCCCGCCCACCAAATTACCCTGACCAGCCAAGGCATCGCCGCCCAGATCGACGGCGATACACTCGGCATCGACACACTCACCATCACAGACGCACCATCCCCCATCCGCATCATCGCACCCGGAATGTAAGGCGCCACGATTTTATTCCCGAGTTTAGGCATAGATAAGATTTGTTCTTTTTTGAAAAAAAAGAACCAAAAAACTTTTGTAACTCATTCTTTCGGACCTGCCGCCGTCGTTGCGTTCCAGCAGCAGGCGCCGGAAATGATCGGCCGCTTCGCGGCCAAGACAGTATTTTCTTCCTTGGCGGGCAACGCCCGCCTGCAATGCACCGTCGCGTCATCTATGCCACAATCGCGTCTGACGCCGGAACACGAAAGAGCATTCAAACTCAGACCCAAAGTCACGAAAGTTTTTTGGTTCTTTTTTTCAAAAAAGAACAATCCTTATCAGCCCTTCATGCTCGTGATGCATAGCCATCACTCGGCAAACCGCACCCCCGCCAGGAAGCTTGGCCCCGGCAAGGCGTATCCGCTCGCCGGCTCATACCTCGCATCGTTCAGGTTCTTGCCATAGGCAAACACCTGCCAGCGCGGCGTCGCCTGATAGGTGATCGCCAGGTCAAAAGTTACCCCACCGGGGTTTTTCCCAACCCCGACCGAGTAGCCCTGGTTATTCACGATCTCGTCCAGATCCGCGCCGATGAACCGAACTGTCGGCACCAGCGTCAGCCCCGTCACCGGCCGTGCCCGCAATGTCATCGCCCCGGTATCGTAAGGTCGGCGCAGCAATAATTGCCCTGTACCGGTATTGCGCGCGTCCGTATAGGTATAGCTCAGATCCGCGTCCAGCCAACGCGCCGGGTGCAGGGTCAGCGCCGTTTCCACCCCCTGCATGCGTGCCGCGTTCACGTTCACGGTCGTATAAACCGGTGCAAACACCGTCTCGATCAGATCGCGCGTCCGTGTATGAAACCAGGTCGCGCTGACGCTCATATATTTCCCGGCCCGCGTCACGAAGCCGATTTCCTCGCTCCGGCTCCGTTCGGGCCGAAGCATCGGGTTGCCGACATACCCGGCATTATCGATCCCATACCGGTCGTAAAGCGACGGCGCCAGAAAGGCCGTGCCCAGGCTTGCCTTGAGGTGCGTGGCCAATGCCGGCACGGCATAGCTGATGCCGGCGCGCCAGGTGAACGCATCGCCGACACCGCTCACCCCCTCCTCGCGCACATTGCCACTGATCACGGCACGGGAAAAAACGCTCCCCTGCGCGCCGGCATAGACCGAATCCCGATGGTCGGTCGCGTTCACCCGCGCGATATAGGGATAGCCGTAATAGGCTGAATTCAGCCGCTCCTGCGCGGTGTCGTTGCTGTGCTCATACCCCGCCGTCACCACCGCCTGGCGCACCGGGCCAAAATTCGGCACACGCAGCGTGTTGTTCCACTGTGTGTCGAACCGCGTGCCGGTATAGCGGCTATCATCCTGCTGCTGGTTGGGGTCGTTCGGCAGCAAAAACGTCACGTAATGCCGATAAGCCTGGTCATACCCGAGCGAGACATTGGTCAGCCACCAACCGCCGAACAAAAGGCTGTTCACCCCCGCGCGCACGAAGCTGTCATTATCCCGGCCGGTATTATTATTCGCGTCAAATGCCGGCGCGCCTTGCTCGTCATAGGAATTCACGCTTTCCCGCCCCCGCGCATCGACATAAAACCGCGTCCCCGCAACCGGCGTATAGCCGAAATCGGCGGCCAGCACCCCGGTGCGAAAGCCGTTCGCGGCCCCGGTATAAACCGCTTCCCGCCGCGGCGTATCGTCATAGCCCTGGTACGATTGCGTCTCGGCGGAAAGCGCGTAATCGAACGCGCCGCGCGCGCCATGCACCGTCAATTGCCCAACCAGTGATGCCGGATAGCCACCCGCCACCATGGCGCTCACGCCAAATGGCCCGCTGCCGCGGTCGGTGACGATATTCACCACCCCCCCAACCGCGCCCGAGCCATAAACCGCGGACATCGGCCCCCGCACCACCTCGATCCGTGCCACGTCCGACAGCGTTTCGACGCCGAAATTATAGGCGCCCCCCGGTCCAGACGGGTCGTTCACCGGCACCCCGTCAATCAATACCTGCACCTGGTCGCTGTCGGCGCCGCGAATAAACAGGCTCGCGTCCGACCCCGGGCCGCCGCTCTGCACCAAATCCATGCCCGGCAACCCGCTCAACGCATCGGCCAGCGTCGTGTCGCCGGCTTCCCGAAGCGTTGCCGCATCCAGCACCGTCACACCCGCCGCCACCTCATCGGCGGGTGTCGGCACGCGCGTCGCCGTCACGGTCACGCTTTCATTGTTCGGCGGCGCGGTTTGGGCATGCGCCACCGCGCCGAATACCAGCCAGGCCAACGGAAAAATCGCGCTCTTGCGCATGGGCGTACTCCGGCAGAACGCGGCATGGCCCGCGCCCTGGGTTATGGCAACCGACCGAACGCCTCCGGGTCCATTCCCCGTACGCAGCAGTACACCCCGCCCGCCGCACGCGTGCCGTCTCGATGCCGGCCGGTCTCCTGGCTCGCGGCGCGCGGAAAATCCGCGCCCCGGCCCGCCTTCTCACCGCCCCCGAAGGAACCGCAATGGCATCTGGGCCAAGGCAATCACCGCCTACAGTTGCGAGGGCAGCCACGGCATCCGTCCGTGTTCCCGAGCACCGGCATCTGGCGCGACCCTACGCCAACCAGGCCGGCCAATCAAAGCCGGATGCGCTGGCCCCATCGGGCGCGTGCCTGACACGCGCAATCGTCAGTCAGTGTCGGAAATGGCGGAGGCCGGTAAACGCCATGGCGAGATTGGCCTTGTTGGCGGCGTCGATGACATCCTGGTCGCGGATGGAGCCACCGGGCTGAATGATGGCGGTGGCACCGGCCTGGATGGCAGCCTCGATGCCGTCCGCGAAGGGAAAAAACGCATCGCTGGCAACGACGCTGCCATGGGCCAGGCTTTGCGGCAGTTGGGCGGCGATGGCGGCCTGCTCGGCTTTCCAGGCGGCGATGCGAGCCGAGTCGACGCGGCTCATCTGCCCGGCGCCGATGCCAGTGGTGGCGCCGTTCTTGGCGTAGATGATGGCGTTGGACTTCACATGCTTGCAGACGCGGAATGCGAACAGCATGTCCGTTATCTCCTGCGGGGTGGGCGCGCGCCGGGTAACGATCGTGAGGTCGTGTTCAGTGATGCGACCCCGATCCAAGGTCTGGGCCAGAAAGCCGCTGGACAGGGTCTTGATGCCAAGCCCAGGGGTGGCGGGATCCGGCATCTGATCTGTCAGCAGCAGACGGAGATTCTTTTTCTTGCCGAGAATTTCGAGCGCCTCGGCTGTTGCGTCCGGAGCGATGATGACTTCGGTGAACAGGGTGGCGATCTGGCTGGCGGTGGTCGCATCCAGTGTCCGGTTGGCGGCGACGATGCCGCCGAAGGCCGAGACAGGGTCCGTGCGAAGCGCAAGGTCCCACGCGGCCGAGAGGGTTTCCGCGCTGGCAACGCCGCAGGGGTTGGCGTGCTTGACGATGACGATGGTGGGATCAGCGAATTCGGCGACGCATTCGAAAGCGGCGTCGGTATCGTTCAGATTGTTGTAGGAGAGTTCGCGGCCCTGGACCTGGCGGGCGGTGGCAACGCCAGGGCGGTTGCCGGTGACATAGAAGGCGGCCTGCTGATGGGGGTTTTCCCCGTAGCGAAGGGTTTGCCGGCGGGTGCCGGAAAAGGTGAGACGGTCGGGGAATTGGCTGTTTTCCTGCTCGGCGAACCAGCCAGCGATGGCGGAATCGTAAGCCGCGGTGCGGGCATAGGCGGCGGCGGCCAGGCGGCGGCGGGTGGCGAGCGTGGTGCCGCCTTGGGCGGTGATTTCCTCGATGATGGCGTCGTATTGCGCGGGATCCGTGAGAACGGTGACGAAATCATGGTTTTTGGCGGCGGCGCGGATGAGGGCGGGACCACCGATATCGATGGTCTCGATACAATCGGCGGCGCTGGCACGGGCGGCGACGGTGGTTTCGAACGGGTACAGATTGACGGCAACGAGATCGATGGGGACGATGTCATGCTGTTTCATCTGAGCAAGGTGGGTTGGGTCGTCGCGCCGGGCGAGCAGCCCGCCATGGATGTGAGGCACGAGGGTCTTGACGCGACCATCCAGGATTTCGGGGAAGCCGGTATGGTCGGAGACCTCGGTGACGGGAATGCCGGCCTCACGCAGCGTGCGGGCGGACCCACCGGTCGAGAGAATTTCCGCGCCGCCGGCGGCAAGCGCGCGGGCGAGGCGAACGAGGCCGAGCTTGTCGGACACGGACAGGAGAGCGCGATGAATGGGGGTGATCATGCGGACGGCCTTTGGCAAGGAAGGAAAGAAAGTTGTTCTTTTTTGCAAAAAAGAACCAAAAAACTCTTATTCATAAAGTATTTTTGCTTCTTTTTCTTCAGAAAAAGAAGGGTCTTGCTTACTTGCCTCACCTCACAACCCCAAAGCGGCAAGGGTGCGGTCAAGCACATCGGCCTCGGTATAATGAGCCAGGGCGAAATCCCTGGCGGCATGGCCCAAAGTCTTGCGCAGCGAGGAGTTTGACACCAGGCGGCTGAGGGCGGCGGCGAGGGCTTGGGCGTTGGCGGGCGGGACGAGGAGTCCGGTTTCGCCATCGATGATTTGTTCACGCGGGCCACGGATATTGGTCGCGACGACGGGAAGGCCGGTCAGCATGGCCTCGATGATGGACATCGGCAGGCCCTCGAAATGGCTGGGGAGGGTAAAAATATCGGCGGCGGCGAGCAGATCGGGCACGTCGGCGCGATAGCCGAGCAGGCGCAGGCGCGGGCCGAGGCCGGCGTTACGCAGCAGGGCTTCCATATCCGCCCCGCGATCGCCCGGCAAGCGGGCGCCGACGACCCAGAGTTCGGCATCGACATCGCGCATGGCCGCGGCAAGTTCCGGGTAGCCCTTGTGGCGCACCAGGCGAGAGACGGCGATGATGACGGGGCGGTCATCCGGCGTGCCGAGGGCGGCGCGGATACGGGCGCGGGCCTCAGGGTTGGGGCGGAAAATCTCCGGGTTGCGGCCGTTGCCAATGGCGATGGGGCCGGGCGTGATATGCAGGCGCTTTGCGTCGGTCGCTTCCTCGGT
>DAIDIQ010000182.1 GCA_027459285.1 Acetobacteraceae bacterium
CATCGCCTCCCCGGCCGGTGCCCGCACCGCCTCGATCCATTTTTACGATAGCCTGACCGTCTTCGAAGTCGGCGATGCCAGAAAAATGGTACATGAAAAGACCGGCCAAAGCGAAAAATTCGACAATGCCTGGGCGCCCGACGGTACCAGTCCAACCGACTACGCCAGAATGGTCGACGAAGCCCTCGAACGCCTCGAAAAGCCCGGCCCGGAGTGGGAGACCGACCCAGTCATCCCGGACATTCGTGACGCCGAAATCAGGCAACTCAAAGCCGAGATCGCCGCTCTGCGCGCCTCAACCTCCTGGAGGATGACACAGCCGCTTCGAACCGCCAGTCGTCTCCTGCGGCATCCAAAAGCATGACAAAGCCGGACTGTAACGGATTAGACCTTTCATGATGACGCACGGCCGGGGACTTCATGTCAAACAACGCTGAAGCACCCACTCAATGCCATGACCTGATGATTACATTTCTGCTGCCAACGATCAATTTGTCGATCAGAGTTACGCCTTCTGGGAACTTGCCTCGCGATCCGGTCTAATTCTCGTGAAAATAGGCATAGAGTTTGACTGCGGTGGCGCGGTTGATGCCGGGGGTTGCTTCCAGTTCGGCGAGGCCGGCCTGTTTGACGCCGCGGGCGCTGCCGAAATGGTTGAGCAGGGCGCGTTTGCGGGCGGCGCCGATGCCAGGCACCTGGTCGAGTTCGCTGGTCACCAGGGATTTCGACCGGCCAGCCCGGTGGGTGGCGATGACGAAACGGTGTGCCTCGTCGCGCAGGCGTTGCAGGTAATATAATACCGGATCGCGTGGCGGCAATTGGAACGGCGCGCGGCCCGCCATGTGGAACCATTCCCGCCCGGCATCCCGGTCGGGGCCCTTGGCGATGGCAACGAGTGGGACATCGGCCACGCCGAGATTGGCCAGGGTTTCGGCCGCCGCCGATAACTGGCCGGCGCCGCCATCGATGAGCACGAGGTCTGGCCAGGCAGATTTTTCCGCCCCGCCCTCGCGCAGCGCGCGGCCGAAGCGGCGTTCCAGCACTTCGCGCATCATGGCGAAATCATCGCCCGGGGTGATATTGCCCTTGATTGAATATTTTCGGTACGATGCGCGCTCGAACCCGTCCGGGCCGGCGACGATCATGGCGCCATAGGCGTTGGTGCCCATGATGTGGCTGTTGTCATAGACCTCGATCCGGTTCGGCGGGGCCTCAAGGTCGAACAGGCTGGCGACACCTTCGAGCAGCTTGGCCTGACCGGCGGTTTCGGCCAGTTTTCGCTCCAGGGCTTCGCGGGCATTGATCTCGGCATGCAGCACGACGGCGCGCTTTTCGCCGCGTTCGGGCACGGCGAGGGTGACGCGGCGATTGGCCTTCACGCTCAGTGCCTCGGCCAGCCAATCCTGGTCGGGCAGGGCATGGTTGAGCAGCAGCAAGGGCGGCGGGGCTTTATCGTCATAGAATTGGGCGATGAAAGCACCCAGCACCGCCGGCGCCTCCTCGCCGCGCCCGTGCAGCGGATAGAAGGCGCGGTTGCCGTTATTCCGGCCGGCGCGAATGAAGAATACCTGCACGCAGGTCTGCCCGCCAATCTGCCAGGCGGTCACCACATCGGCATCGGTGATGCTGGCCGGGTTGATCACGCCACCACCCTGCACGTGGGTGAGGCCGCGGATACGGTCACGCAGGGCGGCGGCGCGTTCATATTCCAGCGCCTCGCTGGCCGCTTCCATCTCGGCGGCCAGGGTCTTTTGCACGTCCGCGGCGCGGCCTGCCATGAAGGCGCGGGCATCGGCGCACAGGCGGGCATAGTCCGCCTCGGTGATTTTACCGACGCAGGGAGCGGAACAGCGCTTGATTTGATAAAGCAGGCAGGGCCGGCGGCGATTGGCGAACACGGTATCAGCGCAGGAGCGAAGCAGAAAAACCCGCTGCATGGCCGTGACGGTCTGGTTAACCGCCCAGGCCGAGGCGAAAGGGCCGTAATAATTGCCAGGGCGCGTTTGCGCGCCACGATGCTTGGTGATTTGCGGGAACGGATGGTCGCCCGACAGATACAGCCAGGGATAGGATTTATCGTCCCGGAGAACGATGTTGTAGCGCGGCTTCAGCCGCTTGATGAGGTTGGCCTCGAGCAGCAGGGCTTCCGCCTCGGTGTGGGTGGTGACGATCTCCATCGCCACGGTTTCGGCCACCATGCGGCGCAGGCGCTCCGGCAGGCGGGCGGGTTGCGTGTAGGTTGCAACGCGCTTTTTCAGGGACCGTGCCTTGCCGACATAAAGCGCGTCGCCACTGGCGTTCAGCATGCGGTAGACGCCGGGGCTGCCGGGCAGGGTGGCGAGGGTCGCCTCGATAACAGGCAGGCCGGATTCGGGGCTGGTCATGCGCGCAAAAACTTGTCCACGAAATCTGTGGATAAGCCTGTGGAACGAAACCCGCGCGGTGCCACTAAACCATGAAAAATCCGCCGCTTGGCATGGATTGCCCAATATCCGGGCACAAGGCAAGTTCTTGATTTTGTTGTATTGTTGATAAGTCGAGGCGTGGCTTCGTGAAATCTGTCTGCCATCTTACTGTAACTATTGCGCCCGGGTGCCGAGGTGGACAATTTCAGCGCCGACGTTCTACTTCCACCCCCGCCGATTCCGCATCCGCGAAAACGTCCAGCTTCTCGACGCGGATGCGCGCGATGAAAACGCGGGGGTCATCGAGGCAGAATTCGGCGATGCGTTCGGCCAGGGTTTCGACCAGGTTGACATGGTGGCGTGCAACCAGCGCGCGAATACCGCTGGCCAGGGATTCGTAATCGAGCACGCGGCTGAGTTCGTCGGCGCCGACCGGACCACGGCTGGCGGCGCGGGCCGCGTCATCCTCGACGGCGAGATCGATGTTGAGGCGAATGCGCTGGCTGCGGCCATGTTCGTGCGGGTGCACGCCGATTTCAGCCGGCAGCACCAGGTTGCGCAGAAAAACGTGGCGTAGCGCCAGCGCCGCGTCAGCCAGCCGGGACGCTTCCATCACTCCGCCTCCGCCGCATCGGCTGGGCCCCATTGCAAATGCTGCCCGCCGTCCAGGGCAATCATCTGGCCAGTCATGGCCGGCAGCGCAAGAATGGCCAGCAGGGCCCGGCCGATTTCATCGGGGCTGGTGCCACGGGCAAGCGGGGTGCGGGCGCATTGACGGTCGAATTGCGCCTGGGTCTGACGGGCGCTGGGCAGGGCGGGGCCGGGCCCGATGGCATTGACGCGAATGCGCGGGGCGAGCGCCAGGGCCAGGCTTTGGGTGAGCCCCCAGAGACCGAATTTGGAGACGGTATAGGCCATGAAATGCGGCGTGAGGGACCAGACGCGCTGATCGAGCAGGTTGACCACCACGCCGCTGGCAGCCCGCGGCAGGGCGCGGGCGAACCCCTGGGTGAGCAGGAAGGGCGCGCGCAGATTGGCTTGCATGTGCAGGTCCCAGCTCGCGCGGTCGGTATCGTGCCATTCGCCGGGTTCGAAGGCGCTGGCGTTATTGACGAGCACGCCAATTGGCGGAACGGCGGGCATGAGTGCCGCGACCGCCTGCTCGTCGGTCAGGTCGGCGGTGATGATCTGACAGTCGCGGCCGGCCGCGGCAACCAGACCGGCAACCGTGTCCGCCGCGTCATCACGCGCGCGGCAGTGCAGAACGATATCGAAGCCGGCCTCGGCCAGGGCCAGCACCATGGCGCGGCCAAGACGTTTGGCGCCGCCAGTGACCAGCGCGCGGCGGGGAATGGCGGGGTCGATGGGAAAATCGGGCATGCGCAGCGCGTAAGGCCGTCGCCGCGCGGCGGCAAGGGTCTACGCGCGCGGTCAGTCGGCAACGGCTTGTCAGGATATCCGATACAGGCAAGGGATTGTTCTTTTTGTGAACAAAAAGAACCAAAAAAACTTTATGACTCGAAGGCAGCGTCCGTGGTGAACGCAAGGCGAACCATTGAGACGCCCGGGAATAAAAGTTTTTTTGCGCGACTTTTCTTCAAAAAAGTCGCCGCTTTGGCTGTATCGCGGGACGGCGGGCCTCCGGGCGTCAGCCGGTCGAGCCGAAGCCGCCGGCGCCGCGCGCGGTTGCCTCGGAAAAAATTTCCGTGACCACGAAATCGGGGTGCAGCACCGGCACGAACAGCATTTGCGCGATGCGCTCACCGGGCTCGATCACGATGGGGGGGGTGCCCGGCGCGTTGCGGTTCCAGGCGCTGATCAGCACCGGCCCCTGGTAATCAGCGTCGATCACGCCGACCGAATTGCCCAATATCAGGCCCCGTTTATGCCCCTGGCCGGAGCGTGGCACGATCAAGGCGGCGATGGCGGGATCGGCGATGGAGAGGGCGAAGCCGGCCTCTATCAGCACCGCCGGTGCGCCGGCGGCAAGCGTGATCGGCGCGTCGAGGCAGGCATGCAGGTCGATCGCCGCCGCCATGGCGGATTGGTGACGCGGCAGCCCCCATTCGCGCAGGCGCGGGTCGAGCACGCGGAGTTCGATGCGCGGGCGGGTCATGCGGTCGGGGTCAGCGCGCAACCGGGGCCGATTTTGCCGTCGAACGAACGCCAGGTCTGGGTGGCGCCGAGTGCCGGCACCAGCACATAGCCGCGCAGGCGCAGCATGGCGCCGCTGCGCCAGATTTCGGCGTTATAGCGGGTACCGTCTCGCGGGTCGGTGATGGTGCCGTGCCAGTGGCCGTTGGGGCCCGGGGTGAGCATGCGCAGGATGGTTTCGCCGCATTCCGAGCGGCCCCAGACGTCACGCACGACCGCGCCCTGCCGGGGCAACATCAGCCCGACCAGCCGCCCGCATAAGCCCTGGCCGCAGGGTGATACGGCGACCACCGCCTTGCCGTTCTGGGTCAGCCAGGCGCCGGTGACGGGAGCGGCTTGCCGGGCGGCCAGCAGCAGCGGCGCCGCCAGCAACGCCAGCAACGGCGCGGCGCGGCTCATGCGGCGGCGCGGAACAGTATGCTCGCGTTGGTGCCGCCGAAGCCGAAACTGTTCGACAGCGCGACCTTGATCTGGCGGGGCTGCGCCTCGTGCGCCACCCGGTCGATGGCGCTGGGCCGGCTGGGCTGGTCGAGGTTCAGCGTGGGCGGAGCTACCTGATCGCGGATGGCAAGAACGCTGAACACGGCTTCTATCGCGCCGGCGGCGCCGAGCAGATGGCCGGTGGCGGACTTGGTAGAGGACATGGCGAGGCGACCGGCATGGTTGCCGAACAAACGCTCCACCGCCTCAAGCTCGAGATCGTCACCGAGGGGGGTCGAGGTCCCGTGGGCGTTGATGTAATCGACCTCGTCGGGCGCGATGCGGGCGTTGCGGAAGGCCGCCTTCATGGCCCGGAACGCGCCATCATGGCCCTCGGCCGGGGCGGTGATGTGGTGCGCGTCGCCGGACAGGCCGTAGCCAGCCACTTCGGCATAGATTTTCGCGCCCCGCTTGCGGGCGTGCTCCAGCTCCTCGAGGACGAGGATGCCGGCGCCCTCGCCCATGACGAAGCCATCCCGGTCACGGTCCCACGGACGGGAGGCACGGGTCGGGGTTTCGTTGAAGCCGGTGGACAGGGCGCGCGAGGCGCAAAAGCCGGCAATGCCGAGCTCGCATATGGCGGCCTCGGTGCCGCCGGCGACCATCACCTCCGCGTCGCCCCACGCAATCAGGCGGGCGGCATCGCCTATGGCGTGCACGCCGGTGGCGCAAGCGGTGACCACGGCATGGTTGGGTCCCTTGAAGCCGAAGCGGATGGACACGTGGCCGGAGGCAAGGTTGATCAAGGCCGAGGGAATGAAGAACGGCGAGATTCGCTTCAGCCCGATATCCCGCAGGGTCAGCGCGTTTTCGTAGATGGACTCGAGCCCGCCTATGCCGGAGCCGATCAGCACGCCGGTGGCGCAGCGATCATCCTCGGTTTGCGGGGTCCAGCCGGAATCGGCCACCGCCTCGGCGGCGGCGACCATGCCGAGCTGGATGAACCGATCCATCTTTTTCTGGTCCTTGGTCGGGATCCAGTCAGCGATGGTGAGGCCGGCTTCGGCGGTTGGCCCTTCCGGCACCTGCCCGCCGATTCGGGCCGGCAGGTTGGCCGGATCAAACGCGGTGATCGGGCCGATGCCCGAGGCACCGTCGATCAGGCGTTGCCAGACCGGCTCAACCCCAACCCCAAGCGGACAGGCAATGCCCATTCCGGTGACGACGACGCGACGCATGGCGGACAATGATCGAGAGGAATCAGGCGGCTTTCTGCTTCTCGATATAGTCGATCGCGTCCTTCACGGTGGTGATCTTTTCGGCCGCGTCCTCGGGGATTTCGACGTTGAAGGCTTCCTCGAACGCCATCACCAGCTCGACCGTGTCGAGGCTGTCGGCGCCCAGATCATCGATGAAGGACGCTTCCGGCGTCACCTTCGTTTCATCGACACCGAGATGTTCGACCACGATCTTCTTCACGCGATCGGCAACGTCACTCATGGGAATCCCACTCCTAAAGGGCGGCTGGCACAGTGCGGAAAAACGGTCGGGCCGCGTTGGCCGCGTGTATGGAACGTCATAATTGCGAAGGCAAGGCGCAACGCGGGCGAAACTTTCGGCAGCGCTGGACCATGGCACGGTTACAGCAACAGGCGCCTAAACCATGGCCATGCCGCCATTGACATGCAGCGTGGCGCCGGTGACGTAGCTGGCCTCGTCGGACGCCAGATAGACCACCGCGCTGGCGACTTCCTCGGGCAGGCCGATCCGGCCCATGGGGATGCGGCTCATGATCCGCTCGCCCATGGATTTGGCCAGATCATCCACCATGGGGGTGGAAATGAAACCAGGCGCCACCGTGTTCACGGTTACGCCCCGGGTGGCGACCTCATAGGCCAGGGCCTTGGCCATGCCGATGATGCCGGCCTTGGCGGCGGAATAATTGGCCTGGCCCGGATTGCCGATGACGCCGGAGAGGCTGCTGATCATGATGATGCGCCCGTACCGGCGACGAAACATACCGCGCAGCGCCGCGCGTGAAAGCCGGAACGGCGCGGTCAGGTTCACATCGATGACTGACTGCCATTCCTCGTCCTTCATGCGCATGGACAGATTGTCGCGCCAGGCGCCGGCATTGTTGACCAGGATATCGACCGGCCCGGCGGCGGATTCGGCCGCCGCGACCAGACTGTCCGCGGCCGCGGCATCGGCCAGGTTGGCGATGACCACATGAGCGCGGTCGCCCAATTCAGCGGCGAGCGCGCGTAGCGGCGCTTCCCGCGTGCCGGACAGAACGACCGCGGCACCCTGCGCGTGCAGCGCCCGGGCAATGGCCCCGCCAATGCCGCCCGAGGCGCCGGTGACCAGCGCGACCTTACCCGTCAGCGAGAACATGAGCCATCCTTTCGCCTAAAGCTGCGCCAGCAGCGCCTCGATCTCGGCCGGGCTGCCGACCGGCATGGCCCGCGACTCGGGCAGGATACGCCGGGTCAGGCCAGAGAGCACCTTGCCGGCGCCGAGTTCGATGAAACTGTCGATGCCGGCCTCGGCCATGGTTGCCATGGTTTCGCGCCAGCGCACCGTGCCGGTTACCTGATCGACCAGCAGAGGCCGGAAGCGCGCCGGATCGGCTTCGGGGGCGGCCGAAACATTGGCGACCACCGGCACGCTGGGCGCGCCGAGGCTGATTTCGGCCAGCGCCGCCGCCATGGCATCGGCCGCCGGCTGCATCAATGTGCAATGGAAAGGCGCCGAAACCGGCAGCTTCATGGCACGGCGAAAGCCGCGCGCCTTGGCGAGATCGATGGCCCGGTCAACCGCCTCGGCGTGGCCGGAGATAACAACCTGGCCGCCGCCATTATCGTTGGCGGGCTGCACGACCTGGCCTTCCGCCGCCTCGTCACAGATCGCTACCGCGTCATCGAAGGTGACACCGAGCAGTGCTGCCATGGCGCCCACACCGGGGGCTACCGCTTGCTGCATGGCCTCGCCACGCAGGCGCAGAAGGCGGGCGGCGGTGGCGAGGTCAAACACGCCGGCGGCGGCCAGCGCGCTGTATTCTCCCAGTGAGTGCCCGGCCAGCAGGCGGACCCTGTCGGGCAGGACAAGGCCGGCTTCATGTTGCAGTACGCGCAGCACGGCGATGGACACCGCCATCAGCGCTGGCTGGGCGTTGGCGGTGAGCGTGAGTTCCTCGGCCGGCCCCTCGAACATCAGCTTGGAGAGGCGTTGCCCGAGCGTATCATCGACTTCCTGGAACACCTCGCGGGCGGCGCCGGACGCGGCCGCGAGGTCGCGGCCCATGCCGACGGCCTGGCTGCCCTGGCCGGGAAAGAGAAAGCCGTGCATACCCATTAATGCTGCGCACTCGAGAACAGGATGGGCGCGGGGTAGCCGTCGCGCCCGGGCAAGTCAATCTGGCGCGGGTGCCGGACTTCAAACTAAGACACCACCCGGATGCCGCGCGGCATTTCCGGGCGATGCCGGCCGAGCCCTTTTACGGCGCCGCCCGACATGCCAGACAGGGGCCAGCGCCATGCCAGACCCCCTGCCCCCACCTGAGCCGATGGCATGCCTGGCCGAGGCCAGACGACTGATTGCCCGCGGCGTGGCGGACCGACGATCCGCCCTGCATACGCCTACCCTCGGCTCCGTCACCATGGCCGGCACACCGAGCCTGCGCACGGTGGTGCTGCGCGACTTCGACGCGGACGCGTTTACGCTGCGGCTACATACCGACCGGCGCAGCCCGAAAGCCCGGGAATTAGCCGCCAACCCGGCGGCGGCGCTGCATTTCTATGACCCCGGACAAAGGGTGCAACTGCGCCTGGGCGGCGAAATTGCCCTGCACGCCGGGGATGCGCTGGCCGACGCCGCCTGGCGGGCCAGCCGCCAGCAAAGCCGGTTCTGCTACACCACGGCATGCGCGCCGGGCACCGAGATTGCGGCGCCACCGCCCGCGCCCGTATCCGACGAGGGGGGCTTCGAGCGGTTCATGGTGCTGGTGTTTGCCGCGACGACGCTGGATTTTTTGCACCTGGCGGCGAGCGGACATGTGCGGGCCGGGTTTTGCCGCGACGATACCGGCTGGCGCGGCCATTGGCTGGCGCCGTAGGTCCTGTCGGCACGTATCGTAGCCTAGGGCATGTCCGGCCTTGCTACGTGCGCAATGACCATAGGGCTCGTGCCTTCATGCCGGTCAGTCCCGGCTTGCATGCGCCGAACGGCCATTCGTCACGATCTACGATATCGAGAATATTACTGACTACCGGGCATTATCCGATCCTTACCCCTAGCATGGAAATAGAACCGCCATCCATGCCCGATACAGGAAATTCCACGCCGTCATCGGCTTGTCGCGTCGCCTGAACGTAGAGCAGTGGGAGATAATGCTCGGGCGTCGGCACCGATAGCGCGGCGTCCGGCCCGAGCGAGTCATACCCGACCAGTGACGCGGTGTCGTTGGCCAGCATCATTTGCCTGGCCTGATCCTCGAAGCGCACCGCCCAGTCATAGGGGTCGCGCTCGGGTTCGTGCCACGCATAGGCACGCAGATTATGCACGAGATTGCCACTGCCCAGAAGCAAGACAGACTCGGCGCGCAGCGGCGCCAGCCTGCGCCCGATCTCGACATGAAAGGCCGCCGGTTTGGTTGCATCGATGCTCAGTTGAACCACGGGAATATCGGCCGCCGGATAGACATGCCGCAGCACCGACCAGGCGCCATGATCAAGCCCCCAGGATTGATCGAGCCGCACCGGCAATGGCGCCAGCAGCTTTTGCACACGCCGCGCCAATGCCGGGTCGCCCGGCGCGGGGTAGTGCAACTGATACAACGCGTCGGGAAAGCCGCCGAAATCATGCAGGGTGCGCGGTGACGTGGAGACCGTGACGCCCGTTTCGGGCACGTACCAATGCGCCGAAATCACCAGCACCGCGCGTGGCCGCCTTATCGAGGCGCCGAGATGGCGCCATGCCGCCGTGTACGCATTATGTGCCAGCGCATTCATGGGGTTGCCATGACCCAGAAACAAAGCGGGAAGCCGGTCGGTCATTGATGGTGGGCGCCTGATGACAGCGATGGAAACAATGAGCGCTGGGTAGGTGGGACGCGGGCATCATCATGGCAAGCCCTTCGATGGATAGAGCCCAAGCCTGCCGGGGCCGGATGTGCCGCGGCCTAAAGCGGTATGGTCCAGACAGTGAAGCCGGACAGCAGGTTGGGGCCGAACGTGTTGCTCAGCGCCACATCGACCGCATCGCGCCCGCGCGCCATCAAGACGCGGCCGATGCGGCGCGCATTGTTGCGCGGATCAAACACATGCCAGGCACCGCCGAGATACACCTCGAAAAAAGCGGCGAAATCCATCGGCCCGCCCGGTGGCACACCAATATCGCCCAGATAGCCGGTGCAATAGCGCGCGGGAATATTCAGGCACCGGCAGAATGTCACGGCCAGATGCGCAAAATCCCGGCATACGCCGACCCGCTCGGCATAGGTTTCCGCCGCCGTCCGGGTTGACCGGGCCTCAGTGTAATCGAAGCGGATATGCGCGTTGACGAAGTCACAAATTCTCTGCACGCGCATCCAGCCCGGCGGCAAATCACCAAACAAGCGCCAGGCCAGATCACTCATCAGATCAGTCTCGCAATAGCGGCTGCCGAGCAGATACATCAACGCCTCGTCCGGCAAGTCCGCCACCCGGTGCTCGTTGGCATCAGGACAGGCGGGCTCTGGCAGGCCGCTATCCCGCACCACGCCGTGGCCATATACGCGCAGCCGACCCATGGGTGCCACCAGACGCGTGCACCAATTGCCGAATGCGTCCTGATAGCCCGAAAGCGGCACCGCCGGTTCCGTCATCATCCGGTCCGGCTGCACGAGATCGATGACCCGGCTTGGATGCACATGCAGCATGAGCAACATCGGCGTCGGCTGCGGACAGTCATAGATCAGCTCATAGCCGACACGAATTTGCATCACGGACCCCAAAGTTCAGACCAACACAGCCGGTTCGGGCCCGCAAACCAGCCCCAGACACACGAACAGCGGAACAAGCCTCGCCATACCGCACGGTTTCGCGGAACAGCCCCACCCATGTTGCCTCGCGCCTGACCCAGATCAAGGCGCGCGGGCGGCGCCTGGCCCAGCTTGCGACCCACACACATCGTCAGGATCCGCGTGATGAAAGCACTCGTCTATCACGGCCCCGGCCAGAAATCGCTGGATGAGCGGCCAGTTCCGGAAATTCAGCACCCCACCGACGCGATCGTGAAGATCAGCAAGACCACCATTTGCGGTACTGATCTTCACATTTTGAAAGGTGACGTGGCCACCTGCGCCCCGGGCCGCATTCTGGGCCATGAGGGCACCGGCATCATCGAGAAAGCCGGTTCAGGCGTTACCAGCTTTCGTGCCGGCGACAGGGTGCTGATTTCATGTATTTCCGCCTGCGGACGGTGCGATTATTGCCGCCGCGGCATGACGTCACATTGCGCGAATGGTGGCTGGATTCTGGGCAACCAGATCGACGGCACCCAGGCCGAATACGTGCGTATTCCCCATGCAGATACCAGCCTCTATCCCATTCCGGTCGACGCGGACGAGGAAGCGCTGGTCATGCTGAGTGATATTCTGCCCACTGGCTTCGAATGCGGCGTGCTGAACGGCAAGGTGGCGCCGGGCAGCATTGTCGCGATAGTGGGGGCCGGCCCGATCGGGCTTGCCGCTCTGCTCACCGCGCAATTCTATACCCCGGC
This sequence comes from Acetobacteraceae bacterium, assembly GCA_027459285.1. Lineage (GTDB taxonomy): Bacteria > Pseudomonadota > Alphaproteobacteria > Acetobacterales > Acetobacteraceae > JAJXVA01. The sequence goes on from DAIDIQ010000182.1 coordinate 11,739, forward strand.
CGAGATTATCATGATCGACCTCGACGAGAACCGGCTTGCTGTCGCGCGCCAATTCGGCGCCACCAGCACCATCAATGCCGCAAGCGCCGATCCGGTGGCGGAAATTCTGCGCCTGACCGGCAATCGCGGTGTCGATACCGCGATCGAGGCGGTGGGCGTGCCGGCTTCTTTCATCACCTGTGAAAATATCATCGCCCCCGGCGGCACCATCGCCAATATCGGCGTGCACGGCGTCAAGGTCGATTTGCACCTGGAAAAACTCTGGTCACAGAATGTCACCATCACGACCCGCCTGGTCGATACGATGACCACGCCCATGCTGCTGAAAACGGTGCAGGCGAAAAAGCTCGATCCCAGGCAACTGATCACCCACCATTTCACGCTTGGCACCATCCTCGATGCCTACGAGACCTTCGGCCATGCCGCCACCACCCAGGCGCTCAAGGTCATCATCTCGGTCTGACCGCGGGCATTTCATCAACGAGAGGGTATTATGGACCTGAACGGCAAAACCATCATCGTCACCGGGGCCGCGCGCGGGCTGGGCCAGAAAATGGCTGAAACCCTGGCCGCGCACGGCGCGAGGCTCGCGCTGGTCGATCGTGACGAGGCGGAGCTTCAGCAAACCGCGCGGCTTTGCGCCGCGGCCGGCGGCATGGCGCGGGATTATGTGGCCGACGTGACCGACGAGGCACGGGTTGAGACCCTGTTCAACACGGTGCGCCAGGATTTCGGCCATATCGATGGCCTGATCAACAATGCCGGCATCACCCGTGATGATCTGCTGGTCAAGGCGGAGGCCGGAAAAATCGTGCACAAAATGTCGATGGAGGCGTTCAACACGGTGATCGCGGTTGATCTGCGCGGGGTGTTTCTGTGCGGGCGTGAAGCGGCGGCGCACATGATAGAGGGGGGTAGCCCAGGCGTTATCATCAATATTTCCAGCATTTCGCGCGCTGGCAATGTTGGACAGACCAATTATTCGGCCGCCAAGGCCGGCGTCACCGCGATGAGCGTGGTCTGGGCCAAGGAGCTGGCGCGATATGGCATTCGCGTGGCCGCCATCGCGCCTGGCTTTTGCGACACACGTATGGTCTCCGCCATTCCCGCCAAAATCCGCGATCGCATCGTCGGCACCATTCCCATGCGCCGTCTGGCGAAGCCGGAGGAAATCGCAAGTGCGGCGCTATTTATTTTTCAGAACGACTATGTCACGGGCCGGGTCATGGAAATCGATGGCGGGCTCAGGCTATAATCTGCTTGCCTGCCGCGCCGCGCCGGCGGCTGATTAGGCTTTTACCGCAAGGGACTTTCATCAATGCTGGAATCGCCACGTGAACCGGGGAAGCAAAACCCACTCTCGGCCGAGGAACTGGCGCGCATGCAGGCCTGGTGGCGTGCCGCCAATTATCTCTCGGTCGGGCAAATCTATCTGCTCGACAATCCCTTGCTCCGCCAGCCGCTTTCCATGCAGCACATCAAGCCACGGCTGCTCGGCCATTGGGGTACCACGGCGGGTTTGAATTTTCTGTATCTGCATCTCAATCGTTTGATCAAGGCGCATGATCTGAACATGATTTTCGTCACCGGACCAGGCCATGGCGGCCCGGGCCTGGTTGCCAGCACCTGGCTTGAGGGCACGTACAGCGAAATCTATCCCCATATACCACAAACCGGCGAAGGCATGCGCCGGCTTTTCCGGCAATTCAGCTTTCCCGGCGGCATCCCGAGCCATGCCGCGCCGGAAACGCCAGGCTCCATTCATGAAGGTGGTGAACTTGGCTATGCGTTGTCGCATGCCTACGGCGCTGCCTTCGACAACCCCGACCTGATTGTCGCCTGCGTGATCGGTGACGGAGAGGCCGAAACGGGCCCGATGGCCACCGCCTGGCACGCCAATAAGTTCCTTGATCCGAAAATGGACGGCGCGGTGCTGCCCATTCTGCACCTGAATGGCTATAAGATCGCCAATCCTACCGTCCTTGCTCGTATTCCGGATGCGGAATTGCACAGCCTTTTCGTCGGCTATGGCTACAAGCCTTATCTGGTTGCCGGTGACGACCCGGCCACCATGCATCAGTTGCTGGCCAGCACGCTCGATGCCGCATACGCGGATATTCTTGCCATACAGAAGGCGGCGCGGCAAGGCGGGGTTACCGCCCGTCCGGCCTGGCCGATGATCATTTTCAAGACACCCAAGGGCTGGACCGGCCCCAAGGAGGTCGATGGCCTGAAGACCGAGGGGTTCTGGCGCGCGCATCAGGTGCCGATCGCCGATCTGGCCAGCAAACCCGCGCATGTCGAGCAACTCGAGGCCTGGATGAAATCCTACCGGCCCGAGGAACTGTTCGACGAGAGCGGCGCGCCGCGCGCCGAAATCATCGCGCTCGCGCCCTCCGGCGACCGCCGCATGAGCGCCAATCCGCACGCCAATGGCGGGTTGTTGATGCACGAGCTCGACCTGCCGCCGATTGACGGTTATGCCGTTGCCGTGCCGCGCCCCGGCGCCCTGACCGCGGGCGCCACCACGGTCATGGCCGCCTATTTGCGGGATGTGATGCGGGCCAGCGCGACGCGCCGTAATTTTCGCCTGTTCGGCCCGGATGAGACGCTCTCGAACCGGCTTGGCCATGTGCTGGAAGTGACCGACCGGGCCTGGATGGCCGAAGCCTTTTCCTATGACGAACATCTGGCGCAAGGCGGCCGGGTGATGGAAATTCTCTCGGAGCATACGTGCCAGGGCTGGCTCGAAGGTTATCTGCTGACTGGCCGGCATGGCCTGTTTTCGTGCTACGAGGCGTTCATCCACATCATCGATTCCATGTTCAACCAGCATGCCAAATGGCTTGAATCCTGCGCGCATATTCCGTGGCGTCGTCCCATCGCCTCGCTCAATTATCTGCTTACCTCGCATGTCTGGCGGCAGGACCATAATGGCTTCAGCCATCAGGATCCCGGCTTTATCGACCATGTCTGCAACAAGAAATCTGATTTCGTGCGCGTCTATTTACCACCGGATGCCAATACGCTGCTGTATGTCACCGACCATTGCCTGAAAAGCTGGAACCGCATCAACGTGATCGTTGCCGGCAAGCAGCCCGAGCCGCAATGGCTGAGCCTCGATCAGGCGGTCAAGCATTGCAGCGCCGGCATCGGCATCTGGGATTGGGCCAGCAACGATGATGACGACGAGCCCGATGTGGTCATGGCCTGCGCGGGCGATGTACCGACGCTCGAGACCATCGCCGCGGTCGATCTGTTGCGCCAGCATCTGCCGCACCTGAAAATCCGCGTCGTCAACGTCGTTGATCTGATGGCGTTGCAGCCGCATGATGTGCATCCGCACGGCTTGACCGACCAGGCTTTCGATACGCTGTTCACCACCGACAAGCCGGTCACTTTCGCGCATCACGGCTATCCGGCGCTGATACACCGGCTGACCTATCGGCGTGCCAACCATCGCAATATTCACGTCCGCGGCTACCGCGAGGAAGGCACCACCACCACCCCGTTCGACATGGTGGTGCGCAACGGGCTCGACCGGTTCCATCTGGTATCGGATGTCATCGATCGCGTGCCCACGCTCGGTGCCCGCGCGGCCCATGTGCAGCAGGCCATGCGAGACAGGCTGGTGGAACATCAGGCCTATATCCGCGCGCATGGCGACGACATGCCAGAGGTGAAGGCCTGGCGTTGGTCAGGCGCCGGTCCGGCATGAGCACGCGGCATGGACACGGCTCGCAAACGGGCGGCGGCGTGGCCACATAACCAAGTGTCGCCTATGAAAACGGAGACTTCAACATGTCCCTTCCCGAAACCGGCATGGCATCGTCTCTCTCCGGCACGCTGCGCCGGTCGTTGCACGCGCATTGGCGGCTTTTCCTGGCCGAAGCCGTGTTGCTGACCGTGCTTGGCATAGCCGCCATTCTGCTGCCCGCCTTGGCCGGCATCGCCGCCACGATTTTCTTTGGCTGGCTGTTCCTGGTGGCCGGGTTTGCCGGGCTGTTCTTCACCACGCGGGCCCGGGGCGCGCCGGGCTTCGGCTGGTCGTTATTATCGGCACTGGTTGCCGTTGCGGCTGGTATATTGCTACTGTGGAACCCGCTGCGCGGGCTGGTGACACTTACCTATGTGCTGGTTGCGTTTTTTATTTTCGACGGTGTTTTCATCATCCTGCTCGCGCTCGAGCATCGGCGGGAACTTTCCCGCCGATGGGAATGGATGCTGGCCAACGGTATCATTGACCTGTTTTTGGCTGGTATCGTCATTTCCGGCATGCCGGGCACGCTGGTCTGGGCTTTGGGCCTGATCATCGGCATCGATATGATTTTCGGTGGCGCGTCGCTTGGCGCCATGGCGCTGGAGGCTCGCCATGAGCTACCGTGAGGACTTCCTCATACGGCCCGGCACGAGCCCGCGCCTTGATCACATCGATCCGGATTACAAGGGCAATCATCTGTCGCATGAGGCGGCGGCGCCGGAGATCGCGGCGGCGGTGGCGCGCATGGACAAGCTGCAATATCTGCTTTTCGCCGATGCGAGTAAATCACTGCTGGTCGTGTTGCAAGCGCTGGACGCAGGCGGCAAGGACGGCGTAATCCGGCATCTGTTCACCGGCATGAACCCGCAGGGCACGCGGGTCAGTGCCTTCAAGCAGCCCACCGAGCAGGAAAGCGCGCATGATTTTCTCTGGCGCGTGCACCAGCATGCGCCGGCGCGCGGTGAGGTGGTCATTTTCAACCGGTCCCACTACGAGGACGTGCTGGTGACGCGCGTGCATGATTTACTGCCACGGGAAGTCTGGTCGAAGCGCTATGACACGATCAACGCGTTCGAATCGTTGCTGACCGCCAACGGCACGCACATCCTGAAATTCTATCTTCACATCAGCCCGGACGAGCAGTTACGTCGCTTCAAGCAGCGGTTGGAGGATCCGACCCGTCAATGGAAAATCAGCGAAAGCGACTATACCGAGCGCGCACTGTGGCCCGCCTATATCGACGCCTATCAGGATGCCATTGCCCAGACCAGCACCGACGCGGCGCCATGGTTTGTGATCCCGGCCAACCATAAATGGTTCCG
>DAIDIQ010000183.1 GCA_027459285.1 Acetobacteraceae bacterium
CACCCGGCCACCCACGAGCGTACACTGTCATGGGTGGCCGGGTGGGGGTGCGGGCCGGTGCCGGACTTCAGACAAAGCATGCGGGCCGGTGCCGGACTGCGCGCCGGCAGGCGCGTTTTACAAAACACCCGCCTTGCACCACCGAAAACCATTGCCAGGACCCGCGGCACGGCGCACTGTGCGTGCTTCGGTCGTCGCGTCTCCTTGCGCGTTTCATTGCGGAGGTTGTGTCGTGCGCCTTTTTCTTTTGACGTCTGTTGCGTGTTGTCTGGCCGGATCGGCCTTTGCGCAGGTGCGCCGCGGGCCGGCAACGGCGGAAATCACGTCGCCCTCGGTCGGGCTGGCGCAGACCTTGTTTGGCGAGGACGGGTATTTCCGCATCGCCGGCGGGGTGGTGCTGGGCGGCCAGGCGAGCTTCGTGCTGGAGCGGAACGGCGTGGAGACGCCGATCGACCCCGCCCTGGTGACGCCGGTGGGGGTGCCGGGGGGCGGGTTCGCGCTGCGCTATGGCGGGCATGCGTATCCGTTGCGCACGCAGGCGGGCCTGGCCTGCCCGCTTGGCCGCTTCATTGGCCGGGGTGGCATGATTGCCTATACGGTGCCGCGCTTCCTGGATGAACAGGCGCGGGAGGACATGATCCGGGCCGGGATCGCGCATCATCAGATGGCGCGCGAGTTTCTTGGCACCGGGTTCGAGCCCTTGCTGCATGCGGCCGATTTTGCCGCCACCACCCCCCTGCCCGCCGCGGTCTCGGGTCGGCTGATCGCCGACATGAACGACAGCACCGGCTTGTCCGGCTATGCGCTGCGGGCCTCGTATCAATTGGCTGGCATGGTGGGCAGCGTGCTGAACACCGACAGCACCACGCGCTATCGGGTTTATGTGCAGCCGGCCACTGGCACGGTGCAGATCGCCGGCGTGCCGCTGCGGTATTTCTGGGCCTATGACAATGGCGCCGCCGGTATTTTCGCGGTCAGCGCCTATGCCGAGACCTGGCCGGCCGGCACGGGACTGACGGATGCGCGGGTGCATGCGACGCAATATGACGTGATCAATTTCTATCAGGTGGCCGGGGTGATGCGGCAACTGCGCCAGGACCAGCCACGGCAATTCGCCGCCGCCGTGGCGAGGGCCTGCGGCGACTGAGCCGGCGCGGCTGGTCGCGGGGTCGAACCGGCTGCCCTGGTCGGAGTGAGAGGATTCGAACCTCCGGCCCCTGCGTCCCGAACACAGTGCTCTACCAGGCTGAGCTACACTCCGTGGGCGGGGCGATATAGGCCGGGAATCAAAGATGCGCAATCTGGCCCGTGCCGCCCGGGGGGACGGTTTCGAGCCGTGCCAACACCGCCGGGACGGAGGGCAGCACCTCGAATTCGCCGCGCACCTCGGGGCCGCTGAAACCCATGTCGATGGCGGCCTGAATGGCGGCCAGAAAAGCGCTGGCGCTGCCGGCAATGTCCGCGATCAGGATGGGTTTGTCGTGCTGGCGCAGATGCCGCCAGGTGATGATCTCGATCAGCTCATCCATGGTGCCGATGCCGCCGGGCAGGCCGATGAAGGCATCGGCCTCGGCGTAGATGCGCGCCTTGCGGTCGTGCATGGTTTTGGTGACGACAAGGCGGGTCAAGTTGGGGTGCGCGACCTCTCGCGCGCGGAGAAAATCCGGCATGATGCCGAGGACGGTGCCGCCGGCGGCAAGCGCGGCATCGGCCGCGATGCCCATGAGCCCGACCCGGCCACCGCCGAAGACGAGCGTGCGCCCGGCCGCGGCGACACCGGCGCCGAAGGCACGCGCCGCCTCGGCGAAGCGGGGGTCGGTGCCGGTGCGGGAGCCGCAGAACAGCGCGACGCTGCGCAAGCCGGTCATGCGAGGAGGCGGGAGAGCACGGCGACCAGGGCGAGCGCGCAGGCCAGCGCGACCAAAGCGAGGCCCGGGCTCGCGCGGCGCGGGGCGCGGGTGGCGGCCGGCAGTTTTTTCTTGCCGACCAGGATGGCGCGGAGCGGCGCCTCGTGGCGGGCGGAGGCGGCGGCGATGACGACGAGATGCAGCGCCACGGGAAGCAGCAGCGTGTAGGCGAGCAGGCGATGCGCCGGGAAGTGGGCGAAGCCGCTGGCCAGCACCAGGGCGAGCCAGACGAGCGTGAGCGGCAGCAGCGCGCCGCCCGCGGCGGCATGGCCGAAGCCATCATCCGGGCCAGGGCGGCGCAGGGGCGGCAATGGGTTGACCAGGAAGGCGGTGAAGCGCGCCGTATCACTGCCGGCAATGCCCCACAGCACCCGCCAGACCAGCAGCACCGCCAGCGCGCGGCCAACCCAGCCATGCCAGAGCGCGTGATGCGTGAGGCCGGTGGCGAAAGCCGCGAGCAACACCAGCACGAGCGCGGCATGATAGAGCCGCATGGGCAGATCCCAGATCAGCATGGAAAGGCGCACGGTTCCCCCTTTGAGCCCTGAGACGATCGCATGCGGAGTTAGCCCGCAAATGCGCGCGGGCATAGTTGCCGCGGGCAAGGCCCGCCGGGTGGCGGATGTTTTTTGCGCGAGGTTCTCACTAAAAAATTGTTGCCTGGTTTTTTCGAGGCGAGAGGGCCGGTGGGTCGCGGTACGCCGGATGTGGTATTAGGCTAGGCGTTGGTCATAGGTCAGGAACCCGCATGGCAACCGATTACACGTGGAAATTGTTGGCCGCGCCGCCGCACAAGGCGGGCCGGCCGTTCATTTATGCCGCCCTGGTGCTGATGCTGCTGGGGCTGGTGGCGGCGCATTGGCTGTTCTGGCTGGGCCTGGCGCTGCTGCTGTTCTGCTTGTTTTTTTTTCGTGACCCGGAACGTGTGCCGCCCTTGATGGCCGATGTGGTGGTGGCGCCGGCGGATGGGCTGGTGTGCAGGGTGGATGAGGCGGCGCCACCGGCGGAATTGGGCCTTGGCGATGCCGTGGTGCCGCGGGTGGCGATTTTTCTGTCGGTGCTCAATGTGCACGTGACGCGCATGCCGGCGGATGGCGTGGTCAGCCGGATTGCGTATCGGCCGGGGCGGTTTCTGAATGCCAGCCTGGATAAGGCGTCGGATGAAAATGAGCGCAACGCGGTGGCTTTGCGCCTGGGCGATGGGCGCGCCATGGCGGTGGTGCAGATTGCGGGCCTGGTGGCGCGGCGGATTGTGTGTGACGTGCGCGAGGCCGAATTGGTGCGGGCGGGGGACCGGTTTGGCATAATCCGGTTCGGCAGCCGGGTGGATGTGTATCTGCCGCCGGGCACGGTGCCGCGGGTGCGGCTGGGGCAGAGCATGGTTGGCGGTGAGACGGTGCTGGCGATGCTGGTGCCGGCGGAGGCGCGGTGATGGAGGCGGCGCGGCGGCCGCGCCGGTTTTTGCCGCGCAGCCGGCAGCGCCTGCCGGGGCTTTCGTTCAACAAGCTGATCCCGAACCTGCTGACGCTGATTGGCCTGGTGGCGGGGCTGACGGCCATTCGGTTCGGGCTGGAGGGACGGTTTGGCGCGGCCGTGGCGGCGATAACGGTTTCGGGTTTTCTGGACGGGCTGGACGGGCGGATTGCCCGGCTGCTGAAAGGGACCTCGCGCTTTGGCGCCGAGTTCGACAGCCTGACGGATTTCTGTTGCTTCGGCATAGCGCCGGCCTTGCTTGTGTATATGTGGTCGCTGCAGGACCAGCGCGGCTATGGGTATGTGCCGTGCGTGCTGTTCGCGGTGTGCATGGGGCTGCGGCTGGCGCGCTTCAATGCCAGCCTGGAGACGGAAAAGACGCCGGCCTACGCCTATAATTTTTTCACCGGGGTGCCGGCGCCGGCCGGGGCGGCGCTGGCGCTGCTGCCCATGCTGGTGGGGCTGGAGGGCCGGCAACTGGGGCAGGAATGGCTGTACGCGGCGGCATCGTTTCCGCTGGTGACGGCGGCCTGCCTGGTGGTGACGGCGGGCTTGCTGGTATCGACCCTGCCGGTCTGGAGCTTCAAGAATTTTCGCATCCCGAGCCACCTGGTGCTGCCCACCTTGTTGTGCACCGGTGCGTTCGCGGCGTTGCTGGTGGCTGATCCCTGGGCGGGCATGGCGCTGGCGACGATTGCCTATGCGATGAGCTTGCCGTTCGGGGTGCGCAGCTTCCGGCGATTGCGGCGGGAGGCGGCGGCGCGGCGGGCGGAGCTTGCGGCATTTCAAGCGGAATCGGCCGCCGACGCACAAATCTGACCAGATTCACCTGGTTCATGACCATTTTGTTACCATAGGCGGGGCGCGTGCGCGGAAACCCTTAATATCGCGCTAAAAATGCAAAAAAAACGTCACGTTAAGGACTTGTCAGATCGCAATTCGTGACGTTACGGTTCGTTCACCAAACCAGTCCGGCGCCGGATACTTGCTCGGTCGGACGATTACCTTTCCGTGTTCTTATACTGCCGCGAAAAAGCGGGCGATAACTGCTGACTTATATTCGCGCGGTCAATGTCTCGATTTTCCTGATGATGAAAGGGAATGCCTTGAAAACGTCAATTCTTGCAGGCGTGAGTCTGCTCGCCTTTGGTGCTGCGTTCGTCGCGGTGCCACAGCATGCGCGCGCGGCCGCCGACCGGCCGATGTACACGGTGCAACCGCTGCAGCGCGCGCCGGGCGCCCGCACCACGGCGCCGACGCTGCCGACCTGGACTTTCAACTATTCGTATAATGGTTCGTCCGGCTCGGAAGTATTCGTCGGCAATGAACCGACGGCCGGCGCGGCGTCGACCATTCCGGTGGTGATTATTCCGATCAAGACGGTCATCACCAAGAATGGCGTGACGACCACGGAAGACCCGTTGGCGACGATGTCGGGCAGCCGCAACGTGATCGCGGCGATCGAGGCCAGCCCGATCTTCCAGACCCAGAACTATACCCAGGGCGGCACCAATGTTGGCACCACCCAGTATATCGACGCCTTCCAGCGCGCGAGCCTTTGGTATGGCGTGTCGGGCAACCCCGGCTATCACGTGACCTTCGCCAAGCCGAAGGTTTACAAGGAACAGACCTTCACGGTTCCGGCCAGCGATGGCAGCGTGAAGACTGATTTCGGCGCGAACGTCATTCAGGCCTACATCAACTGGTGGGACACGCAGATCCAGAACCTGATTGCCTCGCACAAGGTGCCGACCGGCGTGTTGCCGATCTTTGTTTCGTCGAACGTGTATCTGACCGAGTTGCCGACCCAGCTTTGCTGCATCGGCGGCTATCACTCCTATACCGGCACGAACAGCTACAGCTTCGCGACCTACATCACGACCCCGGGCGCGTTCGCGCAGGACGTCTCGGCGCTCAGCCACGAACTTGGTGAGTGGATCCAGGATCCGTTCACGAACAACGCCGGTTGCGGCGGTTTGTGGGAAGTGGGTGACCCGCTGGAGAATAACGCGAACTATGGCGGCTATCCGTACACGCTGAACGGCTTCACCTACAATCTGCAGGACATGGTGCTGCCACCCTATTTCGGCGCGGCCCCGAGCACCAGCGTGAACAGCTGGTCGAC
>DAIDIQ010000224.1 GCA_027459285.1 Acetobacteraceae bacterium
ACGGTGATGACCTGCACGCTGTCGGTCGATCACCGGGTGGTGGACGGCGCGCTGGGGGCGGAGTGGCTGGCGGCGTTCAAGGCGTTGGTCGAAGACCCGATGAGTTTGATGCTGTGATCCCGGCCGCGCCGGTGCCCACCGCGTGAGCAGGCCGTCCGATGCAAGGCCCTTGGCGGTACGTTCGCGCCGGTCGCGACGGAGGACGTGATGGCCATTGGGACTGAAACCTTCACCCTCCGCCCGGCGGCGCCGGCGGATGCGGCCGCGGTATTGCGCCTGGTGCGCGCGCTCGCCGAGTACGAGCGCCTGGCCGACCAGGTCACCGCCACGGAAGACCATTTCGCTCGCGCGCTGGCCGGCCCCACGCCGCGCGCGCATGCGGTGCTGGCCGAGGCCGGCGGCCGCGCCGTGGGCCTGGCGCTCTGGTACTACACGTTCAGCACCTTCGCCGGCGGCCCGGACCTGTTCCTGGAGGACCTGTTCGTCGAACCCGCGCACCGCGGCACCGGCATCGGCGTTGCCCTGTTCCGCCATCTCGCCCGCACCGCGCGGGACGAAGGCTGCCGGCGGATGGAATGGCGCGTGCTGAACTGGAACCAGCCGTCGATCGATTTCTACCACCGCCTCGGCGCCCGCCCGATGCGGGACTGGACCGTGATGCGACTGGAACGCGACGCGCTCGCCGCGCTCGCCGCATGAACAGGAGGCCCCGATGCCAGACACCAGCTTCGACCTGATCGTCCTCGGCGGCGGCCCCGGCGGCTATGTCGCCGCCATCCGCGCGGCCCAGCTCGGCATGAAGGCCGCGGTGGTGGAGCGCGAGCATCTCGGCGGCATCTGCCTGAACTGGGGCTGCATCCCGACCAAGGCGCTGCTGCGCACCTCGGAGATCAACCATCTGCTGCACCATCTGCCGGAGTTCGGCTTCGCGGCCGGGCCGGTGCCGGGCTTCGACCTCGCCGCGGTGGTGAAGCGCTCGCGCGGGGTCGCCAAGCAGCTGTCGTCCGGCGTCGCGCATCTGTTACGCAAAAATAAGGTCACCGTGTTCGACGGCGAGGGCAAGCTCGCCGGCAAGCACACGCTGACGGTGACGAAGGCCGGCAAGCCGGTCGCGACCTTGACCGCGCCGCACATCATCCTCGCCACCGGCGCCCGCGCCCGCCAACTCCCCGGCCTCGAGGCGGATGGCAAACTGGTCTGGTCCTACAAGGAAGCGATGGTGCCGCAGGCGATGCCGAAATCACTGCTCGTGATCGGCTCGGGCGCGATCGGCATCGAATTCGCGAGCTTCTACCGCAATCTCGGCGCCGAGGTGACGGTGGTCGAGGTCATGGACCGTATCCTCCCGGTCGAGGATGCGGAAATCTCCGCCTTCGCCGCCAAGCAATTCACCGTCCAAGGCATGACGCTGCTGACCGGTGCCACGGTAACGGCCCTCACCAAGGCCGAGAATTCCGTCACGGCGCGGATCGAGGCAGGCGGAAAAAGCCACGAGATCACGGTCGAGCGCGTCATATCGGCGGTCGGCATCGTCGGCAACACCGAAAATCTCGGGCTCGAGGGCACCAGAATCCGCGTCGAGAAAACCCATGTCGTCATCGACGCCTTCTGCCGCACCGACGAACCCGGCATCTATGCCATCGGTGATCTCGCCGGCCCACCCTGGCTCGCCCACAAGGCCAGCCACGAAGGCGTCGTCTGCGTCGAGGCCATCGCCGGTCTGCATCCGCACCCGGTCGATTGGTCACACGTGCCCGGCTGCACCTATTGTCGCCCGCAGATCGCCTCGATCGGCTATACCGAGGCACGCGCCAGATCCGAAGGCCGGGACATCAAAATCGGCCGCTTCCCCTTCATCGGCAACGGCAAGGCCATCGCCATGGGCGAACCCGAGGGCCTGGTCAAAACCATTTTCGACGCCAAAACCGGTGAACTGCTCGGCGCGCACATGGTCGGCGCCGAAGTCACCGAAATGATCCAGGGCTACGCCATCGCCCGCACACTCGAATCCACCGAAGCCGAGCTCATGGCCACCATTTTCCCCCACCCGACCATCAGCGAAACCATGCACGAGGCGGTGCTGGAGGCGTATGATCGGGCCATTCATATATAGCGGGAACTTCTGGTGTATCTGGCTTACAAAAAAAGGAATGTTCTTTTTGTGAACAAAAAGAACCAAAAAAACTTTATGCCGGTTTCTTCATGCTGTTGATTTTTGGCAGCGGGTATACGGGTGCTGCCATTGCGGCCGCGGCGCGCGCGGCCGGCATCAATGCCGCCACGGTCTCCCGCGCGCCACAAGCCGGCATGGTGGCGTTCGCCGACGCCGCATCCGCGATCGCGCACGCGACCCACATCGTCATAACCGCCCCGCCAGGCGAAGCCGACCCCGTCATCGCCGCGCACGAGGCGGCGCTGACAAGGGCGCCAAAACTCGCGCATATTCTCTATCTGTCCACGACCGGCGTCTACGGCGACCACGCCGGCGCCTGGGTCGATGAACAGACCGAGCCCACCCCCCGCACGCCCCGCGCGCGCCGGCGTCTCGCGGCGGAACAGGCCTGGCGGAAAATAGCCGGGGAACGAGCACTGGACATATTCAGGCTCGCCGGAATCTACGGCCCCGGCCGCTCGGTCTTCGATGATCTGCGCGCCGGCACCGCGCGGCGCGTCCTCGCCCCCGGCCACGCCTTCGGCCGCATTCACGTGGACGATATCGCCGGCGCCACACTCGCGGCCCTCCGCCGCCCGCCCGGGCACACCCGCATCCTGCACGGCAATGACGATATGCCAGCCGAAAGCGCCGCCGTCATGGCCGAGGCCGCGGCCCTGCTCGGCATGCTGCCACCCGAGGCAATCCCGCTCGAGGAAGCCCTGCCGACCATGAGCGACATGGCACGCAGCTTCTGGGCGGAAAACCGCAAGGTCAGCAGCCGCCTGACACAGGAATGGATCGACCGGACCTGGACCTACCCGACCTACCGGGAGGGGCTGGTCGCGATTCTCAGGGCGGAGGCACGCTACCCAAGAGAATAATAAAAGATATGTTCTTTTTGTGAACAAAAAGAACCAAAAAAACTTTGTAACTTGGGGTCTTTAGCGCGCGGCGGCGCCGCTGGCGAAGCCGGCGCTTACCGCGAGCAGGCAGAGCACCACCGAAAGCGCGACATTCGCCGCCGCCTGGGCGGGGCGGCCGCTGCGCACAAGATCCAGCGTCTGCAGGCTGAACGAGGAAAAGGTGGTGAACCCGCCGCAAAGTCCAAGCATCACGAACGCGCGCAATTCCGCCGGCACCGCAAATCTGCCTCCACCCGTCGTCGCCGCGCCAAAAAACCCGATCACGAACGACCCGATGATATTGATCAGAATCGTGCCCCAGGGAAATTCCGGCCCGGTCAGCCGCGCCACGGCCACCCCAAGCCAGGCCCGCCCCACACTCCCCAACGCCCCACCCAATCCCACCGCCAGGTAAAACCGCATCCGCACCCCCCGCCCCTCGTCGCGCAGCGCGGGCGCGGGCGCGTTCGGGAAATGGGGAACCCCATCCCCATGGCGGGGTCCATACAGGCCGCCATCGCCGGTCGCAACCGGCTTCAGGAAAGGTCCAGCAAGGCTCGCGCCAGTGTCACCGCGCCGCGCCCCCACGCATAGGCCGCCCCCATGCGCAGCCCGGAATCGGCCTGCAACAGCACCGCCCCGCTCGCCGCGTCGCGCACTGTCAGCCGAACCTGATATTCCGTCTGGCTGATGCGCTGAATCACCCCGGTCAAGGCTTCGCTGGCGCCCAACCGCCGCGCCACCGGCGCATCACAGCCGCCGCAATCCACCATGGCGCCCACCGCGCGCGCGTCACGTGCCGTGCCGGTGCCCGTCAGCAGCACAAACCGCCCGCTTGCGCGCAGCGCCGCCCGCACCGCCTCGGTCGCCGCTTGCAACTGGCCCTTCTGCACCGGGTTGGCCACGCCGTAACCGGCATCGGCACTGAAATCATCCATCTCGAACGGAAACACCGCCAACGGAATCTTGCCGGCCAACCCCGCGTGGCGCATCCCTTCGCCCAGATCGCGCGCCAGAAACGCCCCGGCATGCGCCCAGGCCAGCCTGTCGTCACCGCGGAATGTATATAGCCGACGCAAAATAACCCGGCCCGTGCGCACATCCACCAGTTGCGCCACCGCCCACTGCACCAGCGTACTCATTTTGTGCACGCCGCCGCGCAGCAGCAGCGTCGCCCCGGCCGCCCGCGCGCACCTGTCCAGACAGTCAGTCCCGCTCGCCGAGACATCCGCCTCAACCGGCAATCGGCGCACCAGCGCCCGTTGCAATGCCAACACCTCGCTCCGGTGCGCGCGCGCCTGCGGCCCAGGCTCGCCGGAACTATCGGTATACGCAAACACCGCAACCGCAATCCGTGGCCGCGGCGCCGCCGCGGCGTCAGCCGCGCCCATCCCCACGCAAAGCCAGGCTGCGAGCCCCACCCACAAAATTCCGCGTCTCGCCCGCTTCATGCCCGCCTCCTGCCGTTCTCTCGCGGCTCAGCGTGCCCGTCCGGCCATGCCGCCGCCACGGCTTGCGTCCCGGTTTTCACCGGGCAATTTTCCCGAAATCGCGGCCATGGCTTGAGTCTCCCGCCGCCTGCGTCACCATGCGGTCCGCCCGCAATTCGGCGGCAACGGCGGGGGTGCATTCCCATGCGGCGGTCAATCGGCCTGCGAACCCGGTTTTTGCTCTGTCTCGCGCTGCTTTCGGTGTTCTGCTTCACCGCCACCGGCGCGGTCACGCTGGCGGAAGCAGCCCGGCACCAGCAGGCCCGCCTCCGCCTGCTGGCCACCCTCATCGCCCATGAGATCGCCCTGCAGGCCAATCAACATGGCTGGAACGTCAGCCCGGCCGCCGCCCCGGTCGATCCGCAAAGCCTCGCTCCCATGCTCGGCCAACCCGGTGATTGCATAACGCTCGCCTATCCGCTCGGCGCCCCGCGCCAAAGCTTCTGCGCCGGGCAGGACCTGGCGTCCCACCCGCCCTGGCTCGTCGCCCGCCTCGGCGCGTTGCTGCTCGGCCCGCCGCCTGTGGCGCGGGCCAGCGTGGCCGGCCACGCCGGCAGCGTCGGCCAGGTCGTCGTGGCACCAGATGCCTCGGCCTGGCTCGGCGCCATCTGGGCCGAAACCGCGCCCACCATGGCCGCGCTCGGTCTCGCCCTCATCGCCCTCATCGCCCTGTTCGCCATCGCCCTGCAAGCCCTGCTGCGCCCCACCCACATCATCCGTCACGCCCTGCAACGCCTCGCCGAGAATGATTTCTCGGCGCGTCTTCCCGCGTTCGATTTCGGAGAGCTCTCCGCCATCAGCGCCGTCTTCAATCATCTGGCCGAAACCCTGGCCGCCATCCGAAGCGAGCGTGATGCCCTGTTGCGCCGCCTTGTCACCGCCCAGGAAGACGAGCGGCGCCAACTCGCCGCCGATCTGCATGACGAACTCGGTCAATGTCTCGCCGCCATCAGCGCCCGCGTGGCCGCCATCCGCCTCGCCGCCACCACCGCCTGCGCCACCCTGCTGCCTGATTGTGACGCGACCCTCGGCGTCATCGATCGCGTCATGCTGGCGCTGCGTGGCCTGTTGCTCCGCCTCCGCCCGCTCGATCTCGATGCGCTCGGCCTCGCTGAAAGCCTGCGCGCCCTGGTCACCACCTGGAACGGTGGCCTCGGCCCGCGCCTCCGCCTGCGCATCGACGGCAACCCGGCCACCCTGCCGCCGTCCGTCAGCACCGCCCTCTATCGCGTCACCCAGGAAGCCATCACCAACGCCGTCCGGCACGGCCAGGCCAGCCAGGTCTCGGTCACCCTCAGCCTGCATGGCGACAACCAGGTCACCCTCGCCATCGAGGATGACGGAACCCTCACGCCGCCAGACCTTGCCCGCCCCGGCCTCGGCATCGCCGGCATGCGGGAACGGCTGGCCGCCCTCGGCGGCACGCTGCGCCTGGTGCCGCTTCGTCCCAGCGGCCTGCGTGTCCTGGGCACCGTCGCCATCAATCCCGTGCCACTCCCCCGGCCATGACCGGCGCCAGTCGCATCCTGCTGGTCGATGACCATGCGGTGGTCTGCGAGGGATACCGCGCGCTGCTGCAACAAAAATCCGGCCTCAGCGTCGTCGCCATCGCCGGCACCGCGCGCGAGGCCTGGCAGGCCTATAAACGCCACCGCCCCGATCTCGTCATCATGGACCTCACCCTGCCCGACCATGGCGGAATCGAGGCCACACGCCGCCTGCGGGCGTTCGATCCCTCAGCCCGCATCCTCATTCTCACCATGCACCAAAGCGCCGCGTTCGCGGTCCAGGCGTTCCGCGCGGGCGCGCGCGGCTTCATCACCAAAAGCAGCCCGCCCACCCTTCTGCTCGACGCGGTGGCCAGCGTGCTCGCGGGCGGCACCGCCGTGAGCCCGGATATCAACCAGGCGCTCGCCCTGGCCCAGCTCGGCGAGGTGCGCGACGCGTCGGACCGCCTGACCCCGCGGGAATTCGAGATCCTGCAATTATTGCTCGCCGGCCAGGGCACCGATCAGATGGCGCACAGCCTCGGCCTCAGCGCCAAGACCATCGCCAATACCCGCAGCCAGATTCGCGCCAAGCTCGGCGTTGCCTCCGATATCGGCCTGGTCCGGCTCGCCCTCGAACAGGGCCTGCTCATCCCGACCAGGCCGCTATGACCCCATGAGCTCCGCCACCAGCCCCGCCAGCAGCGCCAAATCCTCCGGCCGGGAAAGCCGGTGGTCCCCGTCCTTCACCAGCACCACCCGCACATCATCCCCCACCAGCCGCTCGGCCAGCGTCAGGCTGCGCTCCCACGGCACGTCCGGGTCGCGCTGCCCATGCAGAATCCGCACCGGCACATCAAGCGCAATCGGCGCGCGCAGAACCAGATGCCCGCGCCCCTCCTCGATCAATCGCAGCGTTATCGGCAGCGGCGGCCCATAGGCGCTCGGCACCCGCAGCACGCCGGCCCGGGTCAGCATCGCCCGCTCCGCCGGCATCATCGATGCCCACATCAAATCCTCGGTAAAATCCGGCGCCGGCGCCAGCAGAACCAGCCCGGCCACCCGTTCCGGCCGCGCCAGCGCCAGCAGCAGCGCAATCCATCCGCCCATCGAACTGCCAACCAGCACCACCCGCCCCGCCGGCATGGCACCCAGCACCGCCAGCGCATCGTCCCGCCACCGGCCAATCGTGCCCTCCTCGAAATCGCCGCCACTCTCGCCGTGCCCGGAATAATCGAAACGCGTGATCGCCCGCCCACGCTCGGCGCACCAGCCGGCCAGAAACTCCGCCTTGGCCCCGCGCATATCGCTCCGAAACCCGGGCAGAAACAGCAAGCCCGGCGCCACCCCCTCGCGCGCCGTCACCGCCAGCCTCACCCCATGGCTGATCACCGCCACCATCCGCCCACCCTTTTTCTCGCCCAGCACCTCGCGTCATAAAGGCGCATCATGCCGCCCGAGCCCGCCCGATTCCCCACCATCCTGCAAGTCCTGCCGGCGCTCGATGCCGGCGGCGTCGAACGCGGCACCATCGAAATCGCCCAGGCCATCGCCGGCGCCGGCGGCAAACCGCTGGTGGCAAGCCAGGGCGGCCGCCTCGTCGGCGCCATCAGCCGCGCCGGCGGCACCCATTTCACCCTCAAACTGGCCAGCCGCAACCCGCTGCGCATCCTGCGCAACCAGGCCGCGCTGGAAAGCATCGCCAAAACCCACGCCGTGCGCATCATCCATGCCCGCTCCCGCGCGCCCGCCTGGTCGGCATATCGCGCCGCCCGCCAGTTGCGCCTGCCTTTCGTCACCACCTGGCACGGCACCTACCGCGAAAACCTGCCCTTCAAGCGCGCCTATAACGCCGTCATGGCCAAGGGCGACCTGGTCATCGCCATCAGCCACTATATCGCGGCCGAACTCATGCGCCGCCACGCCGTGCCCGCCAACCGCGTGCGCGTCATCCCCCGCGGGGTCGATCCTGCGGTGTTCGACCCCGCCGCCGTCAGCGGCGAACGCATCGCCCGCCTCGCCCAGGCCTGGCGCCTGCCCGAATCCGCCCCCGTCATCCTCCTCGCCGGCCGCCTCACCCGCTGGAAAGGCCAGGACATCGCCATCCAGGCCCTCGCCCGCCTCACCGACAGCACGGCCTGCCTCGTCCTCGCCGGCGCATCCCAAGGCAAGGGCAGCTTCACCCAGGAACTCGCCCAGCGCGCCACCAGCCTCGGCCTCGGCCCCCGCGTCCGCATCGTCGGTGACTGTGCCGACATGCCGGCCGCCCTCGCCCTCGCCGATGTCGCCCTCAACGTCTCCACCGTGCCCGAGGGCTTCGGCCGCACCGCCATCGAGGCGCAGGCCATGGCCCGCCCCCTCATCGCCACCAACCATGGCGGCGCCGCCGAAACCGTCCATGACGGCCAGACCGGCTTCCTCATCCCCCCCAACGACGTCGCCGCCCTGACAGCCGCGCTCGAAACCGCCCTGTCCCTCACCCCCGAACAACGCTGGACGCTCGGCTACCGGGCCCGCGCCCACGTCTCCGCCGCCTACACCAAGGCCGCCATGCAGGCCGCAACCCTCGCGGTCTACGCCGAACTCGCCGGAATGATTTGATGGTCAACCCTTTGATCGCTAACTTCCAAGCCAAGCCTATCAATCAATAACTCGGCGAGGCGCTTGAAGTCGTCATAAGCCGCAGTGACCGCGCGGGCATGGTTACCGATGGCGCCGTCGGCCGCGGTCAGCTTGAATATCGGCTTGCGTGCTTCCTGCGCCATCGGGGCCAGGCTGCGATAATGTTTCAGTCGCGCCAGGCACGCATCGACACCGCCATCACCGCCGATGACCCTTTGATATTCCTCCGGTATCCGCTCCGCCCATTGCGAATAGGCGCGAACAGGACGTTTCAGCCGCTCGGCATGCTGCATCAGCACATAACCCGCCGGGTGCATCTTACCACCCGGTAGACGAAACTCTTTCGTCGACCAATTATCCCGACGTTTCTTCCAATCGCTGCGCCAGCGCGTCAAGGTCGGACCGAGGTTGCGCAGTCCCTGCAAGGCGAACAGATCGGCCGCCAAGGGAATGACGACATGATCTGTTGCGATCAGCGCCGAGCGGTTTATGGCACCGAGCGACGGGCCAACGTCGGCCAAGATAATGTTGGCTCGATGCGCTTTAGCCGCCATCTGCGCCACCTGCCAGAACCCGGTCAGCAGCCGGAAGGGTCTGTATAGATCATTCGAGCCGAGCGCATTAGGCCAGGCTTCCGACAGGTTTTCCTCGAAACCGGCGAGCGCCAGATCGCCCGGCACCACGTGCAATTTCGGAGTTATTTCCTTCGTGTGTGGCGTCAGGATTTCTCCCGTTCGAACCAACGGCCGCAGGCACTGATAGATGGTATGCGCATTCGTATCCGAGGGCTTATCCGGCCAGATCCCCAGCAGCGTATCCTCGTCGAAGAAACTCGCGGTGAGATTCGCCTGCGGATCGAGGTCAATGGCAATGACGGAAAGCCCAATCTCAGCAAACATCCACGCGAGATGATAAACTAGCGAGGTCTTGCCGACGCCGCCCTTGTTGTTGAAGAACGTCAGAACGGGAATGTTCATGGCGCGCGCCTCAGTACCGCCTGGACATGGTTTCGTTCGACAGAGAATTCTATCTGCGGATTGCCATTGTCGCGCATAGCTTTCTGCGCGGTGGCTATGCCCACGCCGAAACGCTGAACAAAGCCATACGTTCTCATGATCGTGGCGATGAGCGGGTTGCGATAATCGCTGAACCCGGGCCGGCCGAAATTCTCCGCCGTCACACAGCCGAACGTACCACCTGGGCTGAGAATTTCTATGCGGTCGTCGTACCAGTTAACCCGCACCGGGGCGTTGGTGCCTTCGTAGGTCCGGTGCATCACGGCGTTGCGGGTGATTTGTTGCAGCGCCACCGGCGGATAGGGTGTCATGCGCGCCTCGCTCACGCCAGCGCCGGTGAAATCTACGGCAACGGTTAAATGGGCGCGCAGCTTTTCGTCCAGCCGCCGCACCATCGCATCCAAGGTGCCGTCGATTTCCTGCGCGTCCGTCACCGGGTCGGTCTCGTCGGTGCCACGGAAGCGCAGGAACTGGATATAAGCGCATGGAATCCAGCTTCGCGGCGTTATGCCGACACCCAACAAACCCGCGATGGTCGGAGTGGGATCATCGGCGCTGGCCACCATGCCGCACGCCGCCAGCTTCTGCGCATAGCTGCGATCATTCGCGTCCAACACGTCGCGCGCCACCAGGGCGGGGAGGTAAACGCCTTCGAAAACACGCCGATCGAGTTCATCCAGAGCGCAGCCTATCACCGGTTGCGCATCGAAACTTCGGTCATGGTGCCGCCGCCTTTCGTTCAAAATCCGTTCATCTTGCTGGGTGGCGAGAGCGCGCCTCGGGCCAACTCTTACCCAGATCCGCCCTTTGTAGCGAACCGGCGGCGCATCCGCGGGCCAGACCGTGACCAGCGCCACGGTCTTGTCGCGAAGGCTACGTCGGCTGACGGTCAAAGTTGGCGGCGGCACGATCTGCCCGTCTTCCTTGATCGCCCCCAGTTTCGTCAGCAGTTGATCCGAAACGTCACAGCCCACCACGTCGCCATCATCCGCCACACCGATCGCAACCACGCCCGGACGGCCATGTCCCGGTAAGTCATTGGCGAACGCACAAACCGCCTGCCGCACTTTCTCGGCAACATTGTCTGTCCAGGCCTGTTTGAACTCCACCCGATCCGATTCGGGCTCGGACAACATGGCTTCGAGTTCTTCGTCCGAGATGGGAACCATGGTCACGAGGGCATGCTCCGAATTGGGTCCAGCGCGTTCACCCGGGGGCAGATTGCGCGCCGCCCGGAACCGCGTCAAAGGCTCCACCTGCCATGGCATCTCCCCGCATTCTCGTCATCCGCCACTCGGCGCTCGGTGACATCGCCCAATCCTTCGCCCCCTTCGCCGCCATCCGCGCCCATCACGCCGGCGCCCACATCACCCTGCTCACCACCGCCCCCTATGCCGCCTGGCTCGCCGCCGCCCCCTGGTTCAACCAGGTCGAAACCGACGCCCGCCCCGGCCCGCTCAACCTCCCCGCCCTCATCCGCCTCCGCCGGCAAGTGCACGGCTTCACCCGAATCTATGACCTGCAAACCTCCGCCCGCTCCACCCGTTACCGTTGGCTCGCCGGCCAAGCCGAATGGTCCGGCATCGGCCGCCTCGCGAGCCACCCGCACCGCAACCCGAACCGCGACGCCATCCACACTTTCGAGCGGCAGCGCGAACAACTGGCCGATGCCGGCATCAGCCACATCCCCCCCTTGACCGCGGCCGCCCTCGCGCCGCTCACCGCCTTGCCCGCGCCGCCCTTGCCCCCCGCGCCCTACACCGTGCTCGTCCCCGGCGCCGCCCCGCACCGGCCGGAAAAGCGCTGGCCCGCCGCGCATTTCGCCGCCCTCGCCACGACCCTCGCCGCCCGCGGCCAGGCCATTCTCATCGCCGGCACCGCGGCCGATTCCCGCCTCGCCGCCACCATCCGCCAGGCCCTGCCCGCGGCACACGATCTCACCGGCCGCACCACCCTGCCGCAACTCGCCCACCTGCTCGCCCACGCCGCCCTCGTCATCGGCAACGATACCGGCCCCATGCACCTCGCCACCGCCTTTTCCCGCCCCGCTTTGGTGCTGTTCGGCGGCGCCTCCAACCCCGCCCTCACCGCGCCCCGTTACCCCAGCGGCGCCTGGCCCGCCCTCATCGCCGTCCCGCACCTACCCGATCTGCCACCAGACCGGGTTGTCGCCGCCCTGCCATGACGCCATAGACCCTGCATCACCGCCGGATCACGCGCCCGCCCATGCCCGACATCACCCTGCCCGACGGCGCCAAGCGCCATTTCCCCGCCCCCCTCACCGGCGCGGAAATCGCCGCCAGCATCGGCCCCGGCCTCGCCCGCGCGGCCCTGGCCATGACCGTCAATGGCGAGCTTCAGGACCTCTCCCGCCTGGTCGAGACAGACGCCGCCATCACCTTCATCACCCGGCGCGACCCGGCCGCCCTGGCCATGATCCGTCATGATTGCGCGCACGTCCTCGCCCAGGCCGTGCAGGACCTTTTTCCCGGCACCCAGGTCACCATCGGCCCCGCCATCGAAAACGGCTTCTATTACGATTTCGCCCGCAACGCCCCCTTCACCCCGGACGATTTCCCGGCCATCGAGGCCCGCATGCGGCAAATCATCGCCGCCAACGCCCCCTTCATCCGCTCCGTGCACGACCGTGCCGAGGCCATCGCCTTCTTCGAGGCCCGCGGCGAACGCTTCAAGGCCGAACTCATCCGCGACCTGCCCGAGCACGAGACCATCACCGTCTACAGCCAGGGCGACTGGGTCGATCTCTGCCGCGGCCCGCACATGCGCGGCACCGGCGATGTCGGCACGGCCTTCAAGCTCATGCGCGTCGCCGGCGCCTATTGGCGGGGCGACCATCGCAACCCCATGCTCAGCCGCATCTACGGCACCGCCTGGCGCGACGCGGCGGAGCTCGACGCCTACCTCCATCAGCTGGAGGAAGCCGAAAAGCGCGACCATCGCCGCATCGGCCGCGAAATGGACCTGTTCCACATCCAGGAGGAAGCCGTCGGCAGCATCTTCTGGCATCCCAGCGGCTGGACCCTCTATCGCGCGGTCGAGGCCTATATGCGCCGCCGCCTCGACGCCGCCGGCTACCAGGAAGTCCGCACCCCCCAACTGGTCGACCGCGCGCTGTGGGAGCGTTCCGGCCACTGGGAGAAATTCCGCGAACACATGTTCATCGCCACCGTCGAGGACGAGGAGAAAACCCTCGCCCTCAAGCCCATGAACTGCCCCTGCCACGTGCAGATCTTCAACCACGGCATCCGCAGCTACCGCGACCTGCCGTTGCGCATGGCCGAATTCGGCGCCTGCCACCGCTACGAACCCTCGGGCGCGCTGCACGGCATCATGCGCGTGCGCGCCTTCACCCAGGACGACGCGCACATCTTCTGCGCGCAGGACCAGGTCGCCGCCGAGACCGCCCGCTTCGTCGCCCTCCTCGCCGACATCTACCGCGATTTCGGCTTCGACAGCTTCCAGGTCAAATTTTCCGACCGGCCGGAAAAGCGCGCCGGCGATGACGCGACCTGGGACCGTGCCGAGGCCAGCCTGCGCGAGGCCTGCGACATCGCCGGCGTCACCTACGATCTCAACCCCGGCGAGGGCGCCTTCTATGGCCCCAAGCTCGAATTCGTCCTGCGTGACGCGATCGGCCGGGACTGGCAGTGCGGCACCCTGCAGGTCGATTTCATCCTCCCCGAACGGCTCGATGCCCTCTACACCGCCGAGGACGGTTCCCGCCGCCGCCCGGTCATGCTGCATCGCGCCATCCTCGGCAGTTTCGAACGCTTCCTCGGCATCCTCATCGAGCAATATGCCGGCCGCTTCCCCCTCTGGCTCGCCCCCGTGCAGGCCGTCATCGCCACCATCGTCTCCGACGCCGACGCGTATGCCCGCCACGTCGCCGACACCCTCACCGCCGCCGGGCTGCGCGTCGAAACCGATACCGGGCGGGAAAAAATCAACGCCAAAATCCGCACCCACAGTCTCCGCCACGTCCCCCTGCTGCTCGTGGTCGGCCGCCGCGAGGCCGAGGCCCGCACCCTCGCCATCCGCCGCCTCGGCTCGGACGCGCAAACCATGATTTCCCTTGACGAAGCGGCCCAAACCCTTGCAACCGAGGCCGCGCCGCCCGACCTCCGATGAAACCCGGTTCCGCCGGGCCGCGACCCGCCCACCCCTAGCCGCCACAACCACAGGAGACACACATAGCCAGAGGACCATTGCCCGCCCCCCCCAGCCGCGAGGGGCCGCGCGTGAACGAGGAAATCCGCTCGCCGCAAGTCCGCCTCATCGATGAGGACGGTGAGATGCAAGGCGTCATGTCCGCCCGGGAAGCCCATCAGCGCGCCATCGCCGCCGGTCTCGACCTGGTCGAAATCAGCCCCAACGCCGACCCGCCGGTCTGCAAAATCCTCGATTTCGGCAAGTTCAAATATGAACAACAGAAAAAGAAGAACGAGGCCCGCAAGCGCCAGCGCGTCATCGAGATCAAGGAAGTCAAGGTCCGCCCGAACATCGACAATAACGACTACATGGTGAAACTGCGCGCCATGAAGTCCTTCATCGAGGAAGGCGACAAAGTGAAGGTCACGCTCCGCTTCCGCGGCCGCGAAATGGCCCACCAGGATCTCGGCATCAAGGTCCTCGAACGCATCCGCCTCGACATGGACGAGGACAGCAAGGTCGAACAGATGCCGAAAATGGAAAACCGCCAGATGGTCATGGTGCTAGCGCCACGCTGACCCGCCCGCCACCGGCCCCCGGGCCGGTGGCGTATGTCATCAAGAAGCGACTTTTTTGAAAAAAAGTCGCGCAAAAAACGTTCATCACTTAGACGCGGCGGTTACGCCAGACTCCAGGAATCAAAAGTTTTTTGGTTCTTTTTTTCAAAAAAGAACCGCTTTCTTCTCTCTCTCCCCACCCCTCATCAAACCCAACGCCGCCAGCGTCATCCCCGCCGCGCCCAGCACATAAAACGCCGGCGCCCGCGCATCCCCCGTGCCCGCCACCATCGCCGTCGTAATCAGCGGCGCGAAGCCGCCAAACACCAGCACGCTCCCATTATACGCCACCGAAAGGCCGCTCGCCCGCATCTCGGTCGGAAACATCGGCGCCACCATCGCCAGCAACGGCCCCGTCAGCATCGAGCGCAACGTCAGCAGCCCGGTCTGCACCAGCAGCAAAATTCCCGCGCTCGGATACCGCGTCAGCAGCCAATAGCCGGGCCAGACCAGCACGCTCAGCAACAGCACCGGCGGCAGCATCGCCCGCCGCGCGCCAAACCGGTCCGCCGCCGCCCCGGCCAATGGCCCCGCCACCAGGCCCAGCAGCCCCGCCAACGTATTCGCCGCCAGCGCGTCATGCAGCGGCAAATGCAGCGTGTGCCGGGCATAGGCCGGCATGCCCAACTCCAGCACATAGGTCGCGACCGTCGAGAGCGATATCAGCCCCATCGCCGTCAGCAGCGCCCGCCTGTGCCGGCCCAGCAACGCCGCCAGCGGCCGCGCGCTCCGCCGCAACACCGCCCGCACCGCCTCCGGCTCGCGCACCTGCCGCCGCACGTAAAACCCCACCGGGCCAATCAACAGCCCCAACGCGAACGGCAGCCGCCACCACCCCGCCGCCAGCGCCGCATGCCCGAACGCAAAGGTCGTCACCGTCGCCGTGGCTGACGCCGCAAGCGATGCCACATGCTGCGTCGCCCCCTGCCAACTGCCGAAATACCCCCGCCGTCCGGTGGGCGAGGCCTCGATCAGCATCGTCGCCGAACTGCCCAAATCCCCGCCCACCGAAAATCCCTGCAACAGCCGGGAAATCACGATCAGAACCGGCGCCGCCAGGCCAATCCGCGCCGCCCCCGGCGTCAACACCAACAGCGCGTTGGCCAGCGTCATCAGAAAAATCACCAACGAAAGCGCCGCCCGCCGCCCATGCCGGTCGCCATACTGGCCCAGCACCAGCGCCCCCACCGGGCGCATCACAAACCCCACGCCGAACGTCCCGACCGCCAG
This sequence comes from Acetobacteraceae bacterium, assembly GCA_027459285.1. GTDB lineage: Bacteria > Pseudomonadota > Alphaproteobacteria > Acetobacterales > Acetobacteraceae > JAJXVA01. The sequence continues at coordinate 15,690 of DAIDIQ010000224.1, forward strand.
CAGCAACGAAATCGTGCCGTTCCGCGCCGGAAAAAACGCGTGCGCCACATACGGCGCCATCAGCACATACAGCAGAAAATCATACCATTCGAGCGCGTTGCCAATCAGCGCCGCGAACACCGCGCGCCGCTGCTCGCCGCTCAGCCGCAAGGACGGCTCCGTCCTCGCCGTCATGCCCCGGCCGCTTTCGCCATCACCGCGCGTTTCCTCGGGCCGGGTGGCTCGCCGCGGGTGGCGGCCGGCCCGGCTCCACTCACCCGTTCTCCATCACTCTACCCCAATGGGGCCACACGCAGCCGCGTCAAGCCCAGCCGGGCGCGGCGCGCGTCCCGGGCCAGGGCAAACAGCGCCGGCACCTGTGCCGGCTGGCGCAACAGCGCGCCAATCACCCGCCCGAACTTGATCGATCCATCCTCCAGCCCGGCCAGCGCCGCCGGTGGCAGGCTGCGCCCCGCCGGGTCGCAAATCGCCCGCACCGCCCCGAACGGCAGCCGATATTTCCGCGCCGTCAGCGCCACCGCCCCCGATTCCAGATCGACGCATTGCGCCCGCGTCTCGGACCACAGCGCCGCCTTCTCGGCCGGGCTCGCCACCACCGCGCGCGCCCCCAGAAACCGCCCGGCCCGCAATCCCTTGGCGGACAGGCTCGTCTTGAACATTTGCCCATCGACCAGAATTTCACTGGCCGACAGCACGTCCCCCGCCCGCAGCCCCGGGTCCAGCCCGCCGGCAATGCCGAAGCTCAGCAGCGCCGTCACCTGAAACTCGGTCACCAGCACCTCGGCCGCGCGCAGCGCCCCCTCGAACGTGCCGCCGCCAATCGCCGCCCGGCCCCACCGGCTGGCCAGTTGTCCTTCCTGGTCCAGCCCCACCACCAACCCAAGGCTCAGGCTCATCGCGGTCCTACCGCCCGCAAGTCCGGCACCGGCCCGCACCCAGGCCCGGCCACCCGCGAGCGTGCACCGTCATCGGTGGCCAGGCGGGCACGCGGGCCGCCGCCGGCCCTAGAACCCATACGCCACCCGCCGGTCATTGCGGCGCATCAGCCCCACATAGCGCGCCACCGCCATCAGCGGGAAAAACTGCTTATACCCATGATAGCGCAAATAAAACACGCGCGGAAATCCCACCGCCGTATACGCTTCCTCCGCCCATTCGCCGCGCGCATCCTGGGTCGCCGCCAGATACGCCACCCCCCGCCGCACCGCCTCATGGTCCGACCGGCCAGCCGCCATCAGCCCCAGCAGCGCCCACGCCGTCTGGCTCGGCGTGCTGCGGTCGAACCGCCCCGGCGGCGCCCCGGCATAGCTCTCCTCATCCTCGCCCCAGCCGCCATCCTCGCGCTGCGTCGCCAACAGAAAATCCACCGCCCGGTTGATCGTCTCGCTGTCATGCGCGAGCCCGCACGCATTCAGCGCGCACAGCACGCTCCACGTCCCATACAGATAATTCGTGCCCCAGCGGCCAAACCAGCTCCCATCCGCCTCCTGGTTCCTGATCAGCCAGTCCAGCCCCCGCCGCATCACCGGCTCGTCCGGCTTCATGCCGATCTGCGCCAGAAACCCCAGGCAGCGCGCCGTCACATCCGCGGTCGAGGGGTCCAGCAACGCCCCATGGTCCGCGAACGGAATATGGTTCAGATAATCCTTGTCATTATCGGCATCGAAGGCGCCCCAGCCGCCATCGTGCGACTGCATGCCCACAATCCAGTCGCGCGCCCGCGCCACCGCCTCGGCATTGGCCGTCGGGTCCGCCCGGTGCAGCAACATGCCCACCACCGCGGTATCGTCCACATCCGGGTAATAGGCGTTCTCATACTGAAACGCCCAGCCGCCCGGCGTCACCCCGGGCCGCGCGATCGCCCAGTCACCCACCACATCGGTCACCTGCCGGTCGCGCAACCAGGCGCACGCCGCGTCCAAATCCGCCGCATCGCCCAGCGCCTGCGCCGCCTCCGCCATCGCATGGCCCGACAATGACGTATCCCAGATCGGTGACAGACAAGGCTGGCAATACGCCTCCTCCTCACGCACCACCAACAGCTTGCGCACCGCGCGCCACGCCGTCTCGGCCGGCGCCTGCCCGGGGTCATAGCCCAGCGCGTCGAACATCATCACGCTGTTGGCAATCGCCGGGTAAATCCCGCCTAAGCCGTCCTCGCCGTTCAGCCGCTCCACCACGAAGGCCACCGCCTTCTCAATCAGCCGCGCCCGCGCCGTGCGCGGCACACGCGGCTCAACCGACTGCAAAACCCGGTCCAGCAGCCGGAACGCATGCCCCCAATTGCTGCGCACCGGCGCATGGTTCCAGTCCCGCACGCTCTCCGGCGGCGTCACGAACAGCTCCGCCACCCCCAGCCCGCGCGGATTGCGCGCCAGCGGGCGCAAATGCATCAACACCATCAGCGGCACCACCACGGTGCGCGACCAATAGGATATCTTCCACAAATTGATCGGAAACCAACGCGGCGCCACCATCAATTCCAGCGGCATCACCGGCACCGCATGCCACGGCACCTGCCCGAACAGCGCCAGTTGCGCCCGCGTGAACACGTTGCACCGCGCCGCCCCGCCAGCCGCCAGAATCGCCGCCCGCGCCCGCGCCATGTGCGGCGCATCCACATCATCGCCAATCAGCTTCAGCGCATAATACGCCTTCACGCTCGCCGACAGGTCGAACGCCCCGTCATGAAACAGCGGCCAGCCACCATGCGCCCCCTGAATCCGGCGCAGATAGACCCCAATCTTGCGCTGCAAATCCGGCTCGATCCGGTCCAGATAATGCTCCAGCAGCACATATTCGGCGGGAATCGTCGCGTCGGCTTCAAGCTCGAACACCCAGTGTCCGTCGCCCTCCTGCCGCCGCGCCAGCGCCTCCCGGGCACGCAATACGGTTTCTTGCAAGCTATCCAGCATGGTTCAGTCTGCTAGGGGCCCCCTCGTCACCGGTCAAGCAAATGCCGCGCCCATGCCGTGCATTGAAGTCCCCCACCGCACGCAATCTCAACCGGTTGCAGCCATGCAACGCTGCCACGGCCGGGTGGGCGGGCGGATTGAGCCGGGCAAAGCCAGGCCCGTTCTTTTTGTGAACAAAAAGAACCAAAAAAACTCTATAACTCAATCACATAGCCACTGGACAGTGCCTCAACGGCGCCCAGCCATGGCCATCCCAGCAGAAAAAACAAAAAAACCTAGGAATCTCCCCCTTGACGTGGGGACACCCAGTTCCTACTATGTGCTCATCATGGGCCGCCGATACGACTTCACCCACCGCATCGCCGACGACGAAACCGACCCGGCTCTCCGCCGGACCGACCCCCCATGCCTCAACTTCCTCCTCGAATGCGCCAACAACATCCTCGCCTTCGCCCTCCGCGGCTTCATGCCAGACCTCAACCGCACCCGCGCCACATACCCCATCCGCCTCCGCCCCCGCTTCGAGCGCGACCCCGACCGAACCATCGCCAAACTCGACCGCGCCGTCATCTGGCTCACCGCACTCCGCAAAACCATCAAGGGCAGCACCGAATTCCTCCGCCCCTCCGCCAACGCGCGCCCCGCCCGCAACCACAAACCACCCCCACACCCAAGCCGGACGACGCCCCCAAACGCCCCCGCGCCCCCTACGATCCGCACGTCGCGGACCGCAACCGCATGCTGCGCGCCTTCCAGACCGACAGCATCGGCCGCATCATCAAACGCATCAGC
>DAIDIQ010000239.1 GCA_027459285.1 Acetobacteraceae bacterium
GTCTCGCAGCAGCAGATGATAGCCTTTGGGGTAGAAGGCGAAACAGGCGTTCGGGTCTGCCTTGGCCGCGCGCCAGGCCGCCCGCATAGCATGCGCGGGCACAAGCTCGTCGTGCCCGCCATAGAGAAACAAGGCCCGTGCCCGCATGGCGCCGGCGGCGCGGAGCGCCTGTTCCATCAAATCAACCAGGCCGGCCACCGCGGCCACGCGGGTGTGCAGGATGGTTCTTGGATCCTCGGCCAAGGCCCGCAGAGCCGCGTTGTTATCGCTTGCCCTGACGCGCACCGGGCCGGTGCCCAGGGTCAGCCCGGGCACCAGACCATTGACCAGCCATAAGGCGCCACGCAGATACAACGCCATTTCCGACCAGCCCCAGACCGCCGGCGCGGAAAATACATAGCCGGCAACGGGCGGCGCATTTTTTTGCGCGGCCAGCACCATCAACACCGCGCCCCCCATGCTTTCGCCCATCAGGAACAGCGGCAGCCCGGGAAAGCGCGCCGCTGTCAGCCTGGCCATCGCCGCCGCATCCGCCACCAATTGCCGGGTGCCTGGCCATTGCCCGCGGTCGGGGGACAAGCCAAAGCCGCGCTGGTCCGGCGCCAGCACCGCGACCCCCGCCGCCGCCATGCGCGTCGCGGGCAGCGCCCAGCCATCGGCGCTGTCGTTGAAGCCGTGCAGAGCGAGCGTCACGGCCCATGGCCTGCCGCGCGGCAGAAACTGGCGCAGCGGCAGGCGCGTGCCATCGGGCAGGGTCCACCAGTCCTCGCCGCGCGCGGTTGCCAGCATCGTTCCCGTCACCGGGCTTGGCGGAAAATCAGCGCTGCAGCGGGCAAGCCCCAGCGCCGACAACGCGGCAAGTCCCTGCCAGAGGCTGCGTCGGGACAGGGCCGGTCCATCCGCTGCCACCCTGTGCGACGCCGCCGTTTCCGTGTACACGTCTCGCCTGTATCATCGCCCGCCCGCAACTGCCAGGAACGCGCCATGCCCAGCGGCACCACCAGCTCGCCCGAGCGCGACGCCATACTCGTCGATTCCCCCGTCATCGCCTGCGACGGGGGGGACCCGCCACTTGGCCACCCGCGCGTGTTCCTGCGCCTCGTGGATGGTATCATCACCTGCCCGTATTGCTCCCGCTGCTACCGGCTGAAACCAGACGCCGCCGATGGCGGAGAGCACTAAGCCGCCGCAGCCCGGCGGACCACGCCTGGTGCTGATCGATGGGTCGGGGTTCATTTTCCGCGCCTTTCACGCCCTGCCCCCGATGACCGATGCGGCCGGCACACCGGTCAATGCCGTGTTCGGCTTCGCCAACATGCTGGCTCGCCTGCTGCGCGGCCACGAAGGCACGCATATCGCCGTCATTTTCGACGCTGGCCGGGAAACTTTCCGCAACCGGCTGTATCCGGCCTATAAGGCGCAGCGCCCGCCGCCGCCAGACGAGCTGGTGCCGCAATTCGCGCTGGTGAGGGCGGCCACCGAGGCGTTCGGCGTGCCCGCCATCGAACTGGCCGACTGGGAAGCCGATGACCTGATCGCGAGCTACGCCAAGGCGGCGCTCGATGCCGGCCTGCAGGTCAGCATCGTCAGCTCCGACAAGGATCTGATGCAGCTCATTCGCCCCGGCATCGTCATGCAGGACCCGATCCGCAATACCGAGATCGGGGCCGAGGCGGTGCGGGAAAAATTCGGCGTGACGCCGGACCGCGTCATCGACGCGCAGGCGCTGATCGGGGATCCGGTCGATAACGTGCCGGGCATTCCCGGCATCGGGCCAAAGACCGCCGCCCAATTGCTCAATGAATTCGGCGATCTGGAGGCGGTGCTGGCCGCGGCACAGACCATGAAGCCGGGCAAGCGGCGCGATGTGCTGCTGCAACACGCGGATGCGGCCCGGCTTTCCCGCGAGCTGGTCACGCTGCGTGACGATGCGCCCCGGCCATTGCCGCTCGAGGCCCTGGAAGCGCGCCAGCCGGATGAGGCCAAACTTGCCGCCTTTCTGACCCGGCACGGGTTTCGCAGCTTGATGACCCGGCTCAGTCTCAGCGCGGACGAGGCGGCCCTGCCGCAAGCCGCGCCGGCAGCCGACGCCCGCCCCGCGGCACCCTTCGGCCCCTATGCCATTCTGGCTGATGCCGGCGCCCTGGCCAGCTTTTTGGCGGAGGCGCAAACCACCGGCCTGCTGGCGCTCAGCCTCGGGCTCGATGCGTCCGATACGCCGTCAGACGCGCCCGTGGGCATTGGCCTTGCCATCGCGCCCGGGCGCGCCGCCTATCTGCCGCTGGCGCATCTCGGCTCGCTCGAAGCCGGCGTGCCGGCGCAGGTCACGCCCGAGGCGGCACGCGCGGCGCTCGCGCCCGCCCTGACCGACCCGTCGCTGCTGAAAATTCTGCATGACGTGAAGGCCATGCGCTGGCATCTCGGCGCTGAGCCGATCGGGCCACAGGATGATGTCATGCTGATGGCGTATGCGTTCGAGGCCGGGCGGCACGGCTTTGATCTCGAGGCGCTGGCCGAGCGTCATCTCGGCCAGGCGCTCACGCCGCTTTCCGCCTTCACCGGCACCGGCCGCAATCGCGCCCCCCTCGCCTCGCTCGCCATCGACCGGTTGGGCCATGCCATGGCCGAACGCGCCGATTGTGTGCTGCGCCTGCGCGCGCTGCTGCACCGCGCCCTGCGTGAACAGCACAGCCTGTCGCTCTATGAACAGGTTGATCGCCGGCTTGGCGATGTTCTGTTCGACATGGAACAGGCAGGCATTCTGATCGATGCCGAGGAATTGAAGCGCATCTCGGTTGAATTCGCCGCCCGCATGGCGGTGATGGAAGCCGATATTCACCGCCTGGCCGGGCGCAGCTTCAATGTCGCGAGCCCCAAGCAGCTTGGCGAGATTCTGTTCGATACGCTGAAGCTGCCTGGCGGGCGGCGGATGAAAACCGGCGCCTTCGGCACCGATGCGCAGGTGCTGCAGGGCCTGGCCGATGAGGGCCAGGATATCGCCGCCCGCGTGCTTGAGTGGCGCCAACTGGCGAAGCTCAAATCCACCTATGCCGATGCGCTGGTGCAGCAGGTCAATCCCCGCACCGGCCGTGTGCATACGCGCTTTGCCATGGCCGCCACGGCAACTGGGCGTCTGTCCTCGATCGACCCCAATTTGCAGAACATCCCGGTTCGCAACCAGGAAGGCGGTCGCATCCGCGCCGCGTTTCGCGCCGCCCCCGGCCATGTGCTGGTCAGCGCCGATTACAGCCAGATCGAGCTCAGGCTGCTCGCGCACGTCGCCGACCTGCCGGCGTTGCGCGAGAGCTTTCGGCATAACGAGGATATTCACGCCCGCACCGCGAGCGAGGTGTTCGGCATCCCCATGCCGGCGATCGATGCCGCCACGCGCCGCCGCGCCAAGGCGATCAATTTCGGGATCATCTACGGCATCAGCGCCTTTGGCCTGGCCCGCCAGCTTGGCATTACCCCGGCCGAGGCCCGCGCCTATATCGATGCCTATTTCCAGCGCTACCCCGGCATTCGCGCCTACATGGAGGCCACGCGTGAGCAGGCCCGGGCGCATGGCTTCGTCACCTCACCCTTCGGGCGAAAATGCTGGATTTCCGGCATTGCCGACAAGAACCCCAACCGCCGCGCCTATGCCGAACGCCAAGCCATCAATGCGCCGCTGCAGGGTGGCGCCGCCGACATCATCAAGCGGGCCATGGTGCACATACCGGGGGCGCTGACGCGGGAAAAACTTGCTGCCCGGCTGCTGCTGCAGGTGCACGACGAGTTGCTGTTCGAAACGCCACCAGACCAGGCC
>DAIDIQ010000244.1 GCA_027459285.1 Acetobacteraceae bacterium
GTTGCGCAAGCCAAGGTCACGCCCGCCGCCACGCCCGGCCGCGGCGGCGGCCAACAACACCCCGCAGCCCCGCAGCATATCCGCGGCATGCTGGCGTGAGCGTCGATCGCGCGAGCGGCGAAACACGATCAACGACACCAGAATGCCAACCCCGAAGCCGATGCCCACCTCGAGCAGCCGGATCACCAGAAATTGCAGGGCCGTGTCCATCATCATGCCGGCCGAAAGCACGACAATCGCAATGATCGGCGCAATCTGATATTTGCGGAAACGCACGACCAGATAGCAAAGCGGCACCATCGCCAAGGCCACCAGCACGGTCGGTGGCACATGGTAGCGCACCAGCCAACTCAGCCCCAGCGCCACGCCAATCCCGGCACCCATGCCGATCAGCCGGTCGATCAGGCTGGCGCCGCTGCTCCCGCCGGGCCGAACCGTCAGCAAGGCGGTAATGACCGCGAAAAATCCGTTGTGCAGGTGCAGGGCGCGACAGGCGGTAAAGGAAAGTATCGCCGCCAGCGCCATCCGCGCGGCGTCCGGCCACACATCCTCCGGCCTGGGCGCGGCAATCGGCCGCCTTGCCGCCAGTCGCGCCCAAAGCCCGCGCAGCGCCATGCCAAAGCCGCGAAACATCATGGCCGAAACGCTAACCCGTGGGCCCCGCGCGCGAAAGCGCTGCCGCTATGGTCTCACCAGAATCTCACGCAACCCCGCCTCCAGCACCGCAACCAGGTCCGGCAGGGCCAGCCCGATGCAGCCCTCGGTCGGGCCATAATCGGGCCGCGCGACATGCAGGAAAATCGCCGAGCCCAGCCCCGGCCGCGCCGGCCTGTCGTTCCACCCCAGCACGCCGATCAGGTCGTACAGCCCGTCCTCACGCCAAAGGGTCTCGTGCCGCGCGTCATGCGGCAGGCGCACGGGCTGGTTATACGCATCTGACGCGGGATCGTCGCACCACCCGGCATCCGGGCTGAGCGGCCTCACCGGCACCGCGGCCACGGGCGGCGCCACCCGGTCCGGCCGGAACAGCACGGCCCGCAATGGCAGCAGGCCGGCCGGGGTCGCGCCATCGCCCTCCCGCTTGGCGCACCCAATGCCCCCTCTGCCCAGGGCGGCCCGATAAAGCGTGGCGCCGAAACGCAGACCCCCGTCGCCCCGCACCTCGGCCCGCCCCCCGGTCACAGCATATGGCCGAGCCGCATCTGCTTGGCCTGGAGATAGGCATCGTTGATGCCGTTTGGCGGGCTGACATGCGGCACCCGGCCGGCAATCTCGATGCCATGCGCCGCCAGCGCGGCGAGCTTGGCCGGGTTGTTGGTCAGCAATCTGATGCGACGAATCCCCAGCCGGTCGAGCATGATGGCCGCCGGCAGAAACGAGCGTTCATCGATACCCCAGCCAAGCGACAGATTGGCATCGACCGTGTCCTGGCCCCGATCCTGAATCGTATAGGCGCGCAACTTATTGACCAGCCCGATGCCCCGCCCCTCCTGCGCCAGATACAACAGCACCCCACCCCCCGCCTCCGTCATGCGGCGCAGGGCGGCGCGCAATTGCGGGCCGCAATCGCAGCGCAAACTGCCCAGCACGTCGCCGGTCAGACAGGCGGAATGCAGCCGCACCAGCGGCTCGGGCTGGCTCTCCGGCTGCCCCACCAGAATAGCCAGATGCTCGGCACCGCCATCCAGCGGGCGGAACGCCAGAACACGCGCATCCGGCGCGCCATCCAGCGGCACGGCGGCCTCGGCCACCTGGCGCAGGCCGGTGGCAATGCTTTCCGGATAGGCATGCACCGCCGCCGCCGCCACCGCCAGCAGGCAGGTGGCCGGTTGCGTGGCCGCCTCCGCCACCAGCACCGCCGGCAGCAGCCGGCCAATCTTGGCCAGCCGCACCGCCTCGGCCGCCGCCGTCGGGGCCGGCACCAGATGCGCCGTCCCCAACGCATCGAGCGTCGGCGGTGGCAGTGTCGGATCGGCCATGGCGTGCAGCCAATCGCTGTCCGGCAGCCCCGGCGGCAACGCCACCGCCACTTCCGCCGCCGCTCCCTCATCAACCGCCAGGCCCAGATCATGCGCCCGGCGCGGCGCCAACAGCAGCCTCGCCGGCCCGGCGGCGTTGGCGCCAAACAGCCCGAGCCCCGCCGCATCCGCGGTCTCGGCGGCAAGCACCAGCTGAGTTTGCCCGGCGTCCCGCAGCAAAACCGGCGTGCCACGCCGTAAATCAGCCACGGCCCGATGCACCTGGCGCAGTGCGGCAAGGCACGCCTGGTCGGGCGGGTCCTGGCGCGTCGGGGGGGCAGTCAGATCTGGCATGGCGGCTCGCGCGGAATGTTGCCCGGGCCCGGCCCGGGTGGCGATGAAATGGGGATGAACCCTGACAAGGATGAGGGTGAGCAATGATGGCGGCGCTGCGGGGCAGGTCTGCCATCCCATCGACCATCGCGCCACCCCGCGGCAAACGTCGCCCCGCCGATCATTGCCGTCCGGCCCATGACAGTGCAAGGCTTGCCCAACCCGGCGCAAACCGCTGTAAAATTCAGCGGGCATGCTGGGGGCTGCCCGCGGGGGGTGCATGGCCGGCGACCGACTTGTTCTGATCGTCGATGATGACGCGACACTGCGTGACATGCTGGTCGAGCAGCTGAACGTCGGCAGTGAATTCCTGGCCAGCGCCGCCGCCACCCTGTCGGACGCGCGCGCCCTGCTGCTCGGCGGCACCCTGCGCTACGAGGCGGTGCTGCTCGATGTCGGCCTGCCCGACGGCAATGGCCGCGATTTCTGTCGCGAGCTCCGCCTCGCCGGCCTGAAAATGCCCATCATCATGCTGACCGGATCAGACGGGGAATCCGATGTGGTCAGCGGCCTCGATGCCGGCGCCAACGACTATATCGCCAAGCCGTTCCGCCTCGCCGAACTGCTGGCCCGCCTGCGCGCCCAGTTGCGCGCCTTCGACAGCAGCGACGATGCCAGCATCGCGATCGGCCCCTACCAGTTCCGCTTCTCGGAACGCACCCTGCTGCGCCGCCGCGACAACCGACGCATCAGGCTGACGGAAAAAGAAGCCGCGATCCTGAGATTCCTGTCTCGCGCCGGCCAGAAGCCGGTCACCCGCGACCGGCTGCTCGACGAGGTCTGGGGCTTCCAGAACGACGTCAGCACCCACACGCTCGAGACCCACATCTACCGCCTGCGCCGCAAGATCGAGCCGGACCCGCACCGCATAACGCTGCTCATCACCGAAGGCGGCGGCTA
>DAIDIQ010000252.1 GCA_027459285.1 Acetobacteraceae bacterium
GGCCAGCAACTGGCTGGCGTGAGCCAGGGTGCCTATTACGGCGACGACGCGCAGATGGCGACGAATTATCCGCTTGTCAGAATAACCAATAATGCGACGGGTGACGTGGCCTATGCCCGCACCTTTGGCTTCAGTTCTTATTCGATCCAGCCGCGGACCCCAGCTACCGCGAAGTTCCGCGTTTCGACGCATATCGAAACCGGACCGAGCACGGTGCAAGTGGTGGCCAACGGCGTCGCCTCCAAGCCGATCAGCGTGACCGTGCAGTAAACCTGACGGATGGTCTGGCCCCACCAGGCGGCGGGGCCAGGCCATTGCCTGTCAGGGACATCGTGACTTCGCCGAGATCAATCAAATGGGGAATTATTCAATGCTTCATACCATGCCGCGATCTATGATGCTTTTGCTTTGCGCGTGCCTGACCACGCCGGCCATGGCCGCGGGCGTGGGGGTGATGCCGCCACTTTCCTATCCGACGGCGCGGTTTTTCGCGGCACACCCGGATGTTGCGGCGAATGTCATGGCAACCCTGCCGACGCGCCCGGCCGAGGCACTGGCACCGACCGCCAACCGCTTCACCAGCACATCCGGCGGAACCTGGACCACGGTGACCAAGGCGCCGCTCAGCGGCTTGTGCACGCCGGAAGTCATGACCGACGGCACCGTGCTGGTCGCGTCCTGCAACAGCAAATACTGGCTGCGACTGACGCCTGATGCGAACGGCAACTATGCCGACGGCACCTGGAGCGAGACGGCGACGCTGCCGGTCATCAATGGCACGCAATATGCGCCGCAATATCACGCCGCGGCGGTGCTGCCCGACGACCGGATGATTATCGAGGGTGGGGAATATAACGGCAGCAACAGCGAGGTCTGGACCAATCTGGGCGCCATCTTCGACCCGGTGACGAACAGCTGGACGCCGGTCACGGCGCCGAGCGGCAGCGGCTGGAGCCAGATCGGTGACGCGGAATCAACCGTGCTGGCCAATGGCACCTTCATGCTGGGCTCGTGCTGCGGCGACCCGACCACCGATGCGCTGCTCGACCCGACCACGCTGACCTGGACCTCTACCGGTGGACCGACCGCCGGCGATGCCTATCAGGACGAGCAGGGCTATGAGCTGTTGCCGAACAGCGCGGTGCTGACGGTTGATGTGTGGACCAACTACCCGAATTACGGCGCCACCAATGCCGAGCGTTATTCGCCGGTGAGTGGAACCTGGTATCCGGCCGGCAACGCCACCGCGTCCCTGGTGGATCCGTGCGGCTATTGGGAGATCGGGCCGGCGGTGCTGCGCGGCGATGGCACGGTGGTGGGCTTTGGCGCCAATACCGGCTGTACGACGCCGGTGGACCCGACCTCGATCTATAAGGTGAGCACGAATAGCTGGACGACGGGGCCGAATGTGCCGCAGGTTTGTGGCAAGGCCGGCACGTCTGGCTGCACGCTGGCGGATGCTCCGGCGGCGCTGGAACCGAACGGAAATATTCTTTTTGCCGCGAGCTCGGGTTTCGGCAACGTGCCGACGCATTTCTTTGAATTCCTGACCAATGACACGATCGTCCAGGTTTCCGACCCGATCGACAATGCGTCCACCTCTGGCGCGTACTACTATAACCTGACCGTGCTGCCGAACGGGCAGATCATGATGACGGATTTCAGCAACACGGCGGAAGTCTACACGCCGGCCGGTGCGGCGATTGCCAGGGAAGCGCCGATCGTGAAGCGGGTTGCGACCACGATTACCCGCGGCACCACCTATATGCTGGGCGGTGAGCGGCTGAATGGCATCTCGCAAGGTGCTTATTACGGCGATGACGCGCAGATGGCGACCAATTACCCGCTGGTGCGGGTGACGAACCTGGCGACCGGTCACGTGTTCTATGCCCGCAGCTTCGGCTTCAGCTCCATGTCGGTGAAGCCGACGCAATTATCGAAGGCGAGCTTCGTGTTGCCGAGCACGGCGGAGACCGGGCCGAGCACGCTGGCGGTGGTGGCAAACGGCATTGCCTCGACCCCGATTGACGTGACGGTGCAATAAACCCGTCTTGAGAGGCTGGCGCTGGTCTTGGCAAGACCGGCGCCGAGCCCAACTGAGCCTGGTGTAAGCGGTCATGTGGAGAAACGATGCGCGGGATGCGACGGGCGCTGCTGGTCAGCACCTTCTGCCTGGTGATGCCGGTATTGGCGCACGCCACCCCGGCGGACGAGATTTCGGAGACGCCGGCGCATTTCACGCCGCCGCAACGTGTTGGCGACTATATCCGGCGCGACGTGATGATACCGATGCGCGACGGGGTAAAACTGCATACGGTTATTCTGATACCGAAGGGCGCCCATGACGCGCCGATGCTGCTGACGCGCACGCCGTATGACGCGACCGCGCTGACCAGCTATCATCAATCGGCCAATCTGACGGGCGCGCTCGATGGCTACGACAACGCGGACGATATCATCGTCGCCTCGGGCTATATTCGGGTGGTGCAGGATATTCGCGGAAAATACGGCTCCGAGGGCGCCTATTTCATGAACCGACCGCCGATCGGGCCGCTCAACCACAGCAAGACCGACGAGGCGACCGACACCTACGATACCATAGACTGGCTCGTACATCATGTGCCGGAGAGCAATGGCCGGGTGGGCACGATCGGGATTTCCTATGATGGCTGGACCACGCTGATAAGCCTGATGCACCCGCACCCGGCGCTGAAGGCGGCGGTGCCGATGAACCCGATGGTGGATGGATGGCGCGGCGATGACTGGTTCCATAACGGCGCGTTCCGCCAGGACGGATCCCTGAATTACGTCTATGAGCAGGAAGCCACCCGCGGGAATACCGAGCTTTTTCCCGTGGATGCCTATGATGATTACAGCGCGTTTCTGCGCGCGGGGTCGGCGGGGGCATTTGCCGCGAGCCGGGGCGAGATGGCGATCGGGTTCTATCGGAAATTGACCGAGCACCCGGATTACGACGCGTTCTGGCAGGACCAGGCGATGGACAAGCTGCTGGCGGCACAGCCGCTCACGGTGCCGACGCTGCTGGTGAGCAGCGAATGGGACCAGGAGGATATTTACGGCGCGATGGCGGTGTGGGAGGCGCTTGCGCCAAAATACGGCAAGAGCCTGCTCTACCTCGCCATGGGCCCATGGCACCACGGGCAGGAGATCGGCGAGGCGAGCCGGACCGGGAATATACCCTGGGGATCGGATGCCGCGCTCTGGTTCCGCTGGCATGTGCTGAAGCCGTTTCTGGACCATTACCTGAAGGGGGAGGCTACGCCGCCGCCGGCGCGGGTGACGGCGTTCGAGGCGGGTAGCGACCGATGGGAGACGCTCTCGACCTGGCCGCAAGGGTGTGAGGCGGGCTGCACGATCAACCAGCGGAAATTGTATTTGCAGCCGGATCGGGGATTGGCGTTCACCGCGCCCGCCGCTGGTGCTGTGGCCCATTACGTTTCCGACCCGGCGCACCCGGTGCCGTTCATCCCCCGCCCGGTGCATCTTCTGGTGAATTCCGAAGGACCGGACTGGAAGAATTGGCTGACCACCGACCAACGCCCGGCCGAGGCGCGGCCGGACGTGGCAACCTTCGAGACCGCGCCCCTGACCAAGGCAGTGAAACTGGCCGGACACCCTTATGCGGACCTGCTGGCCAAGACCACCGGCACGGATGGCGATTTCGTGGTGAAACTGATCGATGTCTATCCGGACGAGGTGGCGGTTCACCCGAAGCTGGGCGGCTACGAGTTGATGGTTTCGGCCGATATCTTGCGCGGGCGGTTCCGGGATTCGTTCACATCCCCCTCCCCCATTCCGGCGAACACCACGCAGCGTTATCATTTTCTGCTGCCGACGGTGAATTACGTGTTCAAGCCGGGTCACCGCATCATGGTGCAAGTGCAGTCGAGCTGGTTTCCGCTCTATGACCGCAACCCGCAGACCTACGTGCCGAACATATTTTTTGCGACACCCAAGGATTACGTGCCGGCCGGGATAACCCTGGAATCCGGCAGTGCCGTGGATTTGCCAGTGGTTACGCGGTGAGCGGATCGGGCGCGGTGAAGATCGCCTCGATCGGGGCGTCGAAACAGGCCGCGATGCGGAAGGCGAGCGGCAGGGCGGGATCGTAGCGACCGTTTTCGATCGCATTGACGGTCTGGCGGGAAACGCCGAGACGCGCGGCGAGATCGGCCTGCGACCAGCCGAGCGCCGCGCGCCGCGCGCGCACATCGTTCCTCATCGTGCGTAGTGACGATTGGCGAGAACGAGGCCGGCCACCCAGAGTGTCGCCATCAACGGCCAGACACTGAACAGCGACAACCGGGGCAGGCCGGCGAGTTCGAGAAAGCCATAACCGAAGGTCAGCAGGGCGGTGAGGGCAAAGGCAAAGCCAAGCGCCTCCAACTGGATGCGCCGCTGAAGTTCATCCAAGCGGCGGATCTGGCGCAGAATAACCCAGGCGATGGCGCTGCCGGGCAGCATGGGCAACAGGCTCATGAGGTAACGCGCCGCCGGATCGGTGAGGTGCGGCAGCAAGGTGAGGGAGAGGATCAGCAGGCCGGCATAGGCGAGGATTGCCAGGCCGAGTTCCAGGGCATAGCGACGCCAGACCATGGGGCATACTCCAGCGATGGAAAGTATGCTTTACATAGGCGCCGAACCGGAGAGACGTCAAGCACGCTTTCCATGGCCGCGGCACGCGGCCCTGTTTCCGGCACGGCGGAAACAGGGGGCGCGCATCAATGGGGCGCGCGGTTTGTGACTACTGGTCGCGGGTGCAGACCGTGCTGTTCTGCGGCCCGCCGGTGCAATTCAGGTTCTTGAAGGAGGGATCCGCGGGCGGGAAAGTGGCCCGCACGCCGGGCGGATGCGCGCCGAGCGGCGTCATGTTGGCGGCCCGGTCGGCCCGCTCCTTGGCGGTCATTGTCGAGGGAGGCATGGCACAGCCGGCGAGAAGGGCGATGAGGATGAAGGGGGTGGTGCGCATGTCGGGACGCTCCTGTTTTCATCCTTGGAGGTGTTTCGCCGAAATCGGCATGCAAGGGCGCCTGCTGTAACAAAGCGCGACATAAGCCGTCAGGGGAAAGGCGGCACCGCTGGCCGGTGATTGAGACTGCGCAGGAAGAAGACGCCGAGCGCGAAGGCGAGAATGACGGGCAGGAAGGCGAGTGCGATGGAGAGGAAGAAAATGACGGTGAGGGCAAAGCCGGCGATGGACAGGCCGAGCAACGCATAGGCGACACCGCGCGAAAAAAGCAGGGGCGAGGGCGGTGGCGTTACCTTGCCGTCCGGGCTGACATCGATGACGACCGATCGGGGATCCTGGCGCATGAGGGCGATGTTGCGCCGGGACGCGGCCGGGTCAAGCCTGAGGGTGATTAACAAAGGGCAAGTCAGCGATTTGGGGCCTTACGGCCCCCGCTTCACGGTCGAAGGTTCGGGGCCTTTCGGCCCCGGCTTGGTGTTCAAGGGTTCGGGGCCTTACGGCCCCGAAGGGGCGCGCGGCGCGGCGCCCCGCAAAAGCCCCTTACGCGCTTTTCGCCATGATCTCGTCGGCGATGTTGCGCGGCACCGGGTCGTAATGGTGGAACTGCATGGTGAAGGAGGCGCGGCCCTTGGTCATGCTGCGCAAATGCGAGATGTAGCCGAACATCTCCTTCAAAGGCACGTGCGCGCGCACGATGATGGTCGAGCCCGAGCTTTCCTGGCTCTGGATCATGCCGCGGCGGCGGTTCAAATCACCCACCACGTCACCCACATGGTCCTGCGGCGTGGTGATTTCGACATCCATGATCGGCTCGAGGATGATCGGGCTGGCTTTTTTCATGCCTTCGCGGAAACAGGCCTTGGCGGCGATTTCGAACGCCAGGGCCGAACTGTCGACGTCATGATATTTGCCGTCGACCAGCGTGTATTTGAAATCGACCGTCGGGAAGCCGGCCAGCACGCCGGTTTCGGCCTGGACCTTGATGCCCTTTTCCACCGCCGGGATGTATTCCTTCGGCACCGAGCCGCCGACGGTTTTGTTTTCGAACAGAATGCCTTCGTTACGCTCGAGCGGCTCGAAGATGATTTTCACCTCGGCGAACTGGCCCGAGCCGCCGGTCTGCTTTTTGTGGGTGTAGATCTCGGTGTGTGGGCGCGAAATGGTTTCACGATAGGCCACCTGCGGGGCGCCGATATTGGCATCCACGCCATATTCGCGCTTGAGCCGGTCGATGATGATTTCCAGGTGCAATTCGCCCATGCCCGAGAGAATGGTCTGGCCGGTTTCCTGGTCGGTTTTCAGGCGCAGCGAGGGATCCTCGCCGGCGAGCTTTTGCAGGCCGAGCGTCATTTTCTCGACGCCTTCCTTGGTTTTCGGCTCGACCGAGATATCGATCACGGGCACCGGGAAGGCCATGCGCTCGAGCACCACCTGGTCCTCGGCGGCGGCGAGCGTGTCACCGGTGCCGGTATCCTTGAGCCCGACGAAGGCGGCGATATCGCCGGCGGAAACCGATTTGATTTCCTGGCGCTTGTCGGCGTGCATCTGGAACATGCGGCCGATGCGTTCCTTGTGGCCCTTGGTGGTGTTCATGACCGTATCGGACGAGTTCAGCGTGCCGGCATAGACGCGCACGAAGGTCAGCGTGCCGTATTTGTCGTTGATGATCTTGAAGGCGAGCCCGGCGAATGGGGCATTCGGGTCAGCCTTGATGCGCCGTGCGTCGGCCGCCAGTTCCTCGCCTTCCTCGGGTGCCACGGCAATGCCCGGGACGTCGATCGGGCTCGGCAGATAATCCAGCACCGCATCAAGCAAAGGCTGCACGCCCTTGTTTTTGAAGGCAGTGCCGCACAGCACGGGGCGGAAAGTGCCGGCGATGGTGCCGGCCTTGATGCATTTTTTCAGTGTCTCGACCGAGACGTCACCCTTTTCGAAATACTCCTCCATGGCCGCGTTATCCATGGAAAGCGCAGTGTCGAGCAGAAGCTGGCGGTATTCGGAAGCCTGTTCGCGCAGCGCCTCGGGGATCGGCTCATCGTGGAACTTGGCGCCAAGCTCGCCGCCTTCCCAGACAATCGCCTTCATCTCGACCAGATCGACCACGCCGACGAAACTGTCCTCGATGCCGATCGGCAGTTGCAGGGGCAGGGCGACGATATCGAGCTTTTCCTTCAACGTGTCGAAGGCGCGGAAGAAATCGGCCCCGGTGCGGTCGAGCTTGTTGATGAAAATGATGCGCGGCACGTTGTAGCGGTCGGCCAGGCGCCAGTTGGTCTCGGATTGCGGCTGCACGCCGGCAACCCCCTCGATGATGAACACCGCGCCGTCCAGCACGCGTAGGCTGCGGTTCACCTCGATGTTGAAATCGATATGGCCCGGCGTGTCGATGATGTTGATGCGGTGGTCTTTCCACTCGCAGGTCACGGCGGCGGAGGTGATGGTGATGCCGCGCTCCCGCTCCTGGTCCATATAGTCGGTGGTGGTGTTGCCCTCATGCACCTCACCGATGCGGTGCGACATGCCGGTGTAGTATAGAATGCGCTCGGTGGTGGTGGTCTTACCGGCGTCGATATGCGCGGTGATCCCGATGTTGCGGATCTTTTCGAGGGCGGTGGTCACGACGACTCTCCTTGGGCAACAACGCCCGGGACTGCCGCGGGGAATGCGGTAGCCCGGGCCAACGGGATCGAAATGGACGTCTGAGGTTCAGGCGGGCGTCATGTGCGCCAGGCAGCGCGATTTTGCAAGATCGGGCGCGGACGGGTAGCGCCTCGGTTTGAAGTCCGGCACCGGCCCGCTGTCTCGAAAAGAAGTCCGGCACCGGCCCGCACCCCCACCCGGCCACCCATGGCAGTGTACGCTCGTGGGTGGCCGGGTGGGGGTGCGGGCCGGTGCCGGAC
>DAIDIQ010000254.1 GCA_027459285.1 Acetobacteraceae bacterium
GCGCAAGTTACTTTGAATATCATCAACCTATACGTTAAATCTCACTTGCCAGACATTTGCCCCTTTCGTAACTTTATCACGTAGGCGTGACAAACAAGGGGGTAAGCACACCATGTTCAGCCCGATCGGCCTTCCCGCGGCAAAACCCCTGCGCTGGCTTGACGATCTGGTGCAGCAACGATTGCAGCGATGGCCGAACCGACCGCCCGGACTCGACGCCGATCCGCGCGGAGATTTCTGGCTGAAGGGAAGGCCAGGCGCACATGACAATGCCTATCAGCCTTTTTTGAAACGTCCCGGCAGTGACCGGCTGCGTACCCTGCCGGACGGGCTGTGGCTGAATTTCGGTGGCGACATGAGAGAGCCATTCGTCGATATTTTCGCGATCGAGGCCTGCGGTAATCTGCAAAATCTGCTGGACAAGCGCTCGCGTTTCGCGCCGAGCATGCATTCGATGCTGGCGGTCTGCCCGGCCCCCTGGCTGTTGGGTGCCTGCGGTGACGAATCGCGGCGCCCGCGCTGGCGCGTGACCGGGGTTCTGCCGCATGAGCCGGTGGCTCCGCTTATTCTGCCGGTGCGGGACATGCGGGTGCTATACGCGCTGAAGGCCACGCATTACGCAAGCTTCGCGAGCAGCCAGATTCCCCATGCGCACGAATATTTCATGCCCATGGATGCGCTGACCGCCGAGGACAGCCACAATAATATGGCGTTGCGCGCATTGGTCGGGCGGGCGGCGGCTTCCGCCTCGGGCAATTTCTTCCTCGATATGCGGGGCGTTCAGCCCTCGAAGGGATCGCGCACCAGGATCGTGTCGTCACGCTCGGGGCTGGTCGAGAGCAGCGTCACGGGCGACTCGGTCAATTCCTCGATGCGGCGAACATATTTCACCGCCGCCGCCGGCAAATCCGCCCAGGACCGGGCGCCGCGCGTGGAAGCGCTCCAACCCTCGATCGATTCATAAACCGGCAAAAGCCGCGCCTGCGCCGCCGGAGAGGCGGGCAGGCGCGCAAGCGGCGCGCCATCGAGCCTGTAGCCGGTACAGACACGAATTTCTGGCACACCATCGAGCACATCGAGCTTGGTCAACACCAGCCCCTGAATACCGCCGATTTTGACCGCCTGGCGCACCTGCGCCGCGTCGAACCAGCCGCAACGGCGCGGGCGGCCGGTGACGGTGCCGAATTCATGCCCCCGCGTGCCGAGCAGGCGGCCGGTCTCGTCATGCAATTCGGTGGGAAACGGACCCGCCCCCACCCGCGTGGTGTATGCCTTGGCAATGCCGAGCACGAAGCCGACCGCGGCCGGACCGACGCCCGAGCCGGCGGCGGCGGTTGCGGCAACCGTGTTGCTGCTGGTGACGAACGGATAGGTGCCGTGATCGACATCGAGCATCACCGCCTGCGCGCCCTCGAACAGAATGCGCTCGCCCGCGCGCCGCAGCGCATCGAGCCGTTCCCACACCGGCTCGGCATAGGCGAGCAGGCGCGGCGCCCAGCCATGCAGGCGGGCCAGCAGGTCCGATTTCTCGAACGTCTCGGCGCCAAGCCCGGCGAGCAGGGTGTTGTGGTGCAGCAGCAAGTCATCGAGCTTGGCGGACAGGGTTTCCGGCTCGGCCAGGTCAGCCACGCGAATGGCGCGGCGGGCCACCTTGTCCTCATAGGCGGGGCCGATGCCGCGCCCGGTGGTGCCGATTTTCTGCGCGCCGCGCGCCGCCTCGCGCGCGCGGTCAAGGGCCGCGTGCAGCGGCAGGATCAGCGGCGCGTTATCGGCGATGCGCAACTGCTCCGGCCCGACCGGCAGGCCCTGCGCCTCGAGCCGGGCGATCTCGCCGAGCAGCGCATCGGGGTCGATCACCACGCCATTGCCGATGATGCCGAGCTTGCCGCGCACCACCCCGCTCGGCAACAGCGATAATTTATAGGTCTGGTCGCCCACCACCAGCGTGTGCCCGGCATTGTGCCCGCCCTGGAAGCGCACCACCACATCGGCGCGGCTGGCCAGCCAGTCGACCACCTTGCCCTTGCCCTCATCGCCCCACTGGGCACCGATCACCGCGACATTGGTCATGCGTCATCCTGCTTCGGGGCGGCAACAGCAACCGGGCCGGCGGGGCCGAGCCAGGCATCGCAGCCAAGCCGCGCGGCCTCGGCCGCCGGGTCTGGCACGGGGTCCAGCCCCATCACCGTGGCGTGGCCCCGCGCGCGCAAAAGCCCGGCCTGGTCCGGCGCCACGCCGGCCGGCACATACAGGCGCGGGCGCGGCGGCGGCGGCGGCGCCGCGCGCAGCACCGCATCGGCATACAGGGTAAGGCCGGTCGCCGGCTCCCCGCCACACAGATAGCGGCCGCCGCGGCCCAGTTCCTCGTGCCGCCCGGGCGCGAACACGGCGACGCAAATGCCGGTATGATACGGAAAGCCCCGCCCCTCGACCGGATCGACGGTCAGGGTCAGGGTGGGGCTGCGCGCCGAGATGGCGGCAACGGTCTCGGCCAGGCGGGCGGCCTGCCGGCTCGCCGCCGGCGGCAGCGCGGCATCGGCCAGCGCCGCGAGCGCGCGCGCCGGCCGGCCGGCCGACAGCAGCAGCGATTCCAGCACATCGGCCAGCGGGCCGGCATGCGCGCGCACCTGCGCCGCGTCCTTGCGGTCAAGCGCCCGCTCGACCTGCAGCCGCGCCGCCGGCGCCAGATCCGACGCATCGAGCAGGCTCGGCACCAGGCGCGGCATGGTGAGATCGAAGGTGACGCGGGTCAGGCCGATGGCGGCCAGCGATTCCGCCGCCAGCGCCACCATCTCCGCATCCGCCTTCGGCGTGTCACAGCCGATGAGCTCGATGCCGACCTGATCGACCTGGCGTTCGGCGGCGATCTGCGCGGCGGCCACCCGCAGGCACGCCCCGGCATAGGAAAGCCGCAACGGCCGCGGCGCGTCGGCCAGGCGGCTGCCGGCGATGCGGGCGATCTGCGGCGTGAAATCGGCCCGCAGCGCCATCATGCGCCGGCTATCCGGGTCCAGCACCCGAAAACATTGATCAGCCACCGCCTGGCCCGAGCCGGCCAGCAACGAATCCTCGAATTCGGCCAGCGGCGCATCGACCCGCTGGTAACCATAGGCCGCGAACAGGTCCAGCATGGTGGCAACCGAGCGCGCCTCGGCCTCGGCCGTCGGCGGAAGCTTGTCGTCGAACCCGGCGGGCAACAGAGCGGGGCTGGCTGGCGGCGCGTCATGCATGGCCGGGCGGGTATAGCAGCGGTGTCGCGCAGCAAAAGGGCAACGCGCACAGGCCCGTCCCGCGCCGCGCCAGGGACGCGACGGACCGGCGCGGATTGTGGCCCCCCGGCGCGCCCGGTGCCGCGACCCGGCATCGGGGGGGGGGGCATCGTTGCGGCGCGCGCACACCGCCCGCCGGCCGGTGTTACGGAAGCCGATCATCACCGGCCTGTCACGCATTTGTCATGAAACCGTAATCAATCCGCGCGAGATGGCGCGCGAACGCGAGAGGTCGGGGGCGAGGCATGCGTGGATCACTTTTGACGGCGACGATGCTGGGCTGTGGCCTGGCGTTGTGCGGGGCGCGCGCGGGCCATGCCGCCGAGGCCGATGGCGCGCCCCAGACCTATATTCTGGTCAAGGGCGTGCGCCGGCCGATCAAGCCCAACCCGCCGGTGAAGGTGCCGCTGAAATCGACCTACACGGTCAGCATCCTCGGCCGCGCCGAGATCGAGCAGGCGAGCCCGATTACCACCGCGCAGCAATTACTGGCGCGCGAGCCCTCGATCTACGCGACCAATAACGGGCCGGGGGGCGTGAACCAGACCATCACCTATCGCAGCTTCAATGCCGGGCAGTTTTCCCAGACCTATGACGGGATCGGGTTGAACGACGCCTTCAACGGCGCGGTCGCGGCGCAGGCCGACAACGACAACAACACGCTGATCACGCCGAACGATTTCGACAAGATCGAGCTTTATCGCGGCATCAACAACCCGGCGGTGAACAGCTATAATTCACTCGGCGGTACGGTGAACTACGTCTCGCGCGACCCCACCGATGCGTTCGGCGGCAATGTGGGCGTGAGTTTCGGCAGCTTCAACAGCTTCGATTGGCATACCACGGTGAATACCGGGTTGATCGACGGGGTGAAGCAGATGCTGAGCTTCGACCGGCTGAACAGCGACGGCTGGACGCAGCAGGACAAGAACGCGGTATCGAACCTCTATTACGCGATGGACGCGCCGCTGCTGGACGGCAGGACCGATTTCTATGCCCGCTTCATCTATGACGACAATGCCGGGCTGGTGAACCAGTTGCAGCCGGTATCTTTGCTGCACCAGTTCGGCGATACCTATCAGTTGCCGAACACCGACTATAACAAGCAGAACAACTCGACCAATTACAGCTTCATCGGCGGTGTCACCGAGAAATTCCTGCCGTACCTGACCGGCGACATGAAGCTGTTCTTCTCGACCATGGATTACGACCGCAACTCGTTCTGCAACGAAACCTTCGCCGCGACCTCGATTTATTATGTCAACGACTGCAATACCGCGCCGTATCATCTTTACGGTTATGCCGCGCGCGATTACGGGGTGCAGCCGAAGCTGACGCTCGATCTGCCGTACAACACGCTCGAGGTCGGGGCCAACCTGACGATCGCGCATCTGCATTCCAGCGAGTTCTTCAGCAATACCGGGCCGGTGGTGCCGATGCCGAACCCCGAGGGCACCGGCAACGATTTCTGGGACGAGCATGATTACCGCACGCTCGGCGCCGTATGGGCGCAGGACACGATCAAGCTGCTGGACGACAGGCTGACGATCACGCCCGGGGTGAAATTCATGTGGGCGGAAACCAAGGATACCGACAACGCCGCCTATTACTATCCCTATACCGGCAGCGTCTCCAACTATTCGCATTTCCTGGCGCCGACCTTCGGCATCAATTACGAATTGCTGCCCGGGCTCGCCGCCTATGCCGCGTTCGGCGAGAACATAAAATTCGCCGATATCAGCGCCTATTACAACAACATCGCCACCAACAGCGGCTTCGTCGAGCCGGTGCATGTGCAGCCGGAATTCGTGCGCGACTATGAGGTGGGGCTGCGCTACCAGCGCGGCGCGCTCAGCGCCGAGGCGAATTATTACCGCGAGGACTTCGCCAACACCTTCATCACCACCACCGACCCGTCGACCGGCAATTCCACCACCAGCAATGGCGGCGGTTCGCGCTATGAGGGCGAGGAGATGCAGATCGGCGATGATTTCGGCGCCATCGGCGGCGCCTTGCTGCCCGGGGATTTCTCGGCCTATGTGAACTTCGCGCATAATACCGCGGTCTACACCTCGTCGTTCACCGACCAGTTCAGCGGCCAGACCGTGCTGGCCGGCTCGCAGGTCGGCAATGTGCCTCTTTATCTCGTGTCATTCGGCGGCACCTGGCGCTGGGAAGGCTATTCGGTCGCGGTGAATTCCCGCTATATCGGCAGCCAGATGCTGACCAACGCGTTCTTCAACACCCCGGCCGGCGTGACCCAGGGCGGCTATGTGGTGACCGACCTGGATATCTCGGACGAGATTCCGGTGCACGGCATGGGCATGGTCCACTCGATCAAGCTCGATCTGAACCTGAACAACCTGTTCGGCGTGCGTTACTATAACCAGGCCGACATCAACCAGAGCAATACTGGCTTCTTCTACAAGGAGGCGATCATCGGTGAGCCGAGCGCGGTGTTCGGCGCCATCAGCGCCCAATTCTGACGCGCGGGTTTTTGTCGGGGCCTGTCGGGAATCGGCGAACAGGGAAAAACCAATCATCCGCCCCGCATCGCGTCCTGCCCAAGGGTCTCACGGCGCCACCGAATCCAAAGCCGCCTGAAGCAGGCGGGCCGCCGCCATCCGGTCGACCACCGCGGCCCGCCTTGCCCGGCTTGCATCCGCCCCGATCAGCGCTTCCAGCGTATCGGCGGTGCTCAACGTCTCGTCCCACAGCGCGAACGTGAGCCCGGTCGCGCCACTTATCGCCCGCGCCCAGTCCCGCGCCGCCTGCGCCGCCGGGCCCATCCGCCCATCCTCCGCCAACGGCCAGCCGACAATCAGCCCGCCCACCCCCTCGCGCGCCGCGATCGCCGCGATCTCCGCCGCGTTTACCGCCAACCGGCCGCGCGCCAGCGTGCCATAGGGGCTCGCCAGCCGCCGCCCCACATCCGACAGCGCAAGCCCGATCCGTTTGCGCCCGGGGTCTATCCCCAGCACCCGCAACCCCACCGCCATCCCGCTCAGCAGGTCCGGCACTGTCCGCATGTTGAACCCGGTCATGGCCCGCTTTATGGTCGCGCTCCCTCGGCCAGCCAAGGAACACAGCCCGGAATGTCGCTCGATGCCGCGACCGTGCGTCGCATCGCCAAACTCGCCCGCCTG
>DAIDIQ010000289.1 GCA_027459285.1 Acetobacteraceae bacterium
CGCCGCGCGGCGCTTTCTCGCCTCCGAGGACGAACTGGACACGGTGCAGGCCGATAATTTGCGCGCGCATCGTCTGGGCATCAATGGCGTGCCCTGTTTCGTCGTCTCGGGCCGCCACGCCATCGCGGGCGCGCAGGAACCCGACGTGCTGGAGCGCCTGTTGGATGTCGCGGCCCTGGAAGGCCGCGAGCCTGACTAGGTGGGCCACGCGAGGGTGTGCGAAAGCGCCCGGGTCCAACGCTTTACGACCGACCTGGCCAGGTGCGCGGGCTTGATTTGGCTGCTCGATCGGGCGCCCAGGTTTCATTCCTGACAAATCGCTGACAAAAAGCGCGCGTGGCGTCGTTTTCCCTGGCCTCCGCGGCCGGAATGCCTGCTAGGGTCGGCTGTCTTGCGGCCGCGATCGTTTCTTGCGCGGCGCCCCCTCATTTCAGGATCGACCTCCATGCGCACATGCCTGGTCTTGCCGATCATGGCCTTATTATGCCTGATTTTGGCGCCTCACGCCCACGCCCAGAACTGCCCCCGGCCCAATGCCGGCGCCGTGGTGCAGCCACCGCCTGACGTCTACAGCCAGAACGGCAGGCTGAGCGTCACCCTCGATTACCTCTCCGAGGTCGATAGCGATGGCGTCACGTTATATTGCTTCGTCATGCCAACCGGCCAGGAAAGCCCGACCCTGCACGTGCTGCCGGGCGACACGGTGGATATTCTGCTGGTCGACAAGGTGCCGGAGCCGGCCAACGGCCAGCACCTGAACGGCTCGCAGACAATGATGGAAATGACCACCAGCGCCGATGCCGTTTGCGGTGCCGCCACCATGGACACGACATCGGTCAATATTCACTTCCATGGCATGAACGTGCCGCCCACCTGCCACGCCGACGAGGTGATCCATACCCTGGTCAATTCCGGTCAAAGCTTCCGCTATGTCTTCAAAATCCCCACCAACGAACCGCCGGGCATGTATTGGTACCACCCGCACGTGCACGGCCAGTCCGAGGCGGCGGTGCTTGGCGGGGGTGCGGGCGCGATCGAGGTCGAGGGCATTGCCAATGTGCAACCCGCCGTCGCCGGTTTGCCGGAACGGTTCCTGGTCCTGCGTGATCAGGTGATTCCCGGCGCCTTTCTGCCCAGCCAGCCGGGCTGGAATGTCTCGGTCAATTACGTGCCGATTCTCTATCCCAACTATCGACCGGCGATCATGCAGGTTACTTCCGGCCAGCAGGAATTCTGGCGGGTGGTCAATGCCTCGGCCGATACCATCATGGATGTGGCGCTGGTCTATGACAAAGTGCCGCAAACCCTGCAAATCGCGGCACTCGACGGCGTGCCGACCGGCTCGCAGAATGGCACCGAGCAGGGAAAGCTCATTCCGGTCACGCACGTGCTCATTCCGCCGGCGGGGCGGGCGGAATTCATTGCCACCATGCCGGATGCCAGCGTCAGGCAGGCGCTGTTCGTGACCCGCAAAATCGATACCGGCTCGGTCGGCGACAATGACCCGGCGCGTCCGCTGGCGGCGCTGCGGCCGGTGGCCGCCACCGCCGCGAAGGTGCTCGAGCCATTGCCGGATTTCCACAGGACCATTCCCCGCTTCAATGGTCTGGCCCGCGCGACGGTCACCGCCACGCGGACGCTTTATTTCTCCGAGACGTTCGTCGAAACCCATCATGCGCCGAGCGTCAATCGACATCTGCTGCCCAGTGACGCGGTGGCCTTCTACATCACGGTGAAGGGCCAGACGCCGACCGTGTTCAGCCCGACCAACCCGCCCGCCATCACCACCCACCAAGGCGCGGTCGAGGATTGGACCATCTACAACACGTCGCCGGAGGTGCACGAATTCCATATCCATCAAATCCACTTCCTGCTGATGGACCGTGACGGCGTGCCCGTGCCGGCCGCGCAGCGGCAATTGTTCGATACCGTGAACGTGCCCGCCTGGTCTGGCCATGGCGCCTATCCCAGCATCACGGTCCGGCTCGATTTCCGCGGGCCGGTGGTGGGGGATTTCGTCTATCACTGCCATATTCTGGGCCACGAGGATGCCGGCATGATGGCCGTCATTCGGGTTCTGCCGAAATCGGCTGCGTGAGGATGAAGACGGCGACCTTTCCGCGGGGGAGGGTCGCCTGACGCGCGGAGCGGGGCGTGCCGTGAGGACCATGACCTGGGGGGTGCGGCGGGTTGATCGACCTTTGCGAGCATCCCGCATTCCGGCAGGGGCGGACGGGCTTTCTTCCCGGGTCTTTTGCCTTATGTGAACGGCATGACCGATCGACCCGATGTGCCTGACCTTATCGTATCCCGCGCGGTGCTGCCGTTTCATTTGCCTGAGCTTGGGGTGCGCGGGCGGCTGGTGCGATTGGGGCCGCTGGCGGATGCGATCGTGTCGCGGCACGACCATGCGCCGGTGGTGGCGGGGCTGACCGGCCGGGCGCTGGCGCTGGTGGCGGCGTTGGCCTCGATGATGAAGTTCGAGGGGTCGTTCAGCCTGCAGACCAAGGGCGATGGGCCGGTTTCGATGCTGGTGGTGGATTGCACCGATGCCGGCGCGCTGCGCGGCTATGCGCGGGTGGCGGCGGCGGGCGTGGCGGGGGCGGAAACCGACGCGGCACTGCTGGGCCAGGGGTATTTGGCGTTCACGCTGGACCAGGGGGCGGAGATGGACCGCCACCAGGGCATTGTGGCGATAGAAGGCACGGATTTGGCCGAGATGGCCGAGCATTATTTTGCCACCAGCGAACAGATGCACTGTCTGGTGCGGTTGGCCTCGGCGCACACGGCGCAGGGGTGGCGGGCGGCGTGCCTGATGCTGCAACGGGTGGCGGCGACCGGCGG
>DAIDIQ010000292.1 GCA_027459285.1 Acetobacteraceae bacterium
TCACGGTCGCCTGCGCGTCTCCGCGAGCGCGTCAAGCCGGGCGCCCACCGCGGGGTCCGCGAAAAACCCGGTGACATCGCATGGCAGGCGCTGGCACCAATTGGCATGCTCGGTGGTGGTGCCGGGCAGGTTGGGTTGTTCCGGCATCGCCAGCGCATCCTCGGCCGGCAGCAAGGCCAGCGCGCAGGCGGATTTCCCGACATGGCGTATCGCCGCATCGACCATCGGCGCCGGGTCCTCGGGCGCGGGCATGGCGCGGTCGGTGGCGCCCGAGGCATGCAGGGCGTGCCACAGCATGCCCCGTTCGCGCGCGCGGTTCTCATAGGCGTGCCAAATGCCGGTATCGTCGCCAAGCAGACCGATGCCGCGCCGCACATCCAGATCGCGCCCGGTCCACCAGCCACTCAGCGTTGCCAGATCGTGCGTGGTGGTCATGGCGGCGGCGGCGCGTGACCAATGCTGGGGCGGGCGAAACTGGCCATTTTCCTGCTCGAACCACAGCACGCGCAGACCCAGCACCTGGCGCGCCTCCAGCACATGCTGATAGCCATCCGGCAGCGTGCCCAGATCCTCGCCAAGCACGAAGGCACCATGACGATGACTTTCCAGCGCGACCAGCCGCAATAAATCCTGCATCGGGTAATGCAGATAGGCACCCTCACGCGGGCCGGCGCCCTCCGGCAATACCCAAAGCCGCGCGAGGCCCATGACATGGTCGATGCGCACGCCACCGGCATGGCGCAGCGCCGCGCGCAGCATGCCCAGAAAGGCGGAATAACCGTTGCGTGCCAGCCCGATCGGGGAAAACGCGGTCAGCCCCCAATCCTGGCCGAGATTGTTCAACTGGTCTGGCGGGGCGCCGATCGAAAGGCCGAGCAGCGTCTGGTCTGGGCGCGACCAGGCGGCGGAGCCACTGCCGTCGGCGCCAACCGCGAGGTCCGTTATCAACCCGATGCGCATGCCGGCGTCACGCGCCGCCTGCTGGGCTTGCGCCAGCCCATGCTCGGCCAGGCATTGCGCGAACAGATGAAACATCACCGTATCGGCGTGTTCGGCGGCAAATCGCGCAACCGCCTGGCTGCCCACGTCACGAAAACCGGCCGGCCAGTTGCGCCAGTGCCAGAATTCCGGTGATTGGGCATAAAAATGCGCGTGCAGCGCCTCGAAGCGCGCATGCTGCAACAACGCGTCATCGGCCCGCGCCGCGAAGGCGGCCAGACGCGCGGCAAGCGGATGGCCGGGATTGGCCTGCAAAAAAGCATAGGCGGCGCTGAGCCTGGCCTGTTGATGGCGCGCGACGCTTGGCCAGGCAATGCGTGGCGTCGGTGCCGGCGGCGCGGGGTCGGGGCCAAGCAGCAGGTCAGGGTCGGCATGCAGGGTGTTCAGCGCGGTGCGGCTGGACGGGCTATAGGGCGTGAACCGGTCCGGATCGGCCGAGAATTGCGCATGCACCGGGCTGATGGCCAGCGCGTCCGCCCCGGCCCGGCCCGCGGCGCCCGCGAATTCGGCCAGGGTGGTGAAGGTGCCGAGGCCGCAATCCTGATCCCCGCGTAGGGAATAGAGCTGGACCGCCAGTCCCCAGAACCGCGCGTCGGCGCCGATATCGGCCGGCCCTCGGCACCGCGCCGGCGCCACCGCCAGCGTGACGACCCGTCCCCCGGCTTCCAGCGTATGATAGCCCGGTTGCTCGATCGCCGGCAGCAGGCCCAGCCCATCCCGCGTGATAATGGCACAATCACGTGCCGATCCGTCTTCCAGGCGCAAACGGGCGCGGCCTGCCGGCAGCCGCAGCGCTATCGGCTGGCCGCATTCGGCCGTGACCAGCGGGTCGGGCGCGGCCATTTCCTGCCGGGCCATCAAATATTGCCGGCTTTCGGCAATATGCGCGGCGCTGCCAGCGGCAAGACCCAGAGCCTGCAACACGTGGCGCAGCGTTTCCGGCCCGACATCGTGCCAGGCGCCGAATGCGTCCCGCCAACTGGTCGCGATGCCCGCCTCCGCGGCAAGGTCGCGCAAACTGGCGTCGGTCATGTGGCCTGGTCGGGCCCGGCTTGCAGCACCAGCACCGCCAGCGGCGGCAATATCAATCGGACCGATCGGGCGTGGCCGTGCGCGGGCACCGCTTCCGCCTCGGCGCCGCCCAGATTGCCAACATTGCCGCCGCCATAAAGCGCCCCGTCTGTATTGAGCACCTCGCGCCAGTAGCCGCCATGCGGCACGCCCAGCCTGTAATCGTGCCGGGGCACCGGGGTGAAATTGGCCACGACCAGGCACGGCCGATCGGAAGCGGCGCCAAATCGCAACCAGGCCAGCACGCTTTGCGCCCGATCATCCAATACCAGCCAGGCAAAGCCGTCGGGGGAATCATCGCGCGCATGCAGGGCGGGCGTTTGCTGATACAACCCGTTCAGGTCGCGCACCAGGCGCTGCACCCCGGCATGCGACGGCTGATCGAGCAAGGCCCAATCCAGCGCGGCCTGGTGGTTCCATTCCACGATCTGCGCAAATTCACAGCCCATGAAAAGCAGCTTTTTGCCAGGGTGAGTGAACATGAAGCCAAGATAGGCGCGCAGATTGGCGAAACGCTGCCAATCATCGCCCGGCATGCGGCCGATGAGGCTGCCCTTGCCGTGCACCACCTCATCGTGTGAAATCGGCAGGACATAGGCTTCCGACCAGGCATAAGCCAGGCCAAACGTCATCTGGTCGTGCGCCCAGGGGCGGTGCACCGGGTTCTGCCCGATATAGGTCAGCGTATCGTGCATCCAGCCCATGTTCCATTTATAGTCGAAGCCCAGCCCGCCCTGCTCCGGCGCGGCTGTGACGCCGGGAAAGGCGGTGCTCTCCTCGGCAATCATCAGCACGCCCGGGCAGCGAGCATGAACAATACCGTTCAGGTGGCGAAGAAAATCGATCGCCTCGAGATTCTCCCGGCCGCCGAACTTATTCGGGATCCATTCATCCGCCTTGCGGCTATAGTCCCGATACAGCATCGAGGCGACGGCGTCGACGCGCAGCCCGTCGATATGAAAATGTTCGAGCCAATGCAGCGCGCTTGCCACCAGAAAGCCGCGCACCTCATAGCGACCGAGATTATAGATCAACGTGTTCCAGTCCGGGTGATAGCCCTCGCGCCGATCCTCGTGCTCGTACAGCGCGGTGCCGTCGAACCGCGCCAGCCCGTGCGCGTCGGTGGGAAAATGCGCCGGCACCCAATCCAGTATCACGCCGATGCCGGCCGCGTGCAGGCTATCGACCAGCCGCGCGAACGCGGCGGCCGGGCCCATCTCAGGCATCGGCGCGAACAGGCTGAGCGGCTGATACCCCCACGACCCGCCGAACGGGTGCGCCATCACCGGCAGGAATTCCACATGCGTGAAGCCCATGCGCCGCACATAGGGAACGAGCCGCTCGGTCAGGAAATCCCAGCCGCACGAATCGGCCGGGGCCTGTCGCATCCAGGACGGCGCATGCACCTCATAGACAGAAAACGGCGCGTCCCGGCGCTGGCGCTGGCCGCGGCCATTCAGCCATGCCGCGTCCGTCCAGGTAAACTCGGCGTCGCCCGGCACGATCGAGGCGGTGGACGGCGGCACTTCCGCCCGCCACGCCACCGGATCGGCGCGAAGCGGCAGCAATTCCCCATGCGGGCCGATAAGCTCGTATTTATAGCAGGTGCCGGGCCCGACGCCGGGAATGAACATGTCCCACATGCCGGCCGCGCGCCGGCGCATCTGGTGGCGTCGCCCGTCCCAGCCATTGAAATCCCCCACCACCGAAACCCGTCGTGCGTTCGGTGCCCACACCGCGAAGCGCGCGCCGGCAACGTCCAGGCTCGTCGCCGGGTGCGCGCCAAGCGCGGTCGCCATATCCTGGTGCGTGCCCTCAGCCAGGAAATAAAGATCGGTCTCTGACAGCACGGGCGGAAAACTATAAGGCTCCTGCGTCTCGATCTCGCCATCACGCGTGCCGTGGCGCAGCGTGTAGGGTGGCGGGGCCGAAACCTGGCCCGCGAAAACCGGGGTATCGTCCAGCCGGTCGAGCCGGCCGACCGGGCTGCCCCCGGCGTCGAACACATCGATCGGGGTGGTGGCCGCGTGCGCCAGCACGCGCAGCGTATCGCCGTGCCGGCCCAGCACGGCAAAGGCGGCATCACCGCGCGCTTCCGCCACCTCGGCCAGCAACGCGCCGTCGGGCATGGCCTGCTGGTCGCTCATGCCGGGCTCAGGCGCCAGATGCCGAACGGCCGATGCCAGGGCTCGATGCGCAGAAATTGCCATTTTCCCTGCCAGTGCACGGTATCATTGGTGAACAGGTCGACGCCCGTCAGGGCTGCGTCATCGGGCAGCCCCCAGCGCCACAGCGGCAGCTCGAACCAGGCTTCCTGCGCCGAGAACGGATCGAGGCTGACCGCGATCAGCAACACATTGGCGCGATCCTGGCTTGCCTTCTCGAACACCATGACAGCATCGTTCCGCGCGGTGAGAAATGTCAGACCCAGATGGCTGTGCAGGGCCGGGTTGGCCGCGCGAATCTGGTTGAGCCGGCTGATCTCGGGCACGATATTGCCCGGCCGGTCCCAGTCCCACGCCCGCAACTGATATTTCTCCGAATCCAGATACTCCTCGCGTCCGGGCAGGGGTGTCGCCTCGCACAGTTCGAACCCGGAATAGACCCCCCAGAGTCCGGCCAGCGTTGCCGCCAGCACGGCGCGGATAAGGTGGCCGGCGCGGCCGGAATTCTGCAGGAAGGGCGGGTTGATGTCGGGCGTGTTGACAAAGAAATGCGGCCGGAAATACAGTCGTGCCTCGGTTTCGGTCAATTCGGTCAGGTATTCCGTCAGCTCGGCCTTGGTGTTGCGCCAGGTGAAATAGGTATAGGATTGCGAGAAGCCGATTTTCGCCAGCCGGCGCATCATTTTCGGCCGGGTGAACGCCTCCGCCAGGAATATCGCATCCGGGTGGCGGGCGCGCACCACCCCGATCATCCATTGCCAGAATGGCAGGGGCTTGGTGTGGGGGTTATCGACGCGGAAAATCCGCACCCCCTGCGCGCACCAGAACAGCACGATTTCGCATAATTCGCGCCACAACCCGGGCACCGCATCCCGCGCATAGAAATCGACATTGACGATGTCCTGGTATTTCTTCGGCGGATTCTCGGCATATTTGATCGATCCATCCGGGCGCCAATCGAACCAGCCAGGATGGGTGGCAAGCCATGGGTGGTCCGGCGCGCACTGGATGGCGAAATCAAGCGCGATCTCGAGCCCGTGCGCCAGGGCGGCGTCACGCAGCCGGGCAAAATCCTCGAACGTGCCAAGCTCCGGGTGCAAGGCCTTGTGATCGGCAATGCCGTACGGGCTGCCGGGCTCGCCGGGCTCGGCGGTCAGCGCGTTGTTGCGGCCCTTGCGGTTTTTTCGGCCGATCGGGTGGATGGGGGGGAAATACAGCACGTCGAACCCCATGGCGCGAATACGCGGCAGTGCGCGGATGACGTCATCGAATGTGCCGTGGCGCGCCGTGTCATTGCTCATCGAGCGCGGGAAAATCTCGTACCAGCTGGCAAAGCGGGCGGCGGTGCGCTCCGCTTCCAGCACAATCGGCCGCGCCGTGCGCGACAGGAAGGGCCGTGCGTCGGCCGCGCGCATGGCCTCCCGCACGGGGCCACCCAGCAGAGCGGCAACCCGGGCGCTCTGCGGTCCGGTTTCGCTGGCCTTCAGCGCCGCGGTGATCGTCGCGGATTTCGGCATGCGGCCGGCAGCGGCGCGCAGCAACGCCCGCCCCTCCTCGATCTCGAGCGTGACATCGAGTGCCGCGGCGGCTTTCTTGTGCAGCTCGTCGCAGAAGCTGGCATAGACGTCCTTCCAGGCAAGAATATGCACCCGATACGCACCGAGCGACGCGAGCGTCGTGCCGGCCTGCCAGCGATCATTGCCAAGCGGGCGCATCACCGCCTCGGTCACATGGCCGTCCGGCGCCGTGATCTCGGCAACGGCCGCCAGTATCTCATGCCCGTCGCCGATCAGATCGGCTTCGATCATCACCCGCTCGCCCACGCAGAAGCGGGCCGGAAAAGTCCCGGCATCGACCGTGGGGGAAATGGACTCGATCCCGATGCGCGGCGCGGCGGCGGCGCCGCTGACCTCCGCGTCCGACATGTTTGGCGTGGCGCCGGCGGGGGCATGCCAGGTCAGCGGCAGCAGGCAATGCCCGCCCGGCGGCAGGGGGCGGGGGGCCAGTGTCGCCTCGTCCAGCGTGAAATAGCCGCCAAGCCCGGCCGCGACCGATACCGGGTCGAACACGCTGCCGGTTCCCCCGGTATCGATCGCGATCAGGCTGGCCGGGCCGGGCAGGCGCGGGTCGGGCCGCGACAGGCGCAGGAAACTGAGCGGGTTGGCCCCGGGCCCGGCCAGCGGTCTTGCCGCCGCGCCGTCCGGCAGGGCGCGAGCGGCTTTGTTCAGCGCGGTGATTTCCGCCGTAAGGTCCGCGAGGCCCGACTGGCGCAGCATGGCAAGCTCCGGCGCGCGCGCGGCGTCCAGCGGTTGGCGGGCGCCGAATTCGGCACCCATCGGCAGCAGCCAGCCAGGGCCGAGCAGGGCGGCGAGCGTGATGCCGCGGCGAGCCGCGCCAATGGCGTGCGCCGGCGCCTCGTGCCTTGCGGCAAGCCGCGCGCCGAAGGGGGCTTCGGCCGGGTGCAGCACCGGGGCCAGCGCGCGCAACGCCGCCTGCTCCTGCCAGAACCAGTCGGCCCGCCCGTCCCACCACGGCAGTGAGGAGAAGACATAATCGAAGCCGCACCCGGCGAAGCGGGCCAACTCCGGCATCGGCACGCCAGGCGTCCAGCCCAGCAACAGCGCGCCATCGGCCGTGAGCGCATTGGCGAGCCCGCGCACCAAGGCGGCCGGCAGGCGCGGCAGACCCAGCAGCCGGATGCCGCCAACCCCCAGCGCCACCCAATGCAGCAGCCGGCTCCGCCAGAAATCGATCAGCGCCGGCAGGTGCGCGGGGTCAAGCGATGCGGTGGCGGCCTCGCCCTCAGGGTCCAGCCGGGTCGGGTTCAGGTCGTAGGCGTCCGACATGAACGGCGTGCCGGGCGCGGTCGCCAGGGCGGAACCCGCGGCCACCCGATCGGCCACCAGGTCGAGCAACAAAACCAAACCCGCGGCCCGGGCGGCACGCGCCAGATCACGCAAGGCGGTGTCGGCATCGCCTGGCGCCCGCAACGCCTCATGGAGCCTGGTGTGACTGGCGCTCAGAAACAGGCTGCCGCCGGGCGGCGTCGCGAAGGGCGGCGCGATCAACACATGCGAAAAGCCCAAGGCGGCGATATCCGCGAACAGGCCGGGCCAGCCGGCCAGCGGGCCGGCCAGCAGCGGATGCAGATAATACACGCGCGGCGCGGCGGCGGCGCGGACATCGGTGGCTGTTGCGGCAAGTCGCTGGTCGGGCATGGCACCTCGCGTTCTGGGGTGACAGGAGGGGGGTGACAGGAAGGGTTCAACCCGGCGGGCGGGCGATGCGCAAGCCCGAATTGGGGGCGGGGCACCGGTGAAGACAAGGCGACGATTCTGTTTTGCAAAAAAGAACCGACGAACTTAATCTATTTTGTCCTCTTGTGACATGATTCGGTAATAAAGTTTTGTGTTCGGTCATGTGCCGGTGCCGGACATCGCGTAAGCGCGCGGCCCCTGACTTCCTCCCTGGTCTGACCTAACATGTGCCCCACATGGAGCCGGTGATGACGAGCGATCCGGGTTTGACCGATCAACTGACCGCGTGGCGGCGCCATTTGCATGCGCACCCCGAGCTTTCCCGCGAGGAGGCGGAGACCGCCGCCTTCGTGTGCGCCCGGTTGCGCGACTGGGGCATTCCGTTCGAGGCCGGTGTGGGTGGGCATGGCGTGGTGGCGACGCTTACCCGCGGGCGGTCGAACCGCAGCGTGGGCTTGCGCGGTGACATGGACGCGCTGCCGATCATCGAGCAGACGGGGCTTGCCCATGCCTCGACCCGGCCGGGCGTGATGCACGCCTGCGGCCATGACGGGCACACCACCAGCCTGCTGGGTGCCGCGCGCCTGTTGCAGCAAACGCCTGACTGGTCTGGCACGGTGCGGCTCGTGTTTCAGCCGGCCGAGGAAGGGGCAGGTGGGGCGCAGGCGATGCTGGATGACGGGCTGCTGACCCGCTTTCCGATGGAGCGCATCTTCGGCTATCACAACTGGCCGGGGCTCGCGGCCGGCACGGTCGCGGTGCTGACGGGACCGGTCATGGCATCGGCGTCCCGGGTGGCCTTCACCATGCACGGCAAGGCCGGCCATGCCGGGCTGCCGCACCTGACGCACGACCCCGTGCTGGCGGCGGCGCAGGCGCTGGTGGCGCTGCAAAGCATCGTCTCGCGCCAGATGAACCCGATGGAAAGCGCCGTGTTGTCGTTTTGCGTGATGGAGGCCGGCGCCGCGACCAACCAGATTCCCGACAAGGCGACGATGCGCGGCACCTTTCGGGCGCAACAGGCGCGGGTGCGTGACGCGATGGCGGAAGCCATCACCCGCATCGTGCAGGGAACCGCGGCGGCGATGGGTGTTTCCGCCAGCGTCGACATTCGTCACAGCACCCCGCCCACGGTGAACCCGGCGGCCGAGGCGGAGCTGGCGGCCCAGGCCGTCCACGCCGCCGGCATCGCCATGCGGCGCGACCTGGCGCCCAGCCTGGTCGCCGAGGATTTCGGCGCCTATCAGCAGCATATTCCCGGCGCGTTTCTCTGGATCGGCAATGGTGACAGCGCCGGGCTGCACAGCCCCGACTATGATTTCAACGACGCCATCCTGCCGGTCGCGGCCAGCACCCTGGCATCGGTCGCGCTGGCGGCGCTAGGGGCGTAGCCACCGGAACACCGGTTGCCAGCCATGGCGAGATAACGAAGTTTTTTTGGTTCTTTTTGTTCACAAAAAGAACGCGCTTGCTTGCTTTGCCCGACGGTTTCGTTACGAAGCCGGAACGATTTGGGCGCGGTTAGGCGCGGATGGCAAAAGGCTAATTTTTCGCGGTGGGGTGGATTGGGCGGCGCGGCGGGGCGCGGGTGCGCGCGGATGAGATATGCTGGCGGCGATTGGGGCGGGGTGTGGGCGTGGCTGGGTGGTGGTGGGGGTCTCGCGCCAGGAGGGGGGATATTGGAGGGTGAGGACGAGGCTGGTGAGGGCTTCGCGCAAGGGGGCGGCGAGATCGGCCGGCAGGTCGAAATTCTCGCCGGCGAGGAAGGCGAGGAGGGTTGCGCAGGGCGGCACCGCGACATCGGGGCAGCAGGGGGCGACGATGAGGATGATGATTTCGAGCAGAATGCGCGCCAGCACCGAGGGCGCCCCCGGGGTGCGGGTGCGTTGCGCGGCG
>DAIDIQ010000010.1 GCA_027459285.1 Acetobacteraceae bacterium
ATCGATCACGCTGGCAAACCCCGCCACCGCCTCATCCATGGCATTGTCCAGAATCTCGGCCGCCAGGTGGTGCAGCGCCGTCTCGTCGGTGCCGCCAATATACATGCCAGGCCGCCGCCGCACCGGCTCCAGCCCCTCCAACACCTCGATATCCTTGGCCGAATACGCGCCCGACGCCGCGTCTTTCTCAGAAAACAGATCGTTCATGTTGCGTTCCCATGCGCACGGCGCAGCCTACCGACCAGCACCGCGCCGGTAAACCCCGCGGCCCAGCAGCCACCCCCCCACCCGTCATGGCACAGGCGCCCCTTGGCGCCGCGGCAATCCAGGGGCAACACACGCCAGGCCAAAGCCAAGCGCGTTCTTTTTGTGAACAAAAAGAACCAAAAAAAACTTTCCGACTAATTCATCGGTCGAGCAGCCAATGACACCCGATCGGTCTGCATTGGCCGGAATCAACCAGACGTTCGCCCGGTATCGAGCCACCGGTCCAGATCGAGCCGCATTTCCTCGATCGCGCTGTATGACGCGGGGTCGAGGCTTTCGACCGCGGTCAGCAGGGTCTGGCAGGTTTCCCGCAGCGCCTCCAACAGGGCGTTGCCGTGGTGCTTGCCAAGGGTCGCGTCGATATCGGCCGAGGCGGCGTGGTGGCCGCTCTGCTTGAGCTGCTGCGAAAGCTGGCTGGCGCGGTCGCTGGGGTCCATGGGCGTGTTCCTTGCCGTCAGTCGATGGCGGCGGAGATTTTCGGCCAATAGGTGCCAAAGGTCCAGAGATTGCCCTCAGGGTCGCGCACCGTGAATTCGCGGCTGTCATAGGGCGTGTCATACGGCACCTGCTCGACGATGATGCCGGACGCCGCTATCCGCGCGAACAGGGCATCCGCGTCGTCCACGGCGATGTAAATGGCATCGGTGCGCCGCCCGCTCAGCGCCCCGACCCGGCTGGCATAGGCATCGTCCCGATGCTGGCCAATCATCACCATGCTGCTGCCGAAGGCCAGCTCGGCATGCACGATAATCCCGCCATCCTCATAAACGGCATGCTCCGCGAACCCCACCGCCTCAACCAGCCAGTCCCGCATGGCGCGCGCATCGGCGCAGCGCAGCGTGGGAAAGATGCGGGGTGGTTCGATCTCCGACGGCATGGCCCGCTACGCTAGATCGGTTCCGGCCAGACTGGAACCAAAATAGGGTCGTGTCTCCGCTTGAGGCCCGGCACCGGTCCGCCCCCAAGCTTGCCGCCAGGCGAAAGCACGCGGAATGTAGCACCAGGGCGGCGCGAGTAAGACACGCGCACCTTGGCGGCATGCCTGATGACCGTCGGTATCAGCGCATGGAGGCATGATGGCGCGGACTGACGTGGCGGTTCTTCTGCCGTGCCGCGACGAGGCTGCAACCATCGGCAAGGTCGTGCGGGACTTTCGCGCCGCCCTGCCCGATGCCACCATCTATGTCTATGACAACAACTCCACCGACGATACGGCGGCACGCGCCCGCGCCGCCGGCGCCGTGGTCCGCACCGAGCCGCGCCCAGGCAAGGGAAATGTCGTGCGGCGCATGTTCCGCGACATCGAGGCCGATTTCTATCTGATCGCCGATGGCGATGACACCTATGACGCGGCGCTTGCCCCGGCATTGCTGACGGAAGCGCTGCGCGGCCCGTTCGACATCGTCAATTGCCTGCGCGTCGCCGATGCGCCAGCGGCCTATCGGCGCGGCCACCGGCTTGGCAACGCCGCCCTCACCTGGGCGGTGCGCCGCGTTTTCGGCAACCAGGTGCGGGACATGCTGTCCGGCTACAAGCTGCTCTCACGCCGGTTCGTCAAATCCTTCCCGGCACTCTCCGGCGGTTTCGATATCGAAACCGAAATCGCCGTGCACGCCCTCGAACTCTCGATCGAGATCGGCCATGTTCCCGGGCAATACCGCGCCCGCCCGGCCGGCAGCGCCAGCAAATTGCGCACCTATGCCGATGGCTGGCGCATCGCGCGCCTCATCGCCCGGCTGGTGCGACACGAGCGCCCGCTGGTGTTTTTCTCCGCCCTGGGCACGGCCATCATCGCGGCGGCGCTGCTGCTGGCAGCACCCCTGCTTGCCACCTATCTCCGCACCGGCCTCGTGCCGCGCCTGCCCACGGCCCTTCTCGCCACGGGTCTTGTGTTGACCGGCCTGCTGTCGATCGTCGCCGGCCTCGTGCTGGATACGGTAACCCGCGGCCGGCGCGAGGTGCGGCTGCTGGCATTCCTGGCCCAGCCGGGACCAAGACATGAAAGTGACGCGTTTTGCTCACCCGGTCCGCGGGGCCAAAACAGCGGCCGGCACGCGCGCACCCCACAGCCGCAAGCCCCGAATGAACATCCATGACCATGCGCGCCTCGCCAGGCGCCGCCGGCATCTCCCGTAGAGAATGCTCCTCCCCGCTTTTTTAATTCAACGAAAACGCTGACCGAAACCACCGAGATATCAAGCGTCGACTTGCTTATATGGTGAATATTCCGCCAGCAGCGCCATGTCCGCCGCAATGCGGGCCTGTTCCTGCTCCAGGAACCGCGCCACGGCTCCGCGCAACCCACGATGCGCGATGTAATGGGCGGAATGGGTGGCGGCGGGCAGATAACCGCGTTGAATTTTATGTTCCCCCTGCGCACCGGCCTCGACCCGGGCCAGCCTATGGGCAATCGCGAAATCTATCGCCTGATAATAACAAAGCTCGAAGTGCAGGAAGGGAAATTCCCCAAGGCAACCCCAGTTGCGGCCATACAGCGTATCGGCCCCCATCAGGTTCAACGCCCCGGCAACCGGTTCGGCGCCTCGAAAGGCCAGCATCAGCACCACCTTGTCGCCCAACGTCCGCGACAGCAGCGGGAAAAATTCCGGCGTCAGATAGGCACTGCCCCATTTCCGATCCACCGTCGAGGTGTAGAACCGATAAAACGCGGCCCATTCCGCCGGGCCGATCTGGTCGCCACGCAGCACCCGGAATTCCAGCCCGGCACCCCGCGCATCACGCCGCTCGCGGCGAATCTGCTTGCGTTTACGGGACGCGAGCCGGTCGAGAAAATCCTCGAAATCGTCATAGCCGTGATTGTGCCAATGAAATTGCACACCGGTACGGGTAAGCCACCCGGCCTCGCGCAGCGCCACGCTTTCAGCCTCGGTGCAGAACGTGACGTGCACTGACGATAGCTCAAGCGCCGCGCAGGCATCAGCCAGCGCCTCGGCAATTTGCGGCGGCGTGATGTTGGCGCCCGGGCGCGTCATCAACCGCGGCCCGGGCACCGGGCTGAACGGCACCGCGACCTGCAATTTCGGGTAATAAGCACCGCCCGCCCGCTCAAAGGCCTCGGCCCAGCCATGGTCGAACACATATTCGCCATAGCTGTGCGATTTTGCGTAACACGGCGCGACAGCCAGCACCCGCCCGCCCTCATCGCTGACCGACAGATGTTGCGGCAGCCAGCCCGTGCGCGGCCCGGCTGATCCGCTATCCTCCAGCGCGCGCAAAAATCCATGGCTGACGAACGGATTGGCGGTGCCGGCGCACGCGTCCCACGCATCCGCCGGAATCGACGCGATACTGGGGTGCAGGCTCGCGGTCAGGCGTCGTTCCGGCATGCAGGTGGCATATGGCGCGCCGCCGGCGCCTGCAAAGGCCCCGAACTCAGTCCGCCCCGATCTCGAACAGCGCCTCGACTTCCACCGGCGCATCCGCCGGCAGCACCGGCACACCCACCGTGCTGCGCGCGTGCCGGCCGGCATCGCCAAAAATCGCCGCCGCCAGGTCGGACGCGCCGTTCATCACCAGGGCCAGGTCGGTAAAACTCGGCACCGCGGCAATAAAGCCGCCCAGCCGCACCACCCGGCGCACATCGGCAAGGCTGCCCAATGCCGCCCGCACCTGGCCCAGCACGTTCAAAAAACACTGCGCCGCCGCCGCCTGCCCGCTCGCCAGGTCAACCGCCTCGCCCAGCTTGCCGCGCGCCATCAGCACCCCGTCGCGCAGCGGCAACTGGCCGGATACGAACAATAAATTGCCCGTGCGCACCGTGGGCAGATAATTCGCCAGCGGCGCCGCGGCCTCGGGAATGACCAGGCCCAACCCACTGGCCCGCGCCTCGGGCGTCCTCGGCTCGCGGCTCATTGCCCCACCAGGCGCAGCCGGGCAGGGCGTGGCCTCTGCCCCCGCGGCAGGTCGAGCGGCAGCAGCGGGGTGGCGCTCGGCGGCGCGCTCGGCGCTTCCTCCACCGGTGCCGGCGGCAAATCGTGCCGGCCAAGGTAATGCACCGCCAGATTGCGGAACACATAGTCCAGCACCGAACTCGCGCGGCTCACCGCCGGGTCCCCCTCCACCGCGCCAGAGGCGCCAAACCGCGTCAGCGTGAACGCCTCCACATACTCGGCCAGCGGCACCCCATGTTGCAGGCCCAGGCTCACCGCCTGCGCAAAGCTCTCCATCAGCCCGCGCACCGCAGCACTTTCCTTCTGCGGGGTCAGGCAAATCTCGCCCAACGTGCCATCCTCATACTCTGCCGTGCGCAAAAACACCGTGTGCCCGCCAATGCTCGCGCGCTGCGCATGGCCGCGCGTGCGGGCCGGCAAATCCCGCCGTCGCGGCGTCGCGGCGGCGGCACGCACCGGCGCCGGCAGGGCCGCCGGCAGGTCCGGCAGCGCCTGAATATAGGCGGCAACCGTTTCCCGCATGGCGGCATGGGCGGCGGCGTCGGCCGGCTGCAACCGGTTCCTCCCGGCCAGCATCTCCGCCAGCGCCGCCTCCGCGCTCAGCCCGTTCGCGGCCAGATACGCCATCGCCGCGCGCGTCAACCCGCCATGCGCGTCAATCGCCGAGAACGCCGGCGCAATGCCGCCGGTTTCCACCCCCAGCAGCGCATCCACCGGCCCCGCCGGCAACACCTGCGTCGTCGCCTCATGCCGCAGCCCCGTTCGCGGCCGTTGCATCCAGGCCTCCCGCGCCGCCGCCGCCAGGCCAGGCACGGCGCAAAACAAAGGCGGGGCGGGCAGGGCAGGGGCCTCCTCGCTCGGGCCATCCAGCACATCGCGCATCCTGGCCGAGGCCGCATCCGCCACGCACCGCAGCAACGCCATGATGCTGGCGGCAACCGTCGCCGCGGCGGCGCCGCCATACTCGAGCCCCAACGCCGCCAGCAAGCCGGCCAGCCCGCTCGGCGCCACCGCAATGCGCCGCGCCGCCGGCGCCGCCAGGCTCAGCGTGCACACCGCCCGCTCCACCGCGGCGGCAAAACCCGGCACGTCAAAGCCAAGCTCGGGGTCATGAAACGCCGCCAGGTTCAGCGTGAAGCTCGGCACCGGCTCCGGCTGGCCAAACCACAGCCCCGGCCCCGGCGCGCCCCGCCGCGCGCGCAACAAGTCATGCAACTCGGCCCCCGGGCACGCCATCCCCGCCAGCCGCGCCTCGGCCTCGATCACGCCAATCCACCCGTCCGCCGCCTGCGCCAGGCTTGCCGGCGCATCCCCCGGGGCAAGCCAGGCCAGCGCCGCCGCCGCCCAATCGTCCCAGGCGGCCGGCACAATCACCTGTCGCGGTGGCCCATCCGGCTCCGCATAGGCCTCAACCTGCCGCATTCGCACGCCGTGCCAGGACCGGATATTCCGCATATGCCCATCCTATCGCACTGACCGGCCCTTTCAAGCATATTTAGTGGCCAACCCCCGCATTTCGCCACAAATTGTGCGCCTTCCCCCGCCGCGCCGGCCAATTTGTCGCGCAGCCTGCACACTGCGCCCGGCCAGCACGCGCCCCCGTCGCTGTCCCTGCTTCCGGGTCCGCCCGGCCGCGCCTATGCTCCGCCGGAAACGCCAAGGAACCCCGCATGTCACACGCCACCACGGAAGCCCAAAGCGACCGCAACCTCGCGCTCGAACTCGTTCGCGTCACCGAGGCCGCCGCCCTCGCCGCCAGCCGCTGGATGGGCCGCGGCAAGAAAAACGAGGCCGATGGCGCCGCCGTCGCCGCCATGCGCCGCGCCTTCGACGCGGTGGCCATCTCCGGCACGGTGGTCATCGGCGAAGGCGAAATGGACGAGGCGCCGATGCTCTATATCGGCGAGAAGGTCGGCAGCGGCGGCCCGGAAATGGATATCGCGGTCGATCCGCTCGAAGGCACCACCATCTGCGCCAAGGGCGGCCCCAACTCGCTCGCCGTGCTGGCTCTCGCCGAGCGCGGCAAATTCCTGCACGCCCCCGACATCTACATGGACAAAATCGCCGTCGGCGCCGGCCTGCCGCCCGGCGTGGTCGATCTCGACGCCCCCGTGAAGGAAAACCTGAAAAACCTCGCCCGCGCCAAAAAGCGTGACGTGTCAGACCTCGTCGTCTGCGTCATGGAGCGTGAGCGTCACGCCCACATCATCGCCGCCTGCCGCGAGGCCGGTGCCCGCATCACCCTCATCTCCGACGGTGATGTCGCCGGCGCCATGGCCACCGCCCAGCCCAATACCGGCATCGATCTCTTCCTCGGCGCCGGCGGCGCCCCCGAAGGCGTGCTGGCCGCGGCGGCGCTACGCTGCATCGGCGGGCAGATGCAGGGCCGCCTGCAATACGAGGACCAGGCGCAGATCGACCGCGCCCGCGCCATGGGCATCACCGACCCCACCCGCAAGCTCGAAATCGAGGACATGGCCGGCGGCAACGTCATGTTCGCCGCCACCGGCGTCACCGCCGGCCCGATGCTGAACGGCGTGCGCCGTTTCGGCAGCGGCGCCATCACCCACTCCATCGTCATGCGCAGCAAATCCGGCACCGTCCGCTACATCGAGGCACATCACAATTTCGACACCAAGAAAATCATCGACGAAGCCTGACGCATGATGAGCCTATGCCGGCGCCGCCCCGCGCGGTGATTGGCGCCCCCTCAACCACCAGCCTGTCCGGCCGCCTCTGGCGCGTGGCCCAGCCCCCGGCGCATGCCGCCGCCCGGCTCGCCCACTCGCTCGGCGTGCCGGAACTGCTCGGCCGCATCCTCGCCGCGCGCGGCATCACCGCCGATGCCGCCCCCGGCTTCCTGGCGCCAACCCTGCGCGCCATGCTGCCAGACCCCTCCTGCCTCACCGACATGGACCGCCTCGCCGCCCGCCTCGCCCAGGCCGTCATCGCCCAACAAACCGTCGGCATTTTCGGCGATTATGATGTCGATGGCGCCTGCGCCACCACCCTCCTCGCCGATCTGCTGGCCGGGCTCG
Source organism: Acetobacteraceae bacterium (assembly GCA_027459285.1). GTDB lineage: Bacteria > Pseudomonadota > Alphaproteobacteria > Acetobacterales > Acetobacteraceae > JAJXVA01. The sequence goes on from DAIDIQ010000010.1 coordinate 7,217, forward strand.
GCTGTCCCGTGCTCACCCACGTGCCCGACCGCATGACCGAGGGCTACGGCCCCAACCCGCCCGCCCTCGCCGCCCTCGTCGGCAACGGCGCGCGCCTCGTGGTCTGTGTCGATTGCGGCACCAGCGCCAACGCCGCCCTCGCCAGCCTCGCCGGCCAGGCCGATTGCGTGGTGCTCGACCATCACCTGAGCCCGCACCGGCCCGCCGCGGTCGCCGCCATCGTCAACCCCAACACCCCGCCCGACCAGTCCGGCCTCGGCCAGCTTTGCGCCACCGGCCTCGTCTTCATGGCCGGCATCGCGCTCCTGCGCGCGCTCCGCGCCGCCGGCTGGTTCGCCACCCGGCCCGAACCCGATCTGCTGGCAACGCTCGATCTTGTCGCCCTCGCCACCGTCTGCGACATGATGCCCCTCACCGGCCTCAACCGCGCCTTCGTCGCCCAGGGGCTGAAAATCATGGCCGCCAACAAACGGCCCGGCCTCGCCGCCCTGCTCCATCTCGGTCAGGCAAAATTGCCGCCCAGCACCGCCACCTGCGGCTTCGTGCTCGGCCCGCGCATCAACGCCGGCGGCCGCATCGCCGCGCCAGATCTCGGGGTCAAGCTGCTCCGCGCGCAAAATCCCGCCGAGGCCGACGGCCTCGCCGCCCTGCTCGATTCCATCAACCGCCAACGCCAGACCGTCGAGGCCGACATGCAGCACGCCGCAATGGCCCAGGCGAGCGCGCAGCACGCGGCCGGCCATGCCGTGCTGCTGGTCGCGGCCTCGCAATGGCATCCCGGCGTGGTCGGCATCGTCGCCGGCCGCCTCAAGGAAAAATTCAACCGCCCCGCCTGCGTCGCCGCCCTGGCCGACGGCATCGCCCGCGGCTCCGGCCGCTCGGTGCCAGGGTTCGACCTTGGCGCCGCCATCCTCGCCGCCCGGGATGCCGGCTTGCTGCTCTCCGGCGGCGGCCACGCCATGGCCTGCGGCTTCGCCGTCGCCGAGTCCAAATTGCCGGCCCTGCGCGCCTTTCTCGACACCGCCCTGGCCGGCGCCGCCGCCCTGCCCGCCCAACCCCCGCTCGATATCGACGCAATCCTCCCCGCCGAGGCCGCCACCCTCGACACCGCGGCGGCACTCGCCCGCCTCGAACCCTTCGGCCCCGCCAACCCCGAGCCCGTCCTGGCCATGCCCCGCATGACCATCGCCTACGCCCAGACCATCGGCCGGGACGGCACCACCATCCGCCTCGGCCTGATCAGCGAAGCCGGCACCAGGCTCCAGGCCATCGCCTTCCGCGCCGCCAATTCCCCTCTCGGTGAAGCCCTGCTCGCCCGCGCCACCCCGCTCACCCTCGCCGGAAATTTCCGCGCCGAAACCTACAACAACCAGCCCCGCGCAACCTTCTCCGTGCTCGACGCCGCCATCGCCTGAGGCTAAGGAAATTACTTAAAAAGATTTGTTCTTTTTTGAAAAAAAGAACCAAAAAACTTTTGACTCTTCTTGGCCGACGCCCTGTTCACCGGCTCGAAGCCGGCACTTCGCTCATCCTTGCGTCGAATCCCCACCCCGCACGCCCAGAATATGCGCGATCGCGTAAGTCAGGTCGGGTCGGTTCAGCGTATAGAAATGAAATTCATCCACGCCGTTGGCTTGCAGCACCCGCACCTGCTCGGCGGCAACGATGGCGCCCACCATGCGGCGCAATTCCGGGTCGTTCTCGGTGCCGGCAAACGCGTCACTCAGCCAGTCCGGCAGGCTCGCGCCACAGGCGGCACAGAACCGGGCGGCGGCCGCGAAATTGGAAACCGGCATGATGCCGGGCACGATGGGCGCGGTAATGCCAGCCGCCAGGCAGCGGTCCAGAAAGCGCAGATAGGTTGCCGTATCAAAGAATAACTGGGTGATGGCGCGCGTCGCCCCGGCGTCAAGCTTGCGCTTGAGGTTATCGAGGTCGGCCTCGGGGCTCTCTGCCTGCGGATGGGTTTCCGGATAGGCGGCGACCGTGATGTCAAACGGCGCGATCCGGGCAAGCCCGGCCACAAGGTCGGCGGCATAGGCATACCCGTCGGCGTGCGGCGCGAACGGGGTGCCCTTCGGCGGGTCGCCGCGCAGGGCAACGATATGCCGCACCCCGTCCTGCCAATATTGGCGGGCAACCTCGTTCACCTCGGCGCGGGTGGCGCCAACACAGGTAAGGTGCGCGGCCGGCACCAGCGTGGTTTCCCGCGCGATGCGGCTGACAGTCGCATGCGTGCGCGCCTGCGTGCTGCCGCCTGCCCCATAAGTAACCGACACGAACCGCGGCCGCAGCGGCTCCAACCGGCGTATGCAGGCCCAAAGCTGAGCCTCCAGCACCTCGGTGGCCGGTGGGAAAAACTCGAAACTCAGGCGTGGCGCCGGCACCGCCGCATCCCGCGCCGGCAACGGCAGAAAGCGCGGCCCATCCAGCCAACGCCGCAAGGCGGGCACCGGCCCCTGGTCCATGCCGCAATCCTTTCCACTCAAGGTCAAATCGTCATGCCGCGCATCGGGCAAAACCCGCCGCCCCCTCACGAAACCTCAGCCCCGGAAAGTGCCGGTACTGACGCATCGGCGCCGTCCGCGTCGATATCCTGGCCAAGGGTCGTCACCGCGTAACCGGTCAACACCTCATGCAGGTCGGCCCTCAGCCGCATCAGCAGAAAAGGCAGGGCCTGGTTCGCCTCGTTGCCCATCGGCATGGCAGGCAGCGCGCGCAAGCCGTTCAGCGCCCGCACCGCCGCGTCATACGCGCCGAAATCAGGCAGCGGCCCGTCGCCGATAATGCTGTCCGCCGCGTCCCGGCACAAGGTTTCAAAACTATGCGCGATGCGTTCCAGCACCGCGCGGGCGCGGGCCCGCCAGGCCAGCTTCAGGTCGGACAGCGCCTGAACAAGGAACATCAGGTCAAGCTGCAGGCGCTGCATGGCCAGGATATGGTTGCGCCGAATGCGCCGGCCCGGGCCGGTGGCAACCGGGCTGGTCACGCTGACCAGGCGCAGATCGGCGCGGATGCGGTTGCGCAAGCCAAGGTCACGCCCGCCGCCACGCCCGGCCGCGGCGGCGGCCAACAACACCCCGCAGCCCCGCAGCATATCCGCGGCATGCTGGCGTGAGCGTCGATCGCGCGAGCGGCGAAACACGATCAACGACACCAG
>DAIDIQ010000017.1 GCA_027459285.1 Acetobacteraceae bacterium
CCCTGGTGCCGACACTCGGATTTGAACCGAGGACCTACTGATTACGAATCAGTTGCTCTACCCCTGAGCTATGTCGGCGCGCGGGACCGGCGCCGCTATACGCGGGCGGGGCGGGGGCGACAAGAGAGTGTGCCATAATGCCCCTTGGGCACGAAGGGGCGGCGTGGCAGTGTGCGGTCGTGTCTGGTTCCGTGCTGCCGTCCTCCGCGCCTGAGACTTCAGCCTCGCCACCGGCGCCGCGCCGGGTGATGACCTGCTTCAATTGTGGGTTGTTTCATTTCGTGCCGCCGCTTGAGCCAGGGCAGCGGGTGCGTTGCCGGCGTTGCCACGCGGTGGTGGCGGCGCGCCGCAAGGACGCGGTGCGACGAACCCTGGCCTGGGGCATTGCGGCGCTGGTGATGTTCGGCGTGACGGTGACCATGCCCTTCATGCGGATCGAACTATACGGCCGCGCGCACCAGATGGTGCTGGTGAACGGCGCCGATACGCTGGACGCGGACGGGCTGTGGGCGCTCGGCATGTTGATTTTCTTTCTGACCATCGCGGCACCGGCGGCGCGGATCGCCGGGCTCACGTTCGTGACGCTGAGCGTGCATCGGCGACACAAACCGCCCCTGCTGTGGCTGGTGATGCGGATGGCGGCGTGGCTGCGCGAATGGTCGATGGTGGAGGTGTATCTGCTGGGCGCCTTCGTGGCCTATACCAAGCTGATCGACCTCGCCGATGTGGGGGTGCTGACCGCCGGCTATTCCCTGGCGGCGCTGATGCTGCTGCAGGCGATCACGGAGTTTTCGTTCGACCGCGAGGCGACCTGGCGGGCGCTGGAACAACAAAACGCGGTGTTCGACCCGGCGCGGCTGCGGGTGACACTGAGCCGATGCGTGGCGCCGCACGCGCGACCGGAGCATATGATGGGCTGCCTGACCTGCGGCTTTACCGTGCTGGGCGGGCCCGGCGCCACCTGCCCACGCTGCGGCGCCCCGGCCTATCCGCGCAAACGCCACGCCATCGCGCGGGCCGCGGCGCTGCTGCTGGCGGCGGCCATTCTGTATATCCCTGCGAATATCTTCCCGATTTTGACCGCGGTCGAGTTGGGGCGGGGCGAGCCATCGACCATTCTGGGCGGCGTGCGGCAATTGCTGGCGGCGCATATGTACCCGTTGGCGGCGCTGGTGTTTTTTGCATCGATCGTGGTGCCGGCGGTGAAGGTGCTGGGGCTGGGCGTGGTGCTGCACACCACGCGCAACCGGGTGCGCAAGCGCGTGCGCGACCGGGTGGTGCTGTATCGGGTGGTCGAGGTGATCGGGCGCTGGTCGATGATCGACATGTTCATGCTGTCGATTCTGGTGGGGCTCGTGCAGCTTGGCTTTGTTGCCACCGTGACGCCAGGCGACGGCGCGCTTGCCTTTGCCGCCGTGGTCGTGCTGACGATGCTGGCAGCCATGGCATTTGACCCGCGCCTGATCTGGGATGCAGCGCTCGAGGCGCGGCGATGAGCGACACGCCGCCGAAGGACGAGGTGCCGGCGGGCTCGGCGAGCCCGATCGTGCCGGGCTGGAGCGAGCCGGACCGCGGCTTTTCGCTGGTGTGGCTGGTGCCGATCGTGGCGGTGCTGATTGGCGGCTGGCTGGTTTATCGGTTCGTCGCGCAGGAAGGCCCGACCATCAGCATCACCTTCGCGACCGCGGACGGCATTACCGCGGGGCAGACGCAGATAAAGCACAAGGCGGTGACGCTTGGCGTGGTGAAATCCGTCGTCCTCAGCCACGACATGAGCCATGTCATCGTGCGCGCGCGCATGCGCCACAGCGCCGAGCCGGCGCTTACCGATACGGCCCGGTTCTGGGTGGTGCGGCCACGCTTCTCGCCGGGGAATATCTCGGGACTGGATACGATTCTGGGTGGCAGTTATATCGAGCTTGATCCGGGCAAGAAACGGGGCAGGCGAACCGACGACTTCGCCGGGCTGGATACGCCGCCGCCGATCCGCTCGGACGAACCGGGCCGCACCTATATTTTGCTGGCAGACCGGCTAGGCTCGCTCAACATCGGCTCGGCAATATTCTACCGCGATCTCCAGGTCGGCGAGGTGCTCGGCTACAAGGTCGGCAAACCCGGCGAGCCGGTCACCATCTACGCCTTCGTCCGCGATCCCTACGATAAGGATATCCGCGAGGGTTCGTTCTTCTGGAACGTCTCCGGCATCCATATCGGCACCGGGCCGGAGGGGCTGCGCGTGCAGTTCCAGTCGCTCCAGGCGGTGCTCGCCGGCGGCATCGCCTTCACCACCCCCTACGAGGCGCTGCGCACGCCGCTGGCGCCCGAACATGCCGAATTCACCCTGTTCCAGGATCGCTCCACCGCGAATTCCTCGCACTATACCGAGCGGGTGCATTTTCTTGTCCATGTGAAAAGCTCGGTCCGCGGCCTCTCGGTTGGCTCCCCGGTCACGCTCTATGGCATCCAGGTCGGCGTCGTATCCGGCGTTTCGCTTTATATCGACCCCGATACCAACCGCGTCGAGGTCGAGGTCCAGATCGAGCTCGAGCCGGGCCGCCTGCCCGAGATGGGCCCCACGCCAACCCCCGCCAAGGTCGTCGAGGGCGTCACCCGCCTGGTCCAGCACGGCATGCGCGCGCAGATGCGAACCGCGAATTTCCTTACCGGGCAGATGGAGCTGGCGCTCGATTTCTTCCCCGACGCGGATCCGGCGGAGGTCACGGTCGAAAATGGCGAGCACGTGCTGCCATCCGTGCCGAGCGATCTCGAGGATATTCAACGTAACCTGAGCCACATCAGCCACCGCCTCGCGCTTATTCCCTTCGATACGATGGCGAAGCATCTGGATGCGCTGATCGTCGGCGCGGACGGGGTGCTGGCCGGCCCGGCGATGAAACAATCCCTGACTGAGCTGGCGACGACGCTGAAGCAGTTGCAGACGCTGACGACGACGCTGAACCAGGGGGCGGGGCCGGCATTGAAAAAACTGCCGGCGATCGCGGATGGGTTGCAGGCGGATATCGAGCATGCGGGCACGCTGCTGGCGGGCATGAATAACGGCGCCTCATCCGATTCGGCGCTGGCGCGTGACCTCGCGCGCACGCTGGACGAGGCGGCGGCGGCACTGCGCAGCGTGCGGGCCCTGGCGAATTACCTGGATGACCACCCGGCCGCCCTGCTGCGCGGACGCGCGACCAAGGAGGGCGGGCAATGAGACCGCGGCTGAACCTGACCCTCCTGCTCAGCGCGGCGATGCTGGCTGGCTGCGCGACGCCAGACCCGAGCCTGTATACCTTGGACCGTGTGGCCCCGCATGCGGCGCCGGCCCCGGCACCGACGCTCGCCTTGACGGTGCGACGGGTGAGCATACCCGTTTATGCCGACCGGCGGGAAATTGTGCGGCAGGTTGGCGCGGTTACGGTGCAACGTGACCATCTGGCGCATTGGGCGGGACCTTTGGACGATATGCTGACCAGCGTGCTGGCCGCGGATTTGCGGGCGCGGCTGCCCGGCGCCGCGATAACCGACGCCACCAGCCCGATTGCGCCAGCGCCAGGGGCGGAACCGGTTTCGGTTGAAATTACCCGCATGGGCATGGATGAGCGTGGCGCGGTGGTGCTGGTGGCGGAATTTGCCGTGGGCAATAGCGGCCGGCCGCATCTGGCGCGTTTGCAGACAACAGCGGCGGATGGATCAACCGCCGCGTATGTGGCGGCGCTGAACCAGACGATCGGCGACCTGGCCGACAGGATCGAGGCGACGGTGATGGCGGAACCGGGATCGGAAGACCGCGACTGAAAGGCCAGCGCCAGCCCAGCGCCGCGGTGACAGAGTTTTTTCGGTTTTTTTGTTCGCAAAAAAACCGCGCATGCCTTGGCTTGGCGCGTGCATGGCCGGGCCGCCGACCCGACCATGCCGCGGGGCCTCAGGTTTTTTTCTGGGTCTGGTTTTCGGTCAGTTTGCCGGTGATGGCATCGATGCCGACGACATGGTCCTGGCCGTTGGCGGCGATGTTGAAGACGTAGCTCAGTCTGCCGTTGACCTTGCCCAGGACCGGGTTGGCGGCCTGGCCGGGGACGATGGCGCGGGCAGTGGCGCGGGCCTGGCTGATGGTCATTTGCGGCACGGCGGCGCCTGGTGTGGCGGCGAGGGCGGTGCCGGCGGCGAGCAGGGGCAGTGCCGCGATGAGCGCGGCGTGTTTCACGCGAATGGTCATGATGATCCTCCGTTCATATGCCTTCCCGGAGGCAGGGATTTGGGGCGTGGGCGTGAAGGCCGCATGATCCGGGGATGTCAAATGGTTCATTCAATGCCCGAGGCGTCGGGTGGTTGGCGGGATTGCCGCGTGGCGTAGAAATCGGCGCCGTTGCGCCAGTTTCTGTCGTCGGTGCGGTAGGACGTGTGGCGGTTTGCGACAGGTGACGGCAAGCAGCGACTTTCTTGAAAAAAAGTCGCGCAAAAAACTTTTTGATCCTTGGCGTTTGGCGGGCGGGGCGCCTTGCCGTGACGGGGATGGCGGGGTGGACTAGCGCCGCAGGGTCATTTTTATCGGGCCTTCCGCCAGGCCGTGAGTGAATTGGTGGACGAGGGGTTGGGATGTGCGCATGAGGTCGTCGGCTGGGCCCTCCCAGGCGATGTGGCCGAGATAGAGCATGGCGGCGCGGTCGCCGATGCGTTGGGCGCTGGCCATGTCGTGGGTGATGGCGAGGGCGGTGCTGCCGAGTTTTTTCACGCAATCGACGATCAGTTCGTCGATGACGGCGCCCATGATGGGGTCGAGCCCGGTCGTGGGTTCGTCGAAGAACATGATGTCGGGCTGGGCGGCGATGGCGCGCGCGAGGGCCACGCGCTTCTGCATGCCGCCCGAGAGTTCGGCCGGGGAGAGGGTGGCGACTTCGGGGCCGAGGCCGACCTGGGCCAGCACCTCTATGGCTTTCTGGCGGGCGGCGGCGCGGGACAGGCGGCGTTCGGCGCGAAGAAGGTGCTGGACGGGATCGACCTCGACGTGCCGGCGGGCACCT
>DAIDIQ010000031.1 GCA_027459285.1 Acetobacteraceae bacterium
CCGTTTCCGCAAGCCACCGGAAGCCCCGTTGATGCCGCGCGCGGCCGAGCGGGAGTATTATGTGGAACCCCGCGCCCAGGTACGCCCGACCACCCCCGAGGAAGCGACGGCGGAAATTCCCGCCTTCCTCCGCCGGCAGTCTTCCTGATGTCTGCTACCGCAATCAACGGGTGCGCGTCTGGGCTGACCGGGTGATGGGCCTATGCTTTGTGGGTAGGCGGCGACACAATCGCCGAGGTGCCGCCTGAGGCGGATCCTGGCCGCAGCGGGTGGAGGCGGTCGTTCAGAGGCAGCATTGTGTGTCGCCGGCAGGCGACCAATGCTGCCTCGTCTACGATCGATCGCGAGGTTGATCCTGAGCTTCTGGTCCTGTGGACAGGTCGGCGGTCAAGCAGCACTTCCTTGTAAGCATGGCTGCGCGTTCAATCCGCGAATGCTTCCTCCCAGGTGCCCTTGGTCGCGGCGCGGCTATATTCGGTCGAGCGATTCTCGAAGAAATTCGCGTGTTCGACCGCATTCAGCATATCATCCAGCCAGGGCAGCGGGTTCTTTTCAATATGAAATAGCGGCGCCAGGCCAAGTTGCGCCAAACGGCGGTCGGCGATGTAGCGGATGTAGCGCTTGACCATCGGCGCATCCAACCCTTCCACCCCGCCCATCTCGAAGGCGAGATCGATGAACGCATCCTCGTGGCTGACGATCGTTTCGCATATGCCGGAAATTTCCTGGCGCAGTGTGTCAGTCCAGATTTCGGGGTTTTCCTGAATGAAGGTGCGAAACAGCCGGATGATCGAGTTGCAGTGCAGCGTCTCGTCACGCACTGACCACGAGACGATCTGGCCCATGCCCTTCATTTTGTTGAAACGTGGGAAATTCAACAATATGGCAAATGACGCGAACAGTTGCAGCCCTTCGGTGAACGCGCCGAACGCCGCCAATGTCTTGGCGATTTCATGCAGGCTGTCGGTGCGAAAGCTTTGCATGTAGTCGTACTTGTCTTTCATCTCCTTGTAGCGCAGGAACGCCTGATACTCGATCTCCGGCATGCCGATCGTGTCCAGCAGATGGCTGTAGGCGGCAATATGGATGGTCTCGGTGTTGGAAAACGCTGACATCATCATCAGCACCTCGGTCGGCTTGAAGATCCGGCTGTAGTGCTTCATGTAGCAATTATTCACCTCGACATCGGCCTGGGTGAAAAAACGGAAAATCTGCGTCAGCAGATTGCGCTCGCCATCGCTCAGGTTGCGGTGCCAATCCTTCACATCGTCGGCCAGTGGCACTTCCTCGGGCAGCCAATGGACGCGCTGCTGGGTGTGCCAGGCCTCATAGGCCCAAGGGTAGCGGAACGGCTTGTAGACCGGATTTTCCGTCAGCAGATCGGTCTTGACCGGTGTGTCGCGTTCGCCCTGCATCATTCCGTCCATGGTCTGTCGATACCCTCGCAACATAGGATGGTTTCGCCGCGCCGCCACACCCTGGCCGCGCGGCGCGTGCGCACCGAGTCTATAGCCGAACCCATTATGTTGAGGAAAGACTTATCTCGCACCACCACATCTGGTGGCTCCCGGCATTATCCCGTCCGGTGCGTTTTCTTCCTGGCTGATCCCGCTAAGGTGCGCCCATGCGCATCGTTCGTCTGATTACCCTGTTCGCCGCCTGGACCCTGCCGGCGCTGGCGGCCGAGCCGACGCCGGTGCCGGCGCGCCAGGGCATGGTGGTCACCGCGCAGCACATTGCCTCCGAGATCGGGGCCAGGGTGCTGGCCCATGGTGGCAATGCGGTCGATGCGGCGGTTGCGGTCGGCTATGCGCTTGCGGTCACGTATCCCGGTGCCGGCAATCTGGGTGGCGGCGGCTTCATGACCATTCGCATGGCTGATGGGCGCACCGCGTTTCTGGATTTTCGGGAAAAGGCGCCGCTTGCCGCGACCCCCACCATGTTTCTTGACGCGACTGGCCGGCCGGATCCGGAAAAATCCCGCAAGTCGTGGCTGGCTGTCGGCGTGCCAGGGTCACCCGCCGGGCTGGAGGCGGCGCGGCTTCGTTTTGGCACCATGAGCCGCCAGGCCTTGATGGCCCCCGCCATAGCGCTCGCCCGGGATGGGTTCGTCATTGGTCCCGACGATCTCGGCCTGTTCGCGGCCTTGCGTGACCGACTGGCCGCCGATCCGGCGACGGCGCGCATTTTTTTGCCGGGGGGGCATGTGCCGGCGCCGTTCAGCCGCTTTCGCCAGCCAGACCTCGCGCGCTCGCTCGCCCTGATCAGCGCCGAGGGGCCGAAACGTGCCTTCTATGATGGCCCGATCGGCGCCGCCATTGTTGCCGCCAGCCGAAAGGATGGCGGCATCCTCTCGGCGCGGGATTTCGCCCATTATGCGGTGCGCTGGCTGGCGCCGGTCACCTGTGCCTATCGCGGCTTTCAGGTCATCTCAGCCCCGCCGCCAAGCTCGGGCGGGGTCACGCTGTGCGAATCGCTGAACATTCTGTCGGGCTATGATCTGACCGCGGCCGGCTTTCATTCCGCCACGGAAATCCATGATCTGGTGGAGGCAATGCGCCGCGCCTTTCATGACCGCAACCTGAAGCTGGGCGATCCGGCATTCGTGCATAACCCGGTGGCCCTGCTTACCAGCCCGGCCTATGCGGCAAGGCTGCGTGCCGGCATTTCGCCGGACAAGGCAACCCCTTCCGCCTCGCTGTCAGAGTCCCCCCCCTCCACCGCGCACGAGAAGGCCGAGACGACGCAGTATTCGATCGTCGATCGGTTCGGTAACGCGATCTCGGTTACCTACACACTGAACGGGTTCTTTGGCATCGGCCAGGTGGCGCCTGGCACCGGCATTCTGATGAACAACGAAATGGATGATTTCGCCGCCAAGCCGGGCACCGCGAACATGTTCGGGCTGGTTCAAGGCGATGCCAACGCCATCGCCCCGGGTAAAACCCCGCTCAGCTCCATGACGCCGACCATTCTGACGCATGATGGCAGGCTGGCGCTGGTCACCGGCAGCCCCGGCGGCCCGCGCATCATCACCACCGTTCTGCAGGATATCGTCAACATGGTCGATTTCGGCATGACCGTCTCAGAAGCGATCGACGCGCCACGCATTCACGCGCAATGGCTGCCAGACCTGGTCTATACCGAGCCCTTCGCGGTTTCAGCCGATACCGCCGCCATATTGGCGGGCGAAGGCTATACGCTGCGCCAGCAAGGCACATGGAGCGATGCACAGGCCATTTCGGTGGGCAGCCCGACCCTCTCGCCGCCGCCGCCATCTCCGTATCACATAGCGCCCTATCTGCCCGGCGCCATCTTGTTTGGCGCAACAGATGTGCGCGGCGCATCGGGCCTTGCCGTGCCGGTGAATTAACACGGATCGACTGACTTCGCCCCGGTATCCCTGGTCGTTGCACCGACCGGGCATCGCCAGGGATAGCGTCAGGGTCTAAGCTCGGCGCATGGATGCGTTGCCGCCTGGTGCTGCCCAGGGTGGGTTCACCCTCGAGGTGGTGCATGATCTGGTCTGCCCCTGGTGCTATCTCGGGGTGCGTCGTCTGTTCGTGACCCTGGGCCGCCGGCCGGATTTGGCCTGCACCCTGATCTGGCGGCCTTTTCTGCTCAACCCCGACATGCCGCAGTCCGGCATGGCACGATCGGATTATGTGCTGCGCAAATTCGGCAGCGAGGAACGTGGGCGCAGATTATACGATTCCATCAGCGAAATCGGCCGCGGCGATGGCGTGATCTTCCGGTTCGATCGCATTCGCCGCGCGCCAAACAGCATACTCGCGCATCGGCTGGTGCGGCTCGCTGCCCGGGAGGACCGGGCCGACCGGCTGGTCGAGGCCCTGTTCGCGGCCCATTTCTGTGATGGGCGTGATATCGGTGACCCTGGCGTGCTTTCCGCCATCGCCGCTGAAAACGGCCTCGATGCCGGCGCCGCGCGGCGCTTTCTCGCCTCCGAGGACGAACTGGACACGGTGCAGGCCGATAATTTGCGCGCGCATCGTCTGGGCATCAATGGCGTGCCCTGTTTCGTCGTCTCGGGCCGCCACGCCATCGCGGGCGCGCAGGAACC
>DAIDIQ010000032.1 GCA_027459285.1 Acetobacteraceae bacterium
CCACCCGGCCACCCATGACAGTGTACGCTCGTGGGTGGCCGGGTGGGGGTGCGGGCCGGTGCCGGACTGCGCGCCGGAAGGCGCGCCTTGCCAAGATCTCCGGTGCCGGACTGCGCGCCGGCCAGGCGCGCCTAGCCAAAACTTCCGGTGCCGGATTTGGCGCCACCAGGCGCGCCTTGCCAAGACCTCCGGCGCCGGAATTCACATGAACATCCGCGCCGGCGTCGCCTGCCGCGCCAGCTGCGCGGTGCGCGTATCGGTGTGCGCCCAGCCAGTGGCGAGCGTGGCCAGCATCAGGCAGGTGACGAGCGCCGCCAGCGCGCGGCGGCCGAAGCCAAGGTCGAACGCGGTGTCATCGGCGCCGCGGGCCAGGCGGGCACCGCGGGAAAACCCGGCTTGGGCCGGCACCAGACGAAGCGTTGGGGTGGAAGCGTTCATGGCGGTCTCCTGTGCGGCGGGCCAGCCGGCCCGGGCTGAACTGACGAACTCTAGATAGCACGGTATCTTGCTTTGTGTGTTACCGGTTTAACGTGGCTACCTTGCATCGCACGCATGTGTGGCAATGCTCAGACCGAGCCCTGACCCGACGCGCCGAACACATCGAATTATCGGATCAAACCCACTCGTCTTTTCCATTGGATCGAACAATCAGCCGCGCGCATCGTCGCGCCGCCGGCAGAACGGGCCGACAGCAACAACGGAGCAATGCCATGCAAACCGCGCGTCGCGGCGCCCTGCGCACCCTGGGCATGGGCCTGGCCGCTACCCCTGCCCTGCTGAGCGACCCGGCCCAGGCCGCGCCGTCGCCCGGCCCGGCCGCTGGCAGCCTGCACGCGTTGCGACTGGCATTGGCCGCGGCGCCGCGCCGACGCGACTTCACCAGCGTGCCGGCCATTCTGCGCGACCGCGCCGATTGGGACGATGCCGCCTTGCGCGCCCTGCTGGCCGCGCGCTGCAGCCCGCGCCAGGTCTGGAACATCACCGAGATTACCGGGCCTTGGCTGAACCTGCTACGCAACGCGTTGAACACGCAGCAGTTCAGCTTCGGCAACGCCGATTATCTGGCCGTCGCCGCCTGCCACGGCAGCGCGCAGCTGGCCCTGTTCACCCAGCACGCCTGGGACAAATACAAACTGGCCAGCCTGCTCGGCGGCAAAATGACAGCGAACACCCTGATCGTGGAAAACACGCTCGCCCCCACCACCGACATAAACGACCCGAACGGCCCCTATGGCGCCAAGGGCAACACCATTCCCACGCTGATGCGCCGCGGCGTGGTGTTTGCCGCCTGCCACAACGCGATATGGGAAATATCGGCCAAGCTGATCGCGCGCGGCCTCAACCCCGATGGCGCGCGCCACGCGGCCCTCGCCGCCGACCTCACCAACCATCTCATCCCCGGCGCCGTGCTGACCCCCGGCGTTGTCGGCGCCATTGCCGAGTTGGAACGCGCCGGCTATGCCTATGCGGCCTGACGCCGCCAGCCTGTGTCGCGCGGCGGGGCGTGCCCTGGTGGCGGCCGGCCTGATGCTTGGCGCGGCGCCGGCGCAAGCCGGGCCGCCGCCCTGGCAGAACGGCGCCAATAACGATGTCACGGCTCGCGGGCTCGCCTTCACCGTGCCGGAAATCGACGTGCTGGCCGATTTTCATGGCGACCCGATCGGCGCCAGGCTGGTGCTGTATGTCGGCGGCAATTATTTCTTCGCCATGGCCGGGCTGGTGCGCGCGTTCGAGGCCACGCATCCGCGACTGGCCGGGCATATATACTGGGAAACCCTGCCGCCCGGCCTGCTCGCGGCGCAACTCGCCAATGGCGGCACCGTCACCTGCGGCAACATGAGCTGGACCGCGCCGGCCGATGCCTATCTCGCTGGCCTCGCGCGCGTGCGAAACCTGCTGCATGCGGGCCGGCTGGTCGGCCCCCCCACCATCTATGCCACCAACACGCTCACCATCATGGTCGCCAAGGGCAACCCGGCGCACATAACAAGCCTGGCCGATCTGGCCCGGCCCGGCCTGCGGCTCGCCATGCCCAACCCGCGCTTCGAGGGGGTGGCACGCCAGATCGATGCGGCGCTGACCCGCGCCGGCGGACCCGTCCTGGTCAGGGCCGTCTATGCCAAAAAGCTCACGGACGGCACCACCCGGCTCACGCGCATTCATCATCGGCAAACTCCGCTCTGGCTGATGCAGGGCAAGGTCGATGCCGGCGTCACCTGGCTCTCGGAAGCGGAATTCCAGGAACAGATCGGCAATCCGATCAGCCATGTCATTATTCCCGCTGGCCAGAACGCGACCGGCGTCTATGCCGGCGCGGCGGTGCGCGGGGCGGCGCACGCCACCGCCGCGCGCCAGTGGCTCGCGTTCCTGAAAACCAAGGCGGCGCAAGCGATTTTTGCCCAATACGGCTTCAAGCCATGAAGGCCGGGCTTACGACCAGCCTCGGCTTCGCGCTGCTTGGCGGCATCGGCATCGGGCTGGCCTTGTCCCGGGCCCGGCCGCCCTTCCGCCCACCGCCGGACAGCGCCATGCCAGGCGGCAGGCTCGGCGCGGAAATCCGCCTGGGTGAGGCAATTTTCAACGACCCGCGCCACCAGGCCGCCGCCTATGTCGGCAATGATCTGCGTTGCGCCGATTGCCATTTGCGCGCCGGCCGGCAGGCCGGCAGCGCGCCGCTATGGGCCGCCTATGTCGCCTATCCCGCCTACAGACGCAAAGACCACAAGGTCGAAAGCTTCGCCCAGCGGCTGCAAGGCTGCTTCGAATTCAGCATGAACGGCAAACCCCCGCCCTTGGGCGGCAAAACCCTGGTCGCGCTGGAAAGCTACGCCAATTTCCTCGCCCGGGGCCTGCCGGTCGGGCCGCACGCGCAAGGCCGGCTGTACCGCCCGATCAGCCAACCCACCACCCGCCCCAGCTATGCAAGCGGCGCGCGCCTGTACGCCGCGCGCTGCGCCGCCTGCCACGGCGGCAATGGCGCCGGGTTGATGGCGAACGGCACCCCGGTATTTCCCGCCCTATGGGGAAAAGACAGTTTCAACTGGGGCGCCGGCATGGCCGACATCAACCACGCCGCCGCCTTCATTCACGCCTTCATGCCGCAAAACGCGCCCGGCTCGCTCAGCCCCCAACAAGCCTGGGACATCGCCACCTACATCGACAGCCAGACCCGCCCACAAGATCCGCGCTTCACCGGCAACCTTGCCGCAACCCGACACCTGTTCCACGACACGCCATTCTCGACCTACGGCCTCAGCATCAATAACCACGTCATGGGCGACCCGGCGGAAACGCCCCCGGCAGGCCCATGACCAGGGCCTGCCGGGGGGCCATTCAGCCCTTGTCGGCGGCTGTCAGCGCGAGCCGTGCCGGGTAGGGTTTGTTGCCGCGGAAGGCACCCCAGATCAGCCGGTTGAAGCGACCGGTCGGGATATGGTCGGGGCGTGACCAGTCATAGCCGCGCGTGTGGGCGGCCCACCAGGCGGCGCTATGCGCGGGAATTGCCGGCAAAGTGTCGGTGTAGCTGGTGGCGGCGGAGGCATCGACCGTGCCGTTGAGGAAGGGCGAGGCAACCGCGGTGAAGTTCCAGCGTGGCGATTGCGTGAGATCGAAGGCGGTCCACATCGGGGTAGCATTGGCGTCGTTCAAATTGAGATGATCCATGCCGAGAACATCCTCGATCGTGCGGACCATGCTGACCTGGTTGTAGAAGTCGCTGTCAACCACGCCCTGCTTGACGTAGGGGCCGACGATGAAGGCCGGGCTGCGATGGGCATTGACATGGTCTGGTCCGTCCTGTGCGTCATCCTCGACGATGAAGACCAGGGTGTTCTTGGCATAGGGGCTGTGGGCAAGCGCCTGAAGCGTGAGGCCGACCGCGTAATCATCGTCGGCCTGCTGGGCTTCGGGGAAATTGATGCCGCCGACCGCGGTGGAGAAATCCCCCATATGGTCATGCATGTAACGAAGGAATGTCAGTTGCGGCAGATTGCCATTGGCGACGTATTGCTGGAATTCCCGGTCCCATTCCAGATAGCGCCAGTAATCGGGGTAGTTATTGTCGAAGCCACGGAAATACGGATCAGTGTAGTTGATGAGGGTGGGATTGGTCGGGTAGGCCTCGATATCACCGAGCTGGTAGGGGTTGGAGACATTGGCGTAGGTGCCGCCAAGATCGATGAAAAAGCCGTAATTGCGGATGGTCAGGCCGGCGCGCAGCGCGTCGTCCCACAGATAGCCGGTTTGTTCATCGCCATCCGGGCCGTCGGGGGCGGCGTCGTTATTCGTGCCTGGCAGGAAATTCGCGGTGCCCCCGACAGTAAGCGCGGTGAGGGCGGCATATTCCGGCTCGGCAACCTCGCGGCCGGCAAGGGTCGGAATGCCGACATCGACGAACTGGTTCTGGCCTTCGGCATCATATGGCGCACCCCGATTATACCCCCCCTGGTTCGTGGCATCAGCGATCGGGGCATAAGCATAGTCCATCGGAATCCATTTGACGTTGGTATCGGTCTCGCGGGCGGCGGTGGTCCATTCCCAGCCATCACCGCTGACTTCGGAGGCATCGTCGAAATTATCGAACGTGACGAATCTGGTCGCCGCATGGTGCAGGTTGGGGGTAACGCGGGCGCCGAACACGGTGAGGAACGGATCCGCGTTGGCGCCGTTGGTGAGGTCGCCCAATTCCTGGTCGAAGGTGCGGTTTTCCTTGACGATGTAGATGACGTGCTTGATCACGCCACTCAAAGCCTGCATGGTCTGAATCGCCTGCTGCGGCTCGGGAACCGCGTAACCGTCATTCCGGGCAACCTGGCGCGTGAGGGACGCGAGCTCGCCGGCACCCGGCACCGGCAGGGTGAGCAGGCCGGCATGTTCATCCTGAAGAATATACTGGTTGCTGGCATAGGCCTCGTTTTGCGCCGCCTGATTGCCACCTTTGTAATGGGTGCCCTGCAGCGCATAGGTGCTGGTGGACAGATAGCCGGAATTGGCGCCGGGGTCGCTTTTGCTGTTGATGACGTAAAGGAACCTGCCATTGGCGGAGATGCTGACCGCCTGCGGGTACCAACCGGTCGGGATCAGGCCGATGCATTGGTGCGGCGCGGGTCCGGCAAGCGATATCACCGAGACAGCGTTCTGGCCGCCATTGGTGACGAAAAGATACTTCCCGTTCGGGGATATCGTGAGGTTGTTGGAGGCGGCGCCGGTGTAGCGCTCACGATGATTGACGAGCCCCGGCGGGGCGATTGCGTCAATCTGTTCCTCGACGCTGTTCGAGGCGAGATTGATGACCGCGACATAATCGCTGTTGTCCTGTGCGACATAAAGCCTGCTCGGGCTGGCCGGATTATCCACCACCATGTTGTTGGGGGTGCCGCTCATCGGGATGCGGGTGATCAGGCTGGGGGCGGCGGGGTTGGCGATGTTGACGACATCCACCTCCCGATCGCGTTCGGAGGAGACATAGGCGGTGCTGCCGACCACGACGACGCCGAAGGGGGTCTCGCCGCCGGCGACACCCTGGCCGGTTGCCGGCGTGGTATTGTAGGGGCGCAGATCATATTCCGAGATCACAGAATTGGTGGCGGTATCGATCAGGCTGATCGAGGCATTGAAGCTATTGACCGCGACCAGGGTTGCGCCATCGGCGGTGAGCGCGAGATTGGCGACGACCGGGGATTGATAGAAGCCGAGCCCCCCAGCGAGCGGGGTGCCCGGCACGATCTGGCTGGCGTGACCGAGATTGACCGAGGCGGTCTCAGCCCAACCGGCGCCGGTCTCGGTGTAGGTGTAAACCACGTCATCGACGCCGCCCGAGGCATAGAATCTGCTGCCGTCCGGGGAAAACACCAACCCGGCATACGTATCCGGGACTTGCAGCACCTGCGCGAGTTGCGGCGATGCGCCGGCAATGCCGCCGACATGATAGACGAAGATATATTCATTCGAGGCCGAGGGCTCGAACTGCCCGAGGCTGCTACCCTGGAGGGAGTAATTCAGGTTGTTGTAGCCGCTGGTCATCACCAGCAATGTCTTCCCGTCCGGGCTGAGCACCGATTTGATGGCCTGGCCGGCGAGATAGCCGGGATGGTCGGGCAGCCCGGGGTTGAAGGTCTGGTATTGGGCGCCGAATGCCGCCGTGGGGGTAAGATAATGCCCGTCCGGCAGCAACTGCCCCTGTTGCAACGCAAACGCG
The DNA here is from genome assembly GCA_027459285.1 of Acetobacteraceae bacterium. Lineage (GTDB taxonomy): Bacteria > Pseudomonadota > Alphaproteobacteria > Acetobacterales > Acetobacteraceae > JAJXVA01. Next base: position 6,197 of record DAIDIQ010000032.1, read on the forward strand.
CCACTCAGCGGTGCCGCCGACAGGGCGGTGCCCACCGCCAGCCTGGCAAGCCAATTCGAACGACGATGCGCCATGATCTTTCCCTCCGGCATTATTCCGCGCAACCCGCGCGGCCTGTTTCGCTCGGAAGCCTAGACGGTGCCGGTAACCAGACGCTGACCGGATTATTGCCGTGCCGCGAAAACTTGGTTGCAGTTTGATGACAAACGCAGCGACAGGATTCGTTCTTTTTTGAAAAAAAGAACCAAAAAACATCTGCTACTTCGGGCCAGGGGTGACACGGTTCCGGCGTCGGACTCCGGGAATAAGGGCCTTATTGCCCGTTTACAACCTCTCACGCAGCCTGTGGAACGCCTCCATCGTCGCCGCATCGACATCCTTGGCATGAAAAAGCGCCGCCATGCGCCGCACCGGCCAGTCCGGGTGCGGCCGTTCCAATACGGTTATCGCATCGCCCTGGCCGATCGTGCCATCCTCGCGCACCCGGCAATACCAGCCGGACAGACCGTTTCTTATCATCGCCCGCGGCAGTAATTTATCGCCGAAGCGTAGCGCGAACTTGAAGCAGGGCTGGCGCGGTTCCGTGACCTGCAGGATTGCGTTGCCAATGCGCAGCACATCGCCGATACACAGCGTTTGCTCGCTGAGCCCCGTGGTGGTCAGGTTTTCGCCAACCGCGCCAGGGCCCCAGATTGCCGCGTGCATCGGGTGACTTTCCCGCCAGAGCGCATAGCTTTCCTCGGCATAGCAATAAACCGCCTTGTCGAACCCGCCATGCACCCGATGATCGGCCTGAGAGTCTCCCTCCAATCCGAATTCACCGACCGCGACCCGTGCCGCGACCGCGCGCTTGATGAAGGCCGAGGCCACCTTGTCCGGCCCGAGCGGCGCCACCTCGCCGATCCGCACCGATATGACACGTCCCGCCGGCCAATCGCTCATCGGCCGCGAAACCCGGTTGCCACCACGTAAAGCTCGCTCGATTCCTTGCGGCTGGCCGGCGGCTTCACGTGCCGCACGCTGGCAAATCTCTGTTTCATCGGCACCAGTAAGTCACGTTGCGCGCCGCCCTGGAACAGCTTCGAGACAAACCCGCCCCCCGGCGCCAGCACGCCCAGCGCAAAATCCAACGCCGCCTCCGCCAGCGCCACGATGCGCAAATGGTCGGTCGCCGCGTGCCCGGTGGTGTTCGGCGCCATGTCCGACAGCACGAGATCGGGCGCCCCGCCCAGCGCCTCGAGCAGGGGGGCGGTATTTGCCGGGTCGGTGAAGTCTCCGCTCATGAAAATCGCGCCATCCAAATTCTCCACCGCCAGCAGGTCTATGCCCACCACCCGCGCCGCCCCGCGCCGCAGCGCCACCTGGCTCCAACCGCCCGGCGCCGCGCCCAGATCCAGCACCAGGCTGCGCGGCTTGATCAGCCCGAATTTATCGTCCAGCGCCTCGAGCTTGAACGCCGCCCGAGACCGATAGCCCTGCGCCTTGGCCGCGCGCACGAACGGGTCGTTCAATTGTCGCGTCAGCCAGCGCTGCGACGCGGGGGTGCGGCCGGTCGCGGTCTTCAGCCGCACCTCGAGGCCGCGCGGGGCGGAGCCGGATTTATGCGCCATGCGCCGGCGTCACACCCGCCGCGGCGCGCGGCGGCGGCGGCCATGCGCGCGAATCTGGCGCAGCAGCATCGCCTCGCGCAGGCCACGGTCGGCCACCAGCAGGCGTGGCGCCGGCCAGGTGGCACTGATGGCGGCGAACACCGCGCAGCCGGGCAGCACGAACGGCTCGCGCTCAGCGCCAATGCAGGGGTGCGCCGCCCGACCGTCCGGCCCCAGCAGCAGCAACTCGCCCAACGCCGCCGCCGCATCCCCCGCGGTCAGCATCGCGCCATCCACCAGCGCCCGCCGATAGCGCGTCAGCCCCAGCACAATGCCGGCCAGCGTGGTCACCGTGCCGCTGGTGCCCAGCAGCAACACCCCGCCATGGTTGATCTCGGCGCCAATCCGATGCACCGCCTCGAACCCGCGCAGCCGCCCGGCCACAAGGTTGACCATCGCCGTGAACCCCGCATTGGTGCCCGAGGCCGGGCCGAACTGCTCGGCCAATGTCGCCACCCCGATCGGCAGGCTCTCATACCCGATCAGATGCGGCCGCCCGGCCTCCAGCCGCACCCAGGCCAACTCGGTCGATCCGCCGCCAATGTCAAACAGCAACACCCGGCGCTCATCGGCCGGCAGCAGCGGCGCGCAGCTTTCCAGCGCCAACTCCACCTCCTCGCGGGTCGTGATCACCTGCAGCGGCAGCCCGGTTTCAGCCCGCGCGGTCTCCAGGAACGCATCGCCATTCTCGGCCCGCCGGCAGGCCTCGGTGGCAATGGCGTGCAGCCCGGCCACCCGCCGGCGCCGCAGCCGCGCCGCGCAGGCGTGCAACGCCGCCAGCGTGCGCTCCATGGCCAGCGGGCTCAGCCGCCCGGTCGCGTGCAATCCCTCGCCCAGGCGCACGATGCGCGAAAAACTGTCCACCACCCGGAACCCGTCGCCATCGGCGGCGCCAATCAGCATGCGGCAGTTATTGGTGCCAAGATCGATCGCCGCGTAGGCGGGAAACCCGGCGGGCGCCTGGTCGAAGACTGGTCCGTCCATCCCTCCCACCCTTTCCCGCAGCCGTTGCGTCCCCAACCCATCATAACCGGGCGCCATACTTGGTCGCCACACCGCCGCCCGGCAAGCGCAATCGGTTTCGTTGTTAAGTCAGGCACCGGAAGGTTTTTGTGAGGCGCGCCCGCCCGGCGCGCAAACCGGCACCGGCCCGCACCCCCACCCGGCCACCCATGGCAGTGTACGCTCGTGGGTGGCAGGGCAGGGGGTGCGGGCCGGTGCCGGACTTCAAACAAAGCATGCCGGTGCCGGACTCGACGCAAACATTCCGAACCGCGCGCCGGGCGGGCGCGTCATACAAAAACTCACGTGCGTCCCGTAAGCATACCCCCGCTTGCGGCCCTCCCGCCCGCATGATAGGTCGGCCGCCCGTTTGGGGGATAGTTTAGCGGTAGAACTCCCGGCTCTGACCCGGGCAGCCTTGGTTCGAATCCAGGTCCCCCAGCCACACGTACGCTGAAATACGATAGTCCGCGTTGGGATCATGCCGCCCGCGACTTCCGATAAGCTGCCGCCGTTGCCTCTGGTTCCTGTTCAATGACGGCAAGATAGGCCCGCACGGCGGGCGGCGGCATCGTGCGACCGATTTCATATTGGCGGAGATTGGCGACGGGAATGCCGTAGCGTTCGGCGAATTCCGATTGGCTCAGGTCCAACCTCTGCCGCAGCCTTCTGATGCGCCGCCCCTGCAGGGCTTTTTCAAGCCCCTCGGCGCTGACCCGCCGATCCTCCGGATCGGAAGCATCGGCTTCAATCGCAATGATAGGCTCTTTCTTCACCGTCGTTACTCCGTCTTACCGAAATAAAGCGCACAGAGTCTCCGCGCCACACATGCACAGCAGTATAAAGTCTGCCCTCGACCACCCCGATCGCCTTATAACGTTCCTCTTCGTCTTCCCTGCGGATCGTCGATATAATCAGGGCGTCGGGATCATCGAAAATCCGCGCTCCGAAGGCCAAGGAAAGGCCGTGCTTTTCCCGATTGGCCGCATCCTTGGCGGTGTCGAATTCGACCTCCATTCTCTGTGTATTTTACATATGGATTGGAGATGCGGCAAGGTGGCTCCGGCGCATCAATGTCGCCACCGCGTTCAAACGCGCCTCCATCGCCTCTCGCGACCAAGCCATGAACCTTCTATCAGCTTCCCGGTCCCCCAGCCGGAATTTCCCGGCGGCCTTTCGCCGGCATCGCGCGCCCGCCCCC
>DAIDIQ010000039.1 GCA_027459285.1 Acetobacteraceae bacterium
GGTGGTTGATGATACAAATCGCATGCGCTTTGCCGAGGATGAGACCCCGGTCATGCGTCGCGTGCGGTTCCGAACCCTGGGCTGCTGGCCGGTTACCGCCGCCGTCGAATCGGATGCCGCTGACCTGGCCGGCATCATGCGTGAAGTGCTTGGGGCCGCGACGTCGGAACGGCAGGGCCGGCTGGGCGACGCCGAAGCCGGGGGTTCGCTGGAGCGGCAGAAGCGCGAGGGCTATTTCTGACGTTGGGAAAATAGGCGACCCCAGGCTGAACACCCGGGGCGATCAGGCCCTAATACACACCACCCAATGCGTTGTCGGCCGCCGCGGCGGGGGATTGCGGCGTGGCTGGCGTGCCGGGCGCGGCGGCTTGAATGGTGGTGCTATCGTGTTTGTCGGACATCAGGGTGATCGGCGCGAACGGATCCTCGTTCGATTTGAAGGCGTCGAAGCCGCCGGCCGGATCCGGCAGGATATACATGCCGGCGGGTGGCTGAAACGCGAGCGCCGGGTGCCCCTGCAGGGCCTGCACCATGAAATCATGCCAGACCGGGGCGGCGATCCGGCCGCCGGAATCGCCTTCGCCCAGGTCGCGCGGCGTGTCGTAGCCGAACCAGACAGCGGTCACGCAATCTGGCGTGAAGCCGATGAACCAGGCATCGTTGAATTGCTGGGTGGTGCCGGTTTTGCCGGCGATCTCGCGGCCGGGAATTTGCGCGTTGGTGCCGGTGCCGCGTTCCACCACGCCGCGCATCATCTGCACCACCTGATAGTCGCTTTGCGGATCGGCGATCGGCTTGCGCGTGTCGGTGATGGTGGGCGGGGTGTTGGGGTCGGTGCCGTCGCACCCCTGGCAGGGCAGCGGGGTGGCGCGATAGAGGGTGACGCCGTTACGGTCCTGCACGGAATCGATCAGGCTGGGCAGAACCTCGCGGCCGCCCTCATCGAGGCTGGCATAGGCCCCGGCCATGCGGAGAATCGTGGTGTCGATGGCGCCAAGCGCGTTGGGCAGATAATGCGTCATGCTATCGACGATGTGAAAGGCAATCGCCGTGTTGGCCACATTGTCCATGCCGATATGATCCGCGACCCGGATGGTGACCAGATTGAGTGATTTTGCCAGCGCCGTGCTGAGCGACACCGGCCCCAGATAGCCCTGTTCGTAATCACCCGGGCGCCACTGGCCCTGCGGCGTATCGAGCAGGAAGGGGGCGTCGAGGAAGGTTTGCGTGGGCAGAATATTCTGCTCCATGGCCGTCAGGTAGACGAAGGGCTTGAAGCTGCTGCCCGGCTGGCGGCTGGCCTGGGTGACGCGGTCGAACTGGCTTTGCCTGAAGCTCCAGCCGCCAACCAGCGCGAGCACGCGCCCGGTGCGCGGATCGAGCGAGACGAGCCCGGCCTCGATTTTCGGTATCTGGCGCAGCAAGGCGTCGGCGCCGCCTTGCGGCTCGACCATCACCACATCGCCGGGGCGGACGATATCCTGCATGCGGCGTGGGCGCGGGCCGAGGCCGGATTGCGTGGCCGGGCGCGCCCAGGCGCAATCGGCCAGCGTGATGTGCAGCCGGGTCGGCGCTGGCGCCGGCCCCTGGCCGGGCACGGGTGGCGCCAGCGTGCCGAGCGTCGCGCTGGTCGCATCCTCGGACAGCACGACGGCAAGCCGCCAACTGGCGAGCATGCCTGGCGGGGCGATTACGGCGGCAAGCCTGGTGGCGTAATCTCCGGTGGGCGGGATATGCGCCACCGGGCCACGCCAGCCTTCATGCCCGCGCGCGTATTTCAGCAGGCCGGCGCGCAGGATGCTGGTGGCGGCGCGTTGCAGGCGCGGGTCGAGGCTGGTGCGGATCGTCAGCCCGTCCTCGACCACTGGTTTGGGGCCGAACTGCGCCACCAGCTGGCGGCGCACATCCTCGGCGAAATAGGTGTCGGTCTGCTTGAGCTCGGGGCGGGTGAAGCCGGGCGGTATCAGTGGCTGCTGCTTGCCGGCGGCGGCTTGGGCGGCGTTGATGACCCCGGTATCGGCCATGCGGTCCAGCACCCAGTCGCGCCTGGCTTTCGCGGCATCGGGGTGGGTGTAGGGATTATAGTTGTTCGGCGCCTTGGGCAGGGCGGCCAGAAACGCCGCCTCGGCCGGGGTGAGCGCATCGAGCGTCTTGCCGAAATAGGTCTGGGCGGCGGCGGCAACGCCGTAGGATTGTTCGCCGAGATAGATCTCATTGAGGTAAAGCTCGAGCACGCGCTTCTTGCCGAGCGCGTTGGTGAGGCGGAGCGCCAGCAGCGCCTCACGTATTTTGCGGGCGAGCGAGAGCTTGTCGCTTTCCAGCAGCATGTTGCGCGCCACCTGCTGGGTTATGGTGGAGGCGCCGATTGGCCGGCGGCCGGAGCGGTATTTTTCGATGTCGGTCACGGCGGCGCGCAGGATCGCGGCAGGGTCGATGCCGGGGTTGGTCCAGAAGCTCTGGTCCTCGGCGGCAATGAAGGCGCCTTGCACGAGCGGGGGAATGTCCGTCAGCGGCGCATAGATGCGGCGTTCGGTGGCCAGTTCGGCCATCAGGCTGCCATCAGACGCGTAGACCCGGCTCATCACCGGCGGGTTATAGTGGCGCAGCCCATCGACGCTGGGCAGGCCGGCGGCATAATGCTGATAGAGCGAGAGCCCGACGCCGAGGCCCGCGATTCCGAGCACCAGCAACAGGCCGAGCCCGGCGCCGAGCAGACGACGGGTCCAGAGAAAGGCCGGACGGCGGCGTGGCTCGCGCCCGCCATTGCCAGGCTGTTCCTGTTTACGCGATCGGCCCGCTTTCATGCGCGGCCTCCTATCATGGGCGGAAGGCGGCGCCTATGCCCAGACGCCGGTGCCGGGGCATCACCCCTGGGTGATGGTCAGGCGCGAGGCCGTGGTGAAATAGGCATCGACAGCATGGCGCATGGCGGCAGCGACCTCGGCGCGGTGCGCCGGGCGACGCAGCAGGGATTCGTCACTCGGGTTCGACATGAAGCCCATCTCGACCAGCACGCTGGGGATCTCCGCGGATTTCAGCACCTCGAATTCGGCATGGCGGTCCGGGTTTTCAAGCAACGGGATGGTGTGGGCGAAGGCGCCGACCACGTTATGCGCCATGCGCGCGGACAAGGTGCGGGTTTCCTGCACGGTCAGGCTGTCCAGGATCGATTCGACCATTTTGCGGTGCTTATGGGCCGGGCCATAGCGATCCGCGGCGTTTTCGGTGCGGGCAAGCTGGGCGGAAAGCGGGTCGGAGGCGGTGCGGGACAAGGTATAGACGCTGGCGCCGCGGACATGCGGATCATCGGCCAGGGCATCGGCGTGCATGGAGACGAACAGGGTGGCGCCGCGCGCCTGGGCGCGGGCAACCCGTTCATCGAGCGGCACGAATATGTCGGTGGCACGGGTCATCATGACCGAATAGCGGCCGGTGGCCTCAAGCTGACGGCGCAGTTCGAAGGCGGTATCGAGCGAGACATGCTTTTCATAGGTGCCCGAGACGCCGATGGCGCCGGGATCCTTGCCACCATGGCCGGGGTCGAGCATGACGAGTCGGCGATGGCCACGCGGCCGATGACGCACCGTGCGGGCAAGCGCGCGTTCGAACAGGAAAGCCGGCATCAGATAACCGGCGGTGACGGCGGAGACGAGCACGGCTCGGCGCGCAAGGTGCGGGCTGCGATTCCGCATAGCAAAAAACCCTTCGGAATGCGGTATGCCGCCATCTTAACGCGTGACATCGAGAAAGTCAGCCAAAACCTTGAATCATCCGCCAGCGACATGAAAAAAGCGCCATGCCCTTAGGGTAGTGTCTTAGTTTCAAGTCCGGCACCGGCCCGCACCCCCACCCGGCCACCCACGAGCGTACACTGTCATGGGTGGCCGGGTGGGGGTGCGGGCCGGTGCCGGACTGCGCGCCGGGCAGGCGCGCCTAACAAAGCTTGGGGGTGCGGGAGTTTCTTTTTTCAGGCCGAGACACTGCCCGCCTCGACGGCCGCTTGCGGTGACGGTGGGTTTGCTCCATGTTTGGTGCGGGCACGGAGCCACAACCGCAGCGCGAATGAGCGCGGAGGATGGTGGAAGTGCCGGACCGAAGGCGCTGCCTGGATTTCTGGCCGTATCCCGTTGATGGGCGGCTTTGTTCGGGTGCGGCGCCCGCCTTCTGGCGGTTTGACGTGGAGCCACCGGTTTTCGCGCCGAACCCGACAGTTTCGACCATGCTCGTCAGGATCTCAGCCCTCAGATGATCGCGCCTTTCCCCCCCATGCCAGAGCGGCGCCACCTGGCGCCGCTTCGTGGGTTTGGCACGACGTGGCTGACCGTGACGGGCGGGTTTGCTTTTTCCGCAACGTATTGCCGCCGGCCGACCGCGCCCGAGCGTGGACCGGCGCCCCGGAGTTTTCGACTAGATGACCAAACGCATGCTGATCGACGGCACACACGCGGAAGAAACCCGCGTGGTGGTTCTGGACGGCAACCGACTTGAAGATTTCGACGTCGAGACATCGACCAAGAAACAACTGAAGGGCAATATCTACCTGGCCAAGGTGGTCCGGGTGGAGCCGAGCCTGCAGGCCGCCTTCGTGGAATATGGCGGCAACCGGCACGGGTTTCTCGCCTTCGGTGAAATTCACCCCGATTATTACCAAATTCCGGCCGCCGACCGGCAGCGCCTGATTGCGCTGCAGGAGGAGGAGGCGCGGGCCGCGGAAGCCGAGGAGGACGCGGCGGAGGAGGCGGCGGCGCGGCGGCATGACGCGGCGGACGCGACGCCGGATGCGGGCGAAGCGGGAGACGAGCAGCCCGACGCCGACGCGCCCGATGACGACGCGGCGGCGGGGCACCAGGACGCGGCGGCGCCGCTTGCCATGGCGCCCGCCGAGACGCTGACCGCCGACCAATCGACCCCCGACAGCGAGGCGGATGCCGATCGGGCGGCGCTTGGCGAATTCGGGCTGAGCGTGGCGCCGGGCGGGGAAATTACCGGCAGCGAGGCGGCCATGACGGCGTTGCGCGAGGCGCTGGCGCCGGACGCACCGAGCGCGCCCCCCGCCGAGGCGGCGGAGACCGATGGCGACACCCCGGGCGAGGGCGGCGCGTTGGACGAGGCCGAGGCGACGCCACCCGAGACGATTGGCGGCGAGGCGGAAGCGACCGAGGAACGCGAGCGGCGGACGCCGAGTTCCCGCTATATCCGGAATTACCGGATTCAGGAGGTGATCCGGCGCCGCCAGATCATGCTGGTGCAGGTGGTCAAGGAGGAGCGCGGCGGCAAGGGTGCGGCGCTGACCACCTATATCTCGCTCGCCGGGCGGTTCTGCGTGCTGATGCCGAATTCTCCGCGCGGGGGTGGCATTTCGCGCAAGATCACCTCGGCGGCGGACCGGCGGCGGCTCAAGGAAGTGACGGCGGAGCTGGATTTGCCGCGCGGCATGGGGCTGATCGTGCGCACCGCCGGGGCGGCGCGGCCGAAAGCCGAGATCGTGCGCGACTGCGAATATCTGTTGCAGCTTTGGGACGAGATTCGCGAGACCACGCTGAAATCGATCGCGCCGGCGCTGATCTATGAGGAGGCGAGCCTGATCCGGCGCGCGATCCGCGACGTGTATTCCCGCGATGTGGAGGAGGTGCTGGTGGCGGGCGAGGCCGCCTGGCGGGCGGCGCGCGACCAGATGCGGCTGCTGATGCCGAGCCATGCGAGCAAGGTGCGGCTGTGGGCCGACCCGACCGGGGCGCCGATTTTCGTGCGGCACGGGGTGGAGGCGCAACTGGACGCGATGTTCAGCCGCACCGTGCAACTGAAATCGGGCGGGTATCTGGTGATCGACCAGACCGAGGCGCTGGTTTCGATCGATGTCAATTCCGGGCGGGCGACGCGTGAGCGCAATATCGAGGAGACGGCGCTGCGCACCAACCTCGAGGCATCCGACGAGGTGGCGCGGCAATTGCGGCTGCGCGACCTGGCCGGGCTGATCGTGATCGATTTCATCGACATGGAGACGCGCCGCCATAACATCATGGTGGAAAAACGCCTGAAGGACGCGCTGAAGAACGACCGGGCGCGGATTCAGCTGGGCAGCATCAGCGCCTTCGGGCTGATGGAAATGAGCCGGCAGCGGCTGCGGCCGAGCCTGGCCGAGACCAGCCTGGTGGCCTGCCCGCATTGCGAGGGCACGGGGCATGTGCGCTCGACCGAGGGGGCGGCGCTGCAGACGCTGCGCGCGATCGAGGAGGAAGGTGCGAAGCGGCGCAGCGCGGAAATTCTGGTGCATGTGCCGAGTGCCGTCGCGCTTTACATGCTGAACCAGAAGCGCGAGCGGCTGCGCGCGATCGAGGCCGGGATGGGCATGGCGGTGCAGTTCGCGGTGGATGCGAGCCTGCTGCCGGGGGCGACGCGGATCGACCGGCTGCGCGCGCTGAGCGAGGCGGAAGCCGCGGCGGTGCCGGCGGCGGCGGCGGCGCCGGCGATCAGGGAAGCCGCGGCACCGGATGAACAGCCGGACCTGGTGTTTGGACCGGACGAGGCGGCGGGCGAGGCCGAGGCGATGCCGGCGATGCGCGGGGGCGCGGAAGGCGAGGAGAGTAGCACCGAGGCCGGAACGGGCACAAACGGCGGCGATGCCGGTGCGGGGCGGCGGCGGCGGCGGCGGCGGCGGCGCGGCGGGCGGCGCGATGAGGCGCGCGCTGGCGCGGACGGCAACGACGCGGCCGGCGATGACAGCGACGATGCGGACGAGACGATTGGCGACACGGGCGCCCCCGTGCCTGCCCCGGCAGAGCAGGCCGAGGCGGGGGGCGACAGCGCGGCGGCGCAACCATCGGTGAGCGCCGCAGATGGTGATGTGGCTGAAGGCGAGGCGGGAGGCGGTGGCGCGGGGCGCCGGCGCGGACGGCGCGGCGGGCGGCGGCGGCGGCGCGATTTCGAGCCCGACGCGGCATCAGGCGCGCCGGCAACGCAGGCCGCCGAACACGCTGCCGGCTATGTCGGGCCGACGCCAGCCGACCCGTTCGGCAATGCGTTCGATTTCTTCGACGCGCTGGAGCAGGCCGAAATGCGACTGGCCGAGCCACAGCCAGGCCCGACCACGGACCGGGCGCGCGACGCCCAGACGATAGCCGGTGACAGGCTGACGCCCGAGGCGGAGCCGGCCGCGGCCCTGCCCGAGGCGGAGCCGGTGCCCGAGGCGGAGGCGGTGCCGGCGGCGGAGCCGGCCCCGGCCAAGCCGCGGGCGCGGCGCAGCCGACGCAAGGCGATTGACCCCGACATGGCGGCCGACGCGGCACCCGCCGCGGTGGAGGCCCCGGCGCCGGCCCCGCTTGTTGCCGAGGTTGCTTCCCCGACCAGCGAGCCGGAGCCGGAACCCGCGCCGGTGCCGCAACCGATTCTGGTTGATGAGGCGCCGGCCCAGCCGAGGCGTGGCTGGTGGCGGCGCTGAGCGTGGATCGCGCGGCGGGCCCTGGCTGAGCGGAGATGTCGGCCGATCTGCTGCACCGGCTGTTGCACAGCTATGGGCTTGGCTTCGTGTTCCTGGTGCTGGTGCTGGATTCCGCCGGGCTGCCGCTGCCTGGCGAGACCGCGATGATCGCGGCCGCCTTTTATGCCGCGCGCAGCCATAGCCTGGGGCCGGTGCCGCTGTTTCTGGCCTCGGCGGCCGGGGCGATTGGCGGCGCGGTGCTGGGCTATGCGCTGGGGTGGCGGTTCGGCGCCCAGGCGCTCAATCGGTTCGGGCCGCGCTTCGGCTATACCGAGGACCGGCAGCTTGTGGCGCATTATCTGATCGACCGCTATGGCGCGGTGCTGATTGCGGTGGGGCGGTTTTTTGCCCTGCTGCGGCCGGTGGAGAACCTGTTGGCAGGCACCACGGGCATGGAATTTCGACGTTTCATGGCCGGCAACGTGGTGGGCGGGGTTGCCTGGACGAGCCTTTATTGCTTCGGGATCTATCTGGCGGGGAAAAAGCTGACGCACATGGCCGGCGAGGCCGCAACCCTGAGCGGCATTACCGCGGCGGTGGCATTGCTGGCCGGTTTTCTGCTGTTGCGTCGCCAGGAGGCAAGGCTGGTGGAAGCGGCCAGGGCGGCGGCGGCACGCAAGCGACGGCATGTCACCGATGAGCCCGAGTAACCCGGGACACCGGTTGCCAAACATAGCGAGATAACGAAGTTTTTTTGGTTCTTTTTGTTCACAAAAAGAACGCGCTTGCTTGCCTTGCCTGTTGTTTCGTTACGAAGCCGGAACGATTTGGGCGCGATTAGGCGCGTATGGCAAAAGGGAAATTTTTCGCGGTGGGGTGGATTGGGCGGCGCGGCGGGGCGCGGGTGCGCGCGGATTGGGTGTGGCGGGGCGGATTGTGGGGCTGGCGATTGGGGTGGGGTGTGGGCGTGGTTGGGTGGTGGTGGGGCTGTCGAGCCAGGAGGGGGGATATTGGAGGGTGAGGACGAGGCTGGTGAGGGCTTCGCGCAAGGGGGCGGCGAGGTCGGCCGGCAGGTCGAAATTCTCACCGGCGAGGAAGGCGAGGAGGGTTGCGCAGGGCGGCACCGCGACATCGGGGCAGCAGGGGGCGACGATGAGGATGATGATTTCGAGCAGAATGCGCGCCAGCACCGAGGGCGCCCCCGGGGTGCGGGTGCGTTGCGCGGCG
>DAIDIQ010000041.1 GCA_027459285.1 Acetobacteraceae bacterium
ATTGCCGAACGATAATCTGGTGATCGTGGCCCGCCAGGAAATGCGCGTGAACAACGAGCTGCGCGTGCTGACCGTATCCGGTATTGTCCGCGCCGAGGATATCGCCAGCGACAACACCATCACCAGCGACCGGATCGCGGAGGCGCGCATCAGCTATGGCGGCCGCGGTGATTTGACGTACGCGCAACAAAAACCCTGGGGCCAGCAGGTGCTGGGCGCGATCGCGCCGTTCTGACGGCGCGGCGTGGTGGGAGAAAAAAGTCAAGGCAAGCCTTGTTCTTTTTTGAAAAAAAGAACCAAAAAACTTTCATCACCTTTGCCGCGTTCCAGTCGGGCTTCTGGCGTTTCCGCGTCAGGGCAGGGCAGGGCCGACGGTCGCCAGCTCCAGTCGGACATGCTTGCCGTTCGAGATATCGAACCCGTCCACCTCGGCGAATTCATGCAGGCGGGCGTGCCTCACCGCCAGATCCGCCGCCAGCGCGGACCATTCCCGGGCATTCACCGCCAACACCCGCTCGGGCGCCGGGTGGCTGCCATCCGGCAGTAGAAACCGCACCGCCATCGCGGGCGTGCCCAGCAGCGCCGTGTCGGTGCCGCACGTGAACACCAGGCTCGGCTCGGCAAAGCCGAGGCTGCCAAACGCGGCGCCCGCCGGCCGGCCGGCCGGCCAATGCGCGCGCAACGCCGCCGCCACCCGCGGACTGATCCAGATCGGCGTAAGGCGCGGCAATTCATAGCCCAGCACGCTTATCAGCAATGGCGGCAGCGCCAGCAGCATCAGCATGGCGGTGCGGCGTGGCCGGCCCCATGCCAGGGCCGCCAGCGCCAATGCCAGCACAAACGCCGCCACACCTCCGGGCAAGCCCAGCCCGCGCAGCGCCGTCTCGTGTGCCGCCACCACGAAAGGCAGTGCCACCGCCGCCCCGCCCAATGCCAAAACGGCAATCAGGGCGAGCACGCTGCCCAACCGCGCCAGCCATTTCGGTGTTTGCAGCGCCGAGGTGGCAAACCACCCCGCAAGCAGGCAGAGCGGCGGATAAAGCGGCAGCGTGTAATGCGGCAGCTTGGTGGGAACAAGCTCGAACACCAGCCAGGCCGGCACCAGCCACGCCAGCAGAAAGGCAATTTCCGGCCGCCGCCGCATGTGCCAAACCGCCGGCACCGCGGCCAGCGCCGGGGCCGCGCCGGCAAACAACAGCAGCGGCGCCAGCGCCAAATGCAGGCCCGGCGGCGCGCCATGCGCATCGTCTCCGCCCGCCAGCTTGCCGCCCAGATCATGCCCCAATGACTGGGCAAAAAAGCCGCCATGGGTGGCAACCCCGATGGCGATGAACCACGGCAGCACCAACGCCAGGCACAGCAGAACGCCAGGTACCGGCCGCAGCGCGCCGAGGCTCGCCATAACCGGTTTCCGCCTGCCGCTCACCGCCAGCGCCAGCAGCGTGGTGGTCACGATCATCGGCGCGACCGGGCCCTTCAGCAGCACGGTCAGGGCCAACATGGCCCAGAACAGCAAGGCGCGACCCCGCCCGAAACCATCCGGCCTCAGCCAGGCCTGCGCCAGCAGGCCCATCATGATGGTGGTCGCGCCAAGCAGCGCCGCGTCGGTCTTGGCAATATGCACCTCCACCGACAGCACCAGCGACCCGGCCAGGAATACCGCGCCAACCAGCGCCGCCCGGTCCGACACGAGTCGCTTGCCAAAGCCGAAAGTGGCAAGCACCGCGGCAATGCCGCCCAGCAACGAGGGCATGCGATACGGCCAGACCGGATTGTGCCGCGCCAGCCCCAGCGCGCGCGCGGCGCCGGCAAACGGCGCCTGCAACCAGTAAATGCCAATCGGCTTCTGGTCGCGCGCAACCTGGCCATTGCGAATATCCACATAATCGCCGCTGTCCAGCATCTGCCGCGTCGCCTGCACGAAGCGGGCCTCGTCACG
>DAIDIQ010000045.1 GCA_027459285.1 Acetobacteraceae bacterium
CGAAGCGCTCTCGGACGACGGCTCGCTCACCGGCCGCGGCCATCCCTGGGTGCGCGGCGCCGTCTGCGGCCTCATGACCACCGCCGGGGGCATCGGCCACACGCTCCCTTACCTGATCCCCGATTTCCGCGTCGCCACCGGCGCCGCCGTCCTCGTCGTCGCCGCCGAGCTGGCCGCCATCAGCTACATCCGCCACCGCTACATGGACACCCCGTTCCTCGGCGCCGCTTTCCAGGTGGTGGTCGGCGGAGTCCTGGTGTTCCTCACCGGCATCCTCATCGGCAGTTCCTGAAACTCTTCGTCACACCCATGCCTAATTCAACCTTCACCGCGCTCGCCGACAGCGGCGACGCCTCGATCTACGACGTCCACACCTCGGCCCCAGGCCCGCAAGGCAGCCTGCCTCTCTCGCCCGAGATGCTCCTCAACCGCCCCTCCGGCGACCTGTTCGGCCTCAGCCAGAACGCCGGCATGGGCTGGAGCCCGGACCGCCTCCGCGGCGCCGAGATGCTCATCCTGAGCACCCACGGCGGCCTCCGCGCCCCCGACGGCTCGCCCGTAGCCCTCGGCCTGCACACCGGCCACTGGGAAGTGAATCTGCTGGTGGAAGCCGCCGCCCGCGAGCTCTCCCAATCCGGCGCTATCCCCTTCGCCGCCTACTGCACCGACCCCTGCGACGGCCGCACCCAGGGCACAACCGGCATGTTCGACAGCCTGCCCTACCGCAACGACGCCGCCACAGTCCTCGGCCGCCTCATCCGCTCGCTCCCCACGCGAGGCGGCGTCATCGGCGTGGCAACGTGCGACAAAGGCCTCCCGGCGATGATGATGGCGCTCGCCGCGGCCGGCGATTTTCCTTACGTCCTGGTGCCCGGCGGCGTCACCCTTCCCGCCGAGGCCGGCGAGGACGCAGGCAAAGTCCAAACCATCGGCGCCCGCTTCGCCCACCACGTCATCACCTTGGAGTACGCCGCCGAAATGGGCTGCCGCGCCTGCGCCACACCCGGCGGCGGCTGCCAGTTTCTGGGCACCGCCGCCACTTCGCAAGTGGTCGGCGAGGCTCTCGGCATGTCGCTGCCCCACTCGGCGCTCGCCCCCTCCGGCCAGCCCATCTGGCTCGACATGGCCCGCCGCTCGGCCCGCGCCCTGCTCGCACTCGGCTCGGGCGGCCTCCGCGGCCGCGACGTCCTCACCCCCGCCGCCCTCCACAACGCCATGGCCGTCCACGCCGCCTTCGGGGGCTCGACGAATCTCATCCTCCATCTCGCCGCCATCGCCCACTCCGCCGGCCTCCCGCAACCCACCGCCGCCGATTGGGCCGCCGTCAACCGCTCCGTCCCGCGCCTGGTCGACGCTCTGCCCAACGGCCCGCGCAATCACCCTACCATCCAGGTCTTCCTCGCCGGCGGCGTCCCCGAGGTGATGCTCCATCTTTCCCGCGCCGGCCTTCTCGACACCTCCGCCCTCACGGTCACCGGCCAGCCGCTGGCCGCCTCCCTCGATTGGTGGGAAACGTCCGAGCGCCGC
>DAIDIQ010000083.1 GCA_027459285.1 Acetobacteraceae bacterium
CAGGCGAATAAAGTGAACATTCATCGCGCAATTGGCGAAAACCCGTGGGTGCAGACGGCAAGCCATGCCGCCCGCGCCGCCGCCCGCGTGTTGGCGCGGGCACCAGCCAGCCAACGCAACGCGGCATTGCGCGCCGCCGCCCGCGCGCTTCGCGCCGCTGACGCCGCGATTCTCGCCGCCAATGCCGCTGACCTTGCCGCCTTTTCCGGCGCTGCCGCCATGCGCGACCGGCTCATGCTCACGCCGCAGCGGCTTGCCGCCATGGCCACGGGGCTCGACTCCATCGCCGCCCTGCCCGACCCGCTGGACCGCGTACTGGCGGAATGGACGCGCCCGAACGGGTTGCGCTTCGCCCGCGTCGCCGCCCCCATCGGGGTCATCGGCATGATCTATGAAAGCCGACCCAATGTCGGGGCCGATGCCGCCGGCATCTGCCTGAAGGCCGGCAGCGCGGTCATTTTGCGCGGCGGGTCCGAGGCGGCGCACAGTGCCGCGGCCATCAACAGCGCCATCCGTGCCGGCATCGCCGAGGCCGGCCTGCCGGAGGCCTGCGTGCAGATGGCCCCCGATACCGACCGCGCCCACGTCGCCGCCATGCTCGGCGCCGCCGGCTTGATCGACCTGATCGTGCCGCGCGGCGGCAAATCCCTGGTCCAGCGCGTGCAGGCCGAGGCGCGGGTGCCGGTGCTCGCCCATGCGGACGGGCTTTGCCACACCTATATCCATGCCAAGGCAGACCCGACCCTTGCCCGGCGCGTGCTCGCCAACGCCAAAATGCGCCGCCCCGGCATTTGCGGCGCCACCGAGACCCTGCTGATCGACGCCGCCATCGCGCCCACCCTGCTGCCGGTTCTGGTCGCCGATCTCTCCGCCCTCGGCTGCGCCTTCCGGGCCGATGCCCGCGCCCGGCGGATCATGCCCGACCTGCCCGAGGCCACGGATTTCGACACCGAATATCTCGACGCCATCCTTGCCATCGCCGTGGTCGACGATGTGCAACAGGCGATCGCGCATATCGACCGTCATGGCAGCCACCATACCGACGCGATCCTGACCGAGGACGCACCGACCGCCGAGATTTTCCTGTCCGCCGTCGATAGCGCGGTGGTGATGTGGAATACCTCCACCCAGTTCTGCGACGGCGGCGAATTCGGCTTCGGCGCCGAAATCGGCATCGCCACCGGCCGTCTGCACGCACGCGGCCCGGTGGGCGTCGAGCAACTCACCACCTACCGCACGCTCGTGCGCGGCACGGGGCAAATCCGCCCCTGACGCCTTGATCCGCAAGAACGCGCGCCGATCTTGTGAGGCCAAGGGAGAGAGGAAACCATGTCCGGAAACGACAACCAACCCGTGCTGACCCCCGAACAATACCGGGTACTCCGACAACACGGGACGGAACGACCCGGCACCAGCCCCCTCAACCGCGAAAAACGCCCCGGTTTCTATCATTGCGCCGGTTGCGGCCAGGCCCTGTTCGAATCCGAGACCAAATTCGATTCCGGCAGCGGTTGGCCCAGCTTTTTTGCCCCCATGCCAGGCCGCGTCGGCACGCAAAAAGACCACAGCCATTTCATGACCCGCGTCGAGGTGCATTGCGCCAATTGCGGCGGCCACCTCGGCCACGTCTTCCCGGACGGCCCGCGCCCCACCGGGCAGCGCTACTGCATCAATGGCGTGGC
>DAIDIQ010000085.1 GCA_027459285.1 Acetobacteraceae bacterium
TTCAAACACGTCGCCGCTTTTCCTCAATTGCGCCCCTACCCTGCTAGACGAAAACCGGCGGCGGCGCGCGGCGGGCAAGGAAAATCAGGCCGAGCAGGCAGGCGGCGAGGCCGGATGCGGCACCGAAGCCAAGTGCCGCGCGCGGGCCGAACGCGTCGGCCACGTGGCCGACGATGGGGGCACCGATGGGCGTGCCGCCGAGGGCGATGCCGATGCGCAGAGCCATGACGCGGCCACGCATGGCGGGGTCGGTCGAGACCTGCATCAGGCTGTTGCTGATGCTGAGGAACAGCAAGGCGGCAAAACCGGTGAGGACCAGAGCAAGGGCGAACAGCGCGTAGGACGGGGCGAGTGCGGCGAGCGTGCAGCCCACACCGAACAGGGCGGTGCCGACCAGAAGTGGCCGGTAGGTCAGGCGGGTTTGGCCGGCGGCGTATAACGCGCCGGCCACGGTGCCGAGGGCCAGGCTGGAGGAGAGCAAGCCATAGCCGCCGGCGCCGGTGTGAAAAACCCGCACGGCCATGGTGGTGATGAAAATGGGAAAATTCAGCCCGAACGTGCCGATGAAGGCGAGCATGCCCAACATGGCGAGCAGATCAGCGCGGCGCGCGACATAACGCAGACCCTGCAGGAAATTGCCGCGGGCGCGGGCGGCGCGCGGGTGCGGGCGCAGCAGCGCCACGCGCAGCACGAGCAGTGACACCAGGACGGCGACGAAGGAAAGGCCGTTGAGCAGAAACGCATAGCCGGTGCCGATGGCGGCAATGATAAGGCCCGCGAGTGCCGGACCGATCATGCGGGCGCCGTTGAAGGAGGTGGAATTGAGCGCGATGGCGTTGGGCAGATGCGCATCCTCGACCAGTTCGGCGACGAAGGTTTGCCGCGCCGGGGCATCGAACGCGGCGACGGTGCCGAACAAAAAGGCGAAGACATAGACCTGCCAGAGCCGAACGAGGCCGGTGATGGTGAGCAGGCCGAGTGCCAGCGCGAGCAGGCCCATGCCGGCCTGGGTGAGCATGAGCAGGCGGCGCTGGTTGAAACGGTCAGCCGCGGCGCCGGTCCAGGGCAGAAACAGGAGTTGCGGGGCGAATTGCAGCGCCATGACGGTGCCGACCGCCGAGGCACTGTTGTGGGTGAGTTGGGTCAGCACCAGCCAATCCTGCGCGGTGCGCTGCACCCAGGTGCCGATATTGGAGATGAAGGCGCCGATTGCCCAAAGACGGTAATTGATGCTGGCGAGTGAACGGAAGGTGGCGGAGCCGGGAAAGCGCATGAAGCCGGATCAGGCGTCGAGCAGGGCCAGAATTTCCCGTGTGCTGCCGGTTTCACCGAGGCGGGGGAATACGTAGGTCTGGCTGTGGCTGTGGGCGGTCGCGTCAGTATCGGTCATGGCATCGAGTGCCAGGGTGACATTGAATCCGTGTTCATAGGCCTGGCGGGCGGTGGATTCGACGCCGATCGAGGTGGAGATGCCGCCGATGACGAGCTGTGTGATGCCGAGCGCGTCGAGCCTGGCGCCGAGATCAGTGGTGGCGAAGGCACCCCAACTGCGCTTGGTGACGCGGATATCGGTGGGTTCGGGCGCAAGCTCGGGCACGAGATCGGCCCAGTTGGCCGGAAGCTGGCTGGGCAGGCGGCGCGGTGCCTCGGTCCGGCCTGGAGCGCCGGCGGTGACATTGACCAGCACCACGGGCTTGCCCGCCGCGCGAAAATGGCGCGCGAGCAGGGCGGCATTGGCGACGACCGGCGCGGATGGGTGTGCCAGCGGCAGGCTGACGATGCCCTGCTGCAGATCGATCAGGATAAGCGCGGTATTCGGGTCGAGCGTGGTGACGGGCATCGGGCACTCCATTAGAAATTATGGCGAAAAGGCAAGGGGCGACTTTTTTGAAAAAAAGTCGCGCAAAAAACTTTTACTTATGCGTGTTTACGGCGGCACGCCGGCCCCGCCGGGGTCTTGCTCGAAAATAAACAAGAGTTTTTTGGTTCTTTTTTGCAAAAAAGAACAATCCTGATTGTCTTAAATTCCCGTTGCTCAGTCATTATCGTTCGGCGCTGGCGGTGGCGAGGGCACAAGCTGGTAGCCCGGCGTCGCGGCACTGTTGGCGCCCGGGGGCGGCAGCGTCTGTTGCGTGACCGGCGGCGGGGGGGGCGCGATGGCGGCACCAGTTTGCAGCCAGTCTCCCACGGAGCGACGGAGTTGATATTCGATTTCGACATTCATGTCGCGCATCATGGCCTGAATGAAGCTGTACAAGGCGGCCCGCATGCCCGCGTCGGACTGGTCCTTGGGGGCGGCGGCGCTGTGCGCAACCGCGGCCTCGGCGAAGGCGGCCCGCTGCCCGTCGGACGTGTAGATATCAACCTTGACGCGGAATGAGCCGCTGATCGTGTCTCCGTTTTCGGTGAGGCTGGCTTGCTCGATGGTGAATTCGGCGCGGCCGGCGGCGCCGGCGGGCACCAGCCTGTCGTGCGCCATCTGGGTCAGTGCCGCGACAGGGCTTTCCGGCGCCTGGCCGCCGATATCATCCGGCCCGGGGGCGAAATCGTTCACCACGTCGATGCTGGCGACGTTGAGGCGCAAGGGCCGCAGATACGCGTAGGTATAAGGCGGGAAGGTTTGCGGGGATGGGCCACCGCCGCAGCCGCTGAGCGTGAGCGGCAGGCAGATCGCCAACCCTGCCAGCAGTGAGGCCCGCACGCCGTGCCACGCCATCCCCGACCTCCGCATCCGTTCCGGGCCGAACGTGGCCATGCGGGGCTGCCGGGTCAATGCCGAATGAGCCGCCAATAGAACGGCACGCGACCCTCACGCAGCGCCTTGGCCTCGTAGCGGGTGGGTGGCCAGCCCTCGGGGCGGGTGGTGAGCGGCGCGGCGACACTGAAACCGTGCGGGCCGGCAAGGCATGTGGCCACCCAGTCCTGGTAGACCGGATGGTCGGTTGCGATGCGCCATTCACCACCCGGCTTGAGCACGCGTTGCCCCAGCGCCAGCGTTTCCGGGCCAAGAAAGCGGCGCTGTGTGTGGCGCGTTTTGGGCCACGGGTCTGGAAACATCAGACACATCAGGTCGAGGCTGGCGGGTGGCAGGCCGCGCAGCAGGGTGCGCGCATCATCGTCCCAAAGGCGCAAATTCGCCGGCAGCGGCGCCGTTGCCTCATCGGCGCCGGGTGGCACCAGGCGGTTGAGCAGGGAGCAGATTCCATTCAGATACACCTCGCAGGCGATCAGGCCGCGGGTGGGAGTCTGCTCGAGCAAGGCCAGCGCATGTTCACCGCCGCCAAACCCGATTTCGAGCGCAAGGGCGGGAAAGCGGGTAAGGAAATCAGTCGCGTCCGGGGCATGGCGCAGGCGCGGCATGGTATGCGCCAGCAGGCGCCGCTGCCGGGCGCTCAGCGCGGGGCCGACGCGGCGTCCGTAAAGCCGCGTCGAAGCAGGCTCGGTGCCCGCCGGCGTGGTGGGCACGCCTTACCGACCGAAGGTGGATTTCAGCGCCTCGACCAGGTCAAGCCGCTCCCACGGGAACGTATCACGATCATGATCGGGCATGCGACCGAAATGACCGTAGGCGGCGGTGGGAACATAAATGGGACGGTTGAGACGCAGATGCTCACGAATGCCGCGCGGTGACAGATTCATCAGGTCGCGCAGGGTGCGTTCCAGCTTGGCTTCGTCGATATCGTGGCCGGTATCGTGCAGGTTCACATAGACCGAGAGCGGGTGCGAAATGCCGATGGCGTAGCTGATCTGGATGGTGCAGCGGTCGGCCAGGCCGGCGGCGACGATGTTCTTGGCCAGATAGCGGCAGGCATAGGCGGCCGAGCGGTCGACCTTGGTCGGGTCCTTGCCGGAGAACGCGCCGCCGCCATGTGGCGCGGCGCCGCCATAGGTATCGACAATGATTTTGCGCCCTGTCAGCCCGCAATCACCGTCCGGGCCGCCGATGACGAATTTGCCGGTCGGGTTGACATAGAATTCCTGCTCGGGCGGCATCCAGCCTGCGGGCAGCGCATCGGCAACGATCGGGCGCACCAGGTCCCGGACCTCATCGACGCTCAGTTCGTCTTCGTGCTGGACGGACACGACGACGCTGGTGGCGCCGACCGGCTTGCCCTGGTGATAGCGCAGCGTGACCTGGCTTTTCGCGTCCGGCAGCAGGCCAGCGACATCGGGGCTGGCGATCCGGCGCTTTTCGCTGATGGTGCGGAGGATTTTATGGGCATAGTAGAGCGGCGCGGGCATCAGCGCGCCGGTTTCGTTGCACGCGAAGCCGAACATGATGCCCTGGTCGCCGGCGCCCTCATCCTTGTTGCCGTTGGCATCGACACCCTGCGCGATATCGGCCGATTGCGCGTGCAAATGGCATTCGATCTGCGCATCGCGCCAGGAGAACCCGGCCTGGTCGTAGCCGATATCGCGGACGGCTTCCCGTGCCAGGTGCATCAGATAGTCGGGGGTGATGCTGGCCGGGCCGCGGGTCTCGCCGGCCAGGATGATGCGGTTGGTGGTGACCAGTGTTTCGCAAGCGACGCGGGCCACCGGATCGGCGGCGAGGAAGGCGTCGACCACGGCATCGGAAATACGGTCCGCGACCTTGTCGGGGTGCCCGTCGCCGACGGACTCGGAGGTGAACAGATAATCGCCATTGGCGCGCATCGCGGGCTCCCGTGCACCCCTGGAGTGTGCGTGGCCGGACGGGTCAGGGTGAACCCCGTTCGTGCATGGTGAAAGGCGGAGATGACGGATCCGGCGGGTGCCGGCCCCGGCCAGACCCGCCCGGAAAATCAGGACCGGCGTGTTTGGCCGATAGCGGGCGGATGCGCAAGGGTGGGGATAGGCATGGCTGGGAGGGATGAGGGTTGCTGCTGGCCACGCGGCTGAGGTGATGGGCGGGGGGAAAGGTCAAACCGCCAGCAAATCGCGCATCGTGTAACGTCCCGGCGGCTTGCCCGGAAGCCACTGAGCGGCGCGCAGTGCGCCCTCGGCAAATACCGAGCGGTCCATGGCCCGGTGGGACAGGATGATCTGTTCAGTCCCGGCGGTGAAGATGACGCTGTGTTCGCCCACGACGGCGCCGCCACGCAGGCAGGCGAAACCAATCTCTCCCGCAGGGCGGGGACCGACCTGGCCAACCCGCGCCGTGCGTGCCACGTCGGTCAGCGGCACCCCCCTGCCCCGCGCCACCGCGTGGCCAAGGGCCAGCGCGGTGCCGGAGGGCGCGTCACGCTTGCCGGCATGGTGCATTTCCAGAATTTCCGCGTCATAGGCATCGGCCGGCAGAACACGGCCCAGCGTTTCCGCAAGGCCGAGCAACAGGTTGACGCCAACCGAGAAATTCGCCGCCTCAAAGATGGCGGTCTGCCCTGCCGCCGCGGCGATTGCGGCGTTACCGGCAGCGTCGGCGCCGGTGGTGCCGAGTACCCAGGGAACCCGCGCGGCGGCCAACGCCCGGGCATGCGTGACGATGGCGCTGGCATGGGTGAAATCGATCACCACGTCCGAGACGGCGGCGAGCGCCGCGATATCAGCCAGCACTCCGTCCGCGGCACCGGCTTGCTGGTCGATACCACCGGCAAGCACCAGGCCTGGCGTGCGCGCCACCGCCTCTGCCACCGCCTGGCCCATGCGGCCATGCCGTCCGGCAATGCCGATGCGCATGAGTGGGGCGGCGGTTAGTTACGCGAGGCGCGGTAGAAATTGTCCACGCTCGACCAGCCCGGGTCTGTCGCATCCAGGTCGGTGCCGGGGGTGAAGCGGGGCGCGGCTTCCAGCCTATCGCGGTCGATATCGACCACATAACCGTCCATGGCCGGGTCGTACCGCAGCGCTTCCCACGGGAGGGGAAAGTGATGGTCGTTGAAGCCGAGGAAGCCGCCGAAAGCGAGCACGGCATAGGCGACGGCGCCGGTGCGCTTGTCGATCATGACCTCATCGACATGGCCGAGGCGTTCGCCCTTGAGGTTGTACACGGCGGTGCCGGAAACCTTGGAACTGGCGATCAGACGCTTCGGCGCCAGGGACGAATCAACCATGCTTATGCCTCCTGTCAGGCGTTTCGTGCGGCCCGGGCCGAGGACCGTGGCGTGGCAAGCCCGGATTTGAAATTAAGCGGGACGATGGTCCGCTACAACGCGCCGCCGCGCCGCCCTGCCATGGCGCCGAGACGAAGACGCAACGCATTCAGCTTGATGAACCCCTGGGCGTCGATCTGGTTGTAAGCCCCCTGATCATCCTCGAACGTGACCATACGGGTGGAATAGAGGCTGTGCGGGCTTTCCCGGCCAGTGACGATCACATTGCCCTTGTAAAGCTTCAGATGCACGCGCCCGGTGACCGAGGCCTGGCTGGTATCGACCAGCGCCTGCAACATACGGCGCTCCGGGCTGAACCAGAAGCCGTTGTAGATCAGCGACGCGTAGGTCGGCATCAGGCTGTCCTTGAGATGCGCGGCTTCGCGGTCGAGGGTTATGGATTCGATGGCGCGGTGCGCCGCGAGCAGAATGGTGCCGCCAGGGGTCTCGTAGATGCCGCGCGACTTCATGCCGACGAAGCGGTTCTCGACCAGGTCGAGCCGGCCGATGCCATTGGCGCGGCCGAGCGCGTTGAGCCGGGTGAGCAGGGTGGCCGGCGAGAGGGCTTCGTCATTCAGCGCCACCGGATCGCCGTGCGCGAAATCGAGGCTGATTTCGGTCGCGCGATCGGGCGCGGCTTCGGGGCTGATGGTGCGTTGATAGACGATCTCATCCGGGGCCTGGGCTGGGTCCTCGAGGATTTTGCCTTCCGAGGAGGAGTGCAGCAGATTGGCATCGACGCTGAACGGCGCCTCGCCGCGCTTGTCCTTGCTGATCGGAATCTGGTGCGCCTCGGCGAATTCGAGCAGCCGGGTACGGCTGGTCAGGTCCCATTCCCGCCAGGGCGCGATCACCCGGATATCGGGCTTGAGCGCGTAGTAGGCGAGTTCGAAGCGCACCTGGTCATTGCCTTTGCCGGTGGCGCCATGGGCCACCGCATCCGCGCCCACCGCCTCGGCGATTTCGATTTGCCGCTGCGCGATCAGCGGCCGCGCGATCGAGGTGCCGAGCAGATACTGCCCCTCGTACAACGCATTGGCGCGAAACATCGGAAACACGAAGTCGCGCACGAAGGTCTCGCGCAGGTCATCGACGAAAATTTCCCGCACGCCGAACAGCTCGGCCTTGCGGCGGGCGGGCTCGAGTTCCTCGCCCTGGCCGAGATCGGCGGTGAAGGTGACGACCTCGCAGCCGTACGTGACCTGCAACCAGCGCAGGATCACGCTGGTGTCGAGCCCGCCGGAATAGGCAAGGACTACTTTCTTGACGTCGCGCATGGCGGTTCCGCTGGTTGCGCCTGAGCCGATAGGGGATGCGGGACGGATGGGCAAG
>DAIDIQ010000088.1 GCA_027459285.1 Acetobacteraceae bacterium
CGCGCGCCATCCGACTGATCACCATCGCCATTCTGGCGCGCGGCCATGCCTTGCTGGAAGGTGATGTGGGCGTGGGCAAAACCACGCTGCTGCGGGCGGCGGCGCGGGCCTTGGGGGGACCCTATGCGCGGGTCGAGGGCACGATCGATCTGATGCCCGCCGACCTGATTTATCATGCCAGCCTGAACGAGGAGGGGCGGCCGAGGCTGGACCCGGGGCCGGTGTTGCGGCACGGCGCGGATTTGTCGATTTTCTTTTTCAATGAAATAAACCGCGCCCGCCCGCAGGTGCACGCGCTGCTGCTGCGGCTGATGGCGGAACGTGCCGTGACCGCGTTCAACCGTGACGTGCCGCTGCCCAATGTGCTGGTGTTCGCTGACCGTAACCGGCTGGAACGCGACGAGACGTTCGAGCTGCCGGCGGCCGCGCGGGACCGGTTTTTTCTGCAAATACCGGTCGAGGCGCCGCGCGATGCCGAGATCAGCCGGCGCCTGATGTTCGAGACCCGGTTTCATGACGTGGATGCGCTGATCGAAACCGTGGCGGAGCGTGTGCTGGACCACCGGGCACTGCCGGCGCTGGCACGGCGGATACAAAGTCAGGTGCAGGTAAGCGCGCATTTGCAGGCCTATCTGGTGCGGCTGTGGCAGGCTTTGCGCGCGCCGGCCAGCGAGGCCGTGCGGCTGGACGGGGTGGATATGACCCGCCTCGTGCAAGGGGGCGCGAGCCCGCGCGGCATGAGCGCGCTGGTCCGGGCGGCGCGCGTGCAGGCCTGGCTGAGCGGGCGTGACCATGTGCTGCCCGAGGATGTGCGGGCGATTTTTCACGAGGCGCTGGCACACCGGATTTTCCTCGATAGCGTCTATGAGCACCGTGCCGAGGCGCTGGTGCCACAATTGCTGGCCGCCGTGCTGGATGCCGTGCCCGCGCCATGACCGAGGCGGCGCAGCCCTGGCTCGATTATCGGCTGCGGGGCGTGGCGCGCACAGCAAACCCCGGCAAACACGCCGGGGACCGGCACGGCGTGGGCGGCGCGTTTCGGGGCCTGGTGCCGTTCTGGCAACTGCCTGATGCGCGCCGGCTGGATATTCGCCGCAGCCTGATGGACCCGACCCTGATGCCGATGGTGCGGCAAACCGACCAGCACACCACCCTGACGCTGATGGTGGCGGTGGACATGAGCGCCTCCATGGCGGCGCGGGCGGACCGGCTGGGGCTGAATGCGGCGCATGCCATTGCCAGTGCCGCCGCCCGGTCGGCCTTGCGGGCCGGTGACAGGTTCGGCCTGGTCGGCTTCGATACCGCGATCCGCCCGGACCTGATGCTGGCCCCCACCCGGTCACGCGGGGGGGTGACGGCGGGCCTCGCCGCGCTGGCCGCCGCCAGGGCCGTGCCGTGCCTGCCAACCGGCCTCATGCTGCTGGCCGCCGCCCTGCCGCGGGCGCGCTGCCTCGTGTTGCTGCTGTCCGATTTCGCGATGCCGCTTCGCTTGCTCGAGGACGCGCTGCCGGCGCTGCACCGGCACGATGTGGTGCCGGTGCAGGTGCACACGGACGGCCCGGCCAGCCTGCCCGCGCATGGGCTCGCGCGGGTGCAGGACGCCGAAGGCGGCGCGGCGCGGCTGGTGCTGTTGCGCCCCAAGCTGCGCCGGCAATGGCTCGCGAATGAGGCGCGGCACCAGGCCGCGTTGCGCGCTCTGTTCGCGCGGCACGGCCGGTCGGTGTTTCGCTGTGGCCCGACGCCCGATCTGGTGGCGTTGTCCGAGCATCTGGTGGCGGCGTGATGCGTGGCTGGCGGGCCGGCTTGCTTGCCCTGGCCGCCATGGCGCCGGCCCCCAAGCTGGTGCCGCGCCGGAATTTCGGCCTGTTTCCCGGCGCGGTCATCACCGCGACGGCACGGCTCATTCTGCCCGGCGACACGCGGCTCGACCCATCGACCCTGCCGGTGCCGGGCCCCGTGGACCCGGAGATTGATCTGCGTGCCATGACCTGGCGCGCGGTGCCGGACGCTGGCGGCAGGCGGGTGGATTTGCGGCTCACCTATCAGATATTCTTCTCACCCCAGACCATGCAACGCCTTGCCGTGCCGGGAATTACGCTCGGCGTGCTGCGCCATGGCCGGCACGCGGATATCGATGTGGCGGGCTTTGCCGTGACGGTCTCGCCGTTCCGGCACGACCTTACCCCCTCGCTCGACCCGCGGCAGATGCGCCCCGACGCGCCGCTGCCGGCGCCCTCGGCACCCGGCTTCGGCCCTGCCCTGCCGGCAGGCTTGATTTTGGTCGTGGTCTCGGCGCTCGGGTGGGGCGCGGCGCGCGCCTGGGGCGGGCGGCGCGGCGCCGGCAATTTCGCCGCCGCGTACCGGGCCATGCGGCGCGGCCGGATGGATGAACGCACGGCGCTGCTGGCCGTGCACCGTGCGTTCGACGCGGCGGCCGGGCGGCGGGTGCTGGCCGAGGATCTGGACGTATTTTTGTCCGCGCATCGACAATTCTTGGCGCTGAGAGACGAGATCGCGGCCTTCTTCGCCTATTCCAACCACGTTTTTTTTGGCGTCGGGCACGCCCCGCCGCCGGCGTCCCCGCGGCACCTGGCACGCGCGCTGGCGCGGGCGGAGCGGCTCGGGTGATGCCCCTGGTCGACCACGCCTCGCGGCTTTGGCTGCTGGCCTTATGCGGGCTGCCGCTGCTCGGGCTCGGCGCGCGTGCCGTGACCCTGGGCAGCCTGCGGACCCTGCCGAAGGACCCGCTTTCAACCCTGGTGGAATGGCTGTTGCGCCTGTTTGCGGTGTTGCCGATTGCCCTGATCGTGCTGGGCCTGGCCGGGCTGCATCTGCCGCGCACGCAGATCACCCGCATGGCGCGCGGCGCGCACGTCATTGTGGTGCTGGACCGTAGCCTGAGCATGCACGAGCCGTTCGCGCTGCGTGGCCACAAGGCAACCGAAAGCAAAACCCAGGCGTCGGCCCGCCTGCTGGCGGCTTTCTTTGCCCGCAACCCGCACAGCCGGTTCGGCATTGTCGGGTTTTCCACCGCGCCCATTCTGGTGATGCCGCTGACCGAACACCGCGCCGCCATCCAGGCCGCGATCGCGGCGCAGGGCAGCGGCCAACTGGGCGATACCGATATCGGCTCCGGCCTCGCCTATGCGCTGTCGATGTTCGCCAATGACGATGCGAACGCGCCGCACGTGATTTTGTTGATCACCGATGGCGCGGGCGAAATTCCGGAACAGGTCCGGATGTACTTGGCCAAGGCATTCCACCGCGCGCGTGCCCACCTCTATTACCTCTATCTGCGCGCGGGCGATGACCCGCCGCTCGATAACGGCATCGTCAACGACACCGACATGACGCATCCGGCGGCGCTGGACGGATTCTTTCGCAGCCTGCGCATCCCCTATGCGGGCTTCGAGGCGAGCAACGCCGCGGCCATCACGGCGGTCACACGACGGATCGAGGCCATGGACACGCGACCCTTGCCGTACCATGAAATTCTGCCGCGCCAGGATCTGAGCCATGCCTGCTTCGGGCTGGCGGCATGCCTGCTCGGCCTCGGTCTGTTGCTGCGCCTCGCGGAGCGCCGGACGTTGTTGCTGGTGCAATCGGCATGAGCCCGCGCTGGCGGATGGTCAGGCTTCTCGCCACGCTCGGGCTGGTCGTCGGCGTGGGGTTGATCGGCACCGGCCTTTGGCACAAGCAACACGCCGCCGCGTTGGCGCGCGCCGCACAGGCGGTGCTGGTCGGGCGCGTGGTGCCGCCACCGGGCGCGCCGGCGGAACTGATGGCCGCGCGCGCACGGTTTTTGACCGGACGGGGAGATTTCGACGCGGCCGAGGCGGCGATCGGGCAATTGCCATCGGGCGCCGCGAAATCCGCCCTGCTTTACAGCCTGGGCAACGCGCGGCTGCGGCGGGCGTTGGCTGTGTTCAACGGGCTGCCGTTCCGCAAGGTGAAGCCGATGATAATTGCCGCCCGCTATGATTACCGGTTGGCCATGAGTCTGGACCCGGGCATGTGGGACGCGCGTTACAATTATGCCTTCGCCTCTGAATTGCTGCCGGCGCGTGAAACCTATCAGCACAGCAGCGGCGCGCAGATGTCGCACGACAAGGCCGTGTGGCCGGACCTGCCGGGCGCGCCCAACGGCATGCCATGATGAGCCCGCGCCTGGCTTTGCGTGGCCTGGCCCTGCTGCTGCTGGCGGCGGGGTTGCTGCTGCCGAGGCCCGTGGTGCGGCGGCCGGTATACGATGTGCTGGCGGTGATGGATATTACGGCCAGTATGAACACAGCCGATATCGACGTGAATGGCCGGCCGATGCAGCGTATCGCACTCGAGCGGGCGGCGGTGCAGGGGCTGTTGGACCACATGCCCTGCGGATCGCGGCTGGCGCTGGCGATCTTCGTCGAGCGCGTGCCGTTCCTGCTGTTCAATCCGCTGGAGGTGTGCGGCAATTACGCGCCCTTGCGGCAGGAGGTGGCGTCGATCGACTGGCGCATGGGCTGGGACTCGGAAAGCCATATCGCGGAGGTGCTGTATCGGTCACTGCGCATGTCGCAGCGCCTGGGCACCGATTTGCTGTTCATGACCGATGGGCAGGAATCGCCACCGCTCTGGTGGACCGGCATGCCGAAATTCGCGCCCCTGCGCGGCGCCGTGCGCGGTGCGATTCTGGGCCTCGGCGGCGACAGGCTGGTGCCCATTCCGCGCTACGACAGCCAGAACCACCAGATCGGGTTCTATCGCTCGATCGATGTGCCGAGCGACCCGACCGGTATGTTCGCCGGCCATGGTAATTTGACCGCGGAAGACCGGCCGCAT
>DAIDIQ010000096.1 GCA_027459285.1 Acetobacteraceae bacterium
CGCCATCGGCGCCAACCCGGAAAGCCCCAGCCGCTATGGCCGCACCAAGGCCTATGGCGAACAGGCGGTGACCGAGGCGTTTCCCACCGCCACCATCCTGCGCCCCTCCATCGTCTTCGGCCCGGAGGATCAGTTCTTCAATCGCTTCGCGGCCATGGCGCAAATCTCGCCCATCATGCCGGTCATCGCCGGCGCCACCCGCTTTCAGCCGGTTTATGTGGTCGATGTCGCGGCCGCCATCCATGCCGCCCTCACCGGCCCCGACCCCCTGCCTGGCATTTATGAGCTTGGCGGGCCGGACATCACGAGCTTTCGGGATCTTCTGGCCTATATCCTCAAGGTCATTCACCGCCGCCGGCCTCTCATCGCCATCCCCAACGGCATCGCCGGCATCCAGGCCGCCATCATGGAGAATCTCCCCGGCAAGCCCTTCACGCGTGACCAGTTCCTGATGCTGCGGCACGACAACATCGTCGCCCCGGGTGCCCGCGGCTTCGCCGAACTCGGCCTCACCCCCACACGCTACGACCTCATCGTCCCCACCTACCTTGCCCGCTATCGCCCTGGCGGCAGCCGGGCCAACTGACCGCGCCAATCGGCCCGCGCGCCTCAACACGCGCGGCTCAGCGTCAAAACCCCAGCACCAACCCGTTCTGGTCCACCAGGCACCCGCTTTGTGCCGGTGTCAGCCCCGCCAGCACCGTAAGCAGCCTGGCCGCCGCGCTCTCCGGCGTCGTCACCGCCAGCCCCGTCTTGGCGAATGGCGCGGAAAGCGGGGTCGCAACCGTGCCGGGATGCAGCGCGACACAGATCGCCGCCGGGTTGGCGCGCGCCAATTCTATCGCCGCACAACGCACCAGCATGTTCAGCGCCGCCTTCGCCGCGCGATAGCTCATCCATCCCCCCAGTGAATTATCACTGATGCTGCCAACCCGCGCCGATAATGTCGCGAACACCGCGCGCCGCCCCCGCGCGAGCCGCGGCAGAAAATGCTTCATCAACAGGGCGGGTCCGGTGGCGTTCACGGCAAAGCTCAGCGCCATGTGCGCGGGGTCGATCTGCCGGAACGATTTTTCCGGCATGAATCCCGCCCCGTGCAAAAAGCCCGTGGCGTCCAGCACCAGATCCAGCCCCTCGCCACACAGTGCCGCGGCGCGTTCAAGGCTCGGCTCGTCGGTCAGGTCTATCGCCGGCGTGGTGGCGCGGCCCAGCGCCGTCACGGCAAAGCCATGCGCCGGCAGCGCCGCCGCCAGCGCCGCGCCAAGCCCGCCCCCCGCGCCCAGCAACACCGCGCGCCGCATGGGCGCGGGCCCGGTCACGCCGTCACGCCGCCACCTCCACCATCACCAACTCGGCGGCCTCGCTCGCCTCCACCACCACCCGCGCGGCATCGCGCACCACCGCCCCGTCGCGCTCGTCGATCGCCACCCCGTTCACCCGCACGCCGCCACGCGCCGGCACGATATAGGCCGCCCGCCCCGGCGCCAGGTCGCGCGTCACGCTGTCGCCCGCCATAAGCCGGCCCGCCACCAGCGCCGCGTCGGCATATAATGGCAGCGCGCCCGCCGCCACCGCCGCCGCATCCCCGCTCGCCAGCACCGTCAGCCCGCCGAGCCTGGGAAATTCCCGGCTCGCCCAGCCCGGCGCCACACCGCGCTCCCGCGGCTCGATCCAGATCTGAAACAGCCGCACCGGCTCGCTGCCCTCGTTATATTCGGCGTGCACAATGCCCCGCCCGGCATGCATCACCTGCACATCCCCCGCCGCCGTCTTGCCCACATTGCCCAGGCTGTCGCGGTGGCTGATCGCGCCGTGCATCACATAGGTAATAATCTCCATGTCCCGGTGCGGGTGCGGGTCGAAACCGGTGCCCGGCGCAATCGCGTCGTCGTTCCAGACACGCAGCCCGCCCACGCCCATGCGCGCCGGGTCGTAATAGCTCGAAAAGCTGAAATGATATTTCGTATCCAGCCAGGCATTGCGAAACGCACCCAATTCCGCAAACGGTCGCCGCTCGATCATCGCCTTGTCTCCTGCCCTCGGGCTCCAGATACTTCGATATCGAACTACCTGGTCGTTTCGGCCTCGATCGCAAGCCCCAGCTTGCGCAGCAGGCATGCAAGTGTCGCCTGTTCCACGGCACTCAGGCCCCGCATCGCCTGGCGCACCGCCTCGGCATGGGTTGGAAACCTATGTTCGATCAGCGCCCGTCCCGCCTCGGTCAGGTGCACCCGCACCCGCCGCGCATCGGCCTCGGCCCGCCCGCGCGTCACCAGGCCGCGCCGTTCCAGCTTGTCAATCACATCGCTCAGGTTCGCCGGGCTGGTCAGCACCTTGCGCTGCAAATCGCCATGGCACAGCGGCCCCTTGTGCAGCAGCGCCTCCAACACCCCGAACTGCGTCACCGTGAGCCCGCTCGCCAGAATCGAGGGCTCGGTCACCCCGGTCACCGCCCGCTGTGCGCGCATCAGCTTCACGAACAGATCCAGCGCCCGGGCGGTTGCCGCGTCCGGTGCCCCATCTGGCGCCATACCGTCCGCGGTCTCCGTGCCCGTGGCCGGCTCGTTCGACCTCAACGGCACATCAACACCGGCAAATCCGCATGCTCCAGCATATGGCGGGTCGTGCCGCCCAGAATAAGCTGCCGCAGCCGCGAACTCGAATACGCGCCCATGATCAGCATGTCCGCGCCAAGCGCATGCGCCGCCGCCAGCATCGCCGGCCCCGGCGCCTCGCCCTCCTGGTCGAACCGCGCCGCCTCCGTCGCAATGCCGTGCAGCGCCAAATAGCCGGCCAGCGCCGCCACGTCCGGCCCGCGCCGCGTATAGGCGGCCGAGGTCAGAATCGTCACGCTGTCCGCCGCCTGCATCCATGGCAGGCCGAACCCGGCCGCCGCCGCCCCCTCCGGCGCGCCGCTCCAGGCGAGGCAGATCCGCCGCCCCAGCCGCGCCGGCGCGCGGCGCGGGCAAATCAACACCGGCCGCCCGCTATCGAACAGCGCCGCGTGCAGCGCGTCCGATGTCGTCACGTCCGCGCCATGGTCGGGCCGCGCCAGCACGGTCACATCCGCCACCCGCGCCGCCTGCGCCACCACCTCATCGTCGCGTCCCAGCACGGTCTCGAACCAGACGCTCGCCTCATCCGCGCCCGGCCGCGCCGGCGCCAGCGTCACCCCGCGTTCCGCCACCACCCGGTCGAACATCTGGCGCACCAGCACCGCCCGCCGCACAGCCTCGCGCTCGGTCGCCACCATCATCTGCTCGATCAGCGCGCCGGAAATCCCCTCGCCGGCAATCTGCAACACGTCGCGCCCATCACCGCGCACATGCACCGCCGCCACATGCGCCCGCCACTGCCGCGCCGCCATCAACGCCAGCCGCAGCGCCGCCTCGCCCGCCTCCGTCCCCATCATCGGCAGCAATATCTTGCGTATCGCCATGCCGCATCATGCGGT
>DAIDIQ010000100.1 GCA_027459285.1 Acetobacteraceae bacterium
TGCCCGCCCTCGCTGCCGATACGCCAAGCCCGCTATTTCACATTGTCGGTGCTGATCCCGCAGCACCGATCCGCGCACTAGCCAACCAGCCACACATCAAAATCCACCCCAACGTCCCCGATATCCGCCCCTATCTGCATCACGCCGCCCTCGCCGTCGCGCCGTTGCGCATCGCCCGTGGCATTCAAAACAAGGTGCTCGAAGCCATGGCCATGGCCCGCCCCGTCCTCACCACCACCGCCGCCCTCACCGGCATCACCGCCTGCGCCGGGCGCGATGCGCTGATCGCCGATGACGCGGCCGCGATGATCACGGGCGCACGCGCCATTCTGCGCGGCGCGTGGCCCGGCCTTGGTCCCGCCGGTCGCCAAGCCGTCATCGCCCATCATAGCTGGGCCACGCCGCTCACCGCGTTGGACCGGGTGCTGGCATGACCCAACCCTGGCGCCATGCATCCGCCATTCTTGCCCTCGGCGTACTGCTATTCGCCATCGCGTTCGGCCACGAAGCCATCGCCGCCATCCATGTCTGGCTGGTCTCTACCGCCTATAATCATTGTTGGCTGATCCTGCCGATTGCCGCCTATCTGGCCTGGGAGCGCCGCGCCGGATTGGCCCACCTCACCCCCTCCGCCGAGCCGCGCGCGGCTGTGCTCGCCATTCCCTTTGCGCTCGGCTGGCTGATGGCCAATCGGCTCGGCATCATGGAAGGGCGGCAACTCGCCGCCATGGCGCTGCTGCAATGCCTGATCCTCGGTGTCATCGGGCGCCAAGCCTATTGGTATTTTCGCGCACCGCTGTGGTATTTGTTCTTCCTGGTGCCGTTCGGCGGTTTTTTAGTGGCCCCGCTCCAGCATTTCACCGCCGTCTTCGCCGCCGATGGGCTGAGCCTGCTCGGCATCGCCCATTATCTGCACGGCACCACCATCGAAATCAGCGCCGGCGCGTTCCGCATCGCCCAGGCCTGCGCCGGATTGCGCTTCCTGATCGCCGCCATCGCCTTCGCGGTTCTCTATGCGCTGGTCATTTTCCGTTCGACCGGGCGGCGGCTGATATTCATCGCCGTGTGCCTGATCGTACCGGTCATCGCCAACGGGTTTCGCGCGTTGGGCATCATCTGGCTCGGCTATGCCGAAGGCAGCGCCAAAGCCGCCGCGACCGATCATGTTTTATATGGCTATATTTTCTTCTCTATCGTGCTGCTGATCATCATCCTGCTCGGCCTGCCGTTTCGCGAAGATCAAGCTCCCCCGCCGGTGCCTGCCGACATCGCCCCCCAGCGCCCCCCGGCGCGGATCACCGCCACCCTCGCGGTGCTGGCCATCAGCCTCGCCGCCCCGATCACCGCCACAGCGCTCGATCACCTCGCACTTGCCACCAAGGTCAATCCGCCCACCACCCTTGCTGATTGCCGCCTGATCACCAGCCCCAGCGCTCGTCCCACCACCCGTCTGCCATCCGGCGCGGTCCGCCGTGATTTCACCTGCGCCAACGCGATGCGGGTTACCATCGTCGCCTTTCCGCCCGCCACCACACCAGAGCCGATTTTCGATCTCCGCCGTGCCCTCGGCTTGATCAATCTGCGCGAAGCCCATCTCGGCCTGATCAGCCCCACCGGTCGCACCACCCCGCTCTGGCAACTCGCCGTCAGCAAAGGCGGCCATCACCTGGCCGCGAGCGACCTGCTGATCGATGGTCGTCTCACGCTCGGCTCATTGCTCACCCGGTTGCACATGGTCGCAAACCGTTCCACCCCGCCAGCCGCTCAACTCGTGGTCATCCTCACCCCAAAGCCCGGCCAGGCCGCCTCGCGCACCGCGATCCGCCAGGCTCTG
This sequence comes from Acetobacteraceae bacterium, assembly GCA_027459285.1. Lineage (GTDB taxonomy): Bacteria > Pseudomonadota > Alphaproteobacteria > Acetobacterales > Acetobacteraceae > JAJXVA01. Next base: position 1,835 of record DAIDIQ010000100.1, read on the forward strand.
GCCAGCCCGTCTTTGAGCAATGCCAGCCTGCGCCAATTCGCCCAAGCCGCCCTCCGCCCAGCCCCCCGATAACCATCGTATCTTGCGCCGGGCATTGCGCCGGACATTCCGGCGCGCGGCACAAAAAAACGGGCGGTGTTGCCACCGCCCGTTGCACCGGTCTCAAATAAACTCTGCCGCTTACGCAGCGCGGCGGCGGCGGCGCAGCACCAAACCAAGGCCCAGCAGGCCGGTGCCCAGCAGCGCCAGCGAACCCGGCTCCGGAACATCGACATTCGAGAATGTCAGCTGTGCCGGCGCGCCAT
>DAIDIQ010000107.1 GCA_027459285.1 Acetobacteraceae bacterium
CTTGCCAGGAGGCTGGCAATATCCGCATCCGGCGCGGCGCGGCGCAGCCACCACAAATACGGGCCGCCGACCGTGTTGTAGAGAAAGCGATAGAACGGCACGGTCGGCTCATGCACCCGGGCAACGCTGACGGCCGCCGGCAGCGCGCGCGGCGCCTGCGCGGGTGGCCGCGTCATGCGCAGGAACGTGACCCGCACGGCCACGCGGTCGACTGGCTCGGCGATCAGCACGGGTATTACGCGTCCCGCACCGGGCCTAATCGTCCAGGAACGAGCGCAGCTTGCGGCTGCGGCTGGGGTGCTTGAGTTTGCGCAGCGCCTTGGCCTCGATCTGGCGGATGCGCTCGCGCGTCACGTTGAATTGCTGCCCCACTTCCTCGAGCGTGTGGTCGGTGTTCATGCCGATGCCGAAGCGCATGCGCAGCACACGTTCCTCGCGCGGGGTAAGCGAGGAAAGCACCCGCGTCGTCGCCTCGCGCAGATTGGTCTGGATGGCCGCATCGAGCGGAATGATCGCGGTCTTGTCCTCGATGAAGTCACCCAGATGGCTGTCTTCCTCGTCGCCGATCGGGGTCTCGAGGCTGATCGGCTCCTTGGCGATTTTCAGCACCTTGCGCACTTTCTCGAGCGGCATGCCGAGCTTCTCGGCCAGTTCCTCGGGCGCCGGCTCGCGGCCGATCTCGTGCAGCATCTGGCGCGAGGTGCGCACCAGCTTGTTGATGGTCTCGATCATGTGCACGGGAATGCGGATGGTGCGCGCCTGATCGGCGATCGAGCGCGTGATCGCCTGGCGGATCCACCAGGTGGCATAGGTGCTGAACTTGTAGCCGCGGCGGTATTCGAATTTATCGACCGCCTTCATCAGGCCGATATTGCCTTCCTGGATGAGATCGAGGAATTGCAGACCCCGGTTCGTGTATTTCTTTGCAATGGAAATCACCAGGCGCAGATTGGCCTCGATCATTTCCTTCTTCGCCCGGCCCGAATCCCGCTCGCCACGGCTCACTGTCTGGTAGACGCGGCGGAATTCATCGATCGGCAGTCCGGCCTCGTTGGCGATCTGCGCGATCTGATCGCGCACGGGCGGCACGGCGGCGCCATATTTGGCCACGAAATTCTTCCAACCCTTGGCCGGCAGGCGGCTCACCTGGTCCAGCCAGTTCGGGTCCATCTCGTGGCCGTGATAGCTGGCCAGGAACTCCTCGCGCGGGACCTTGCAGCTATCCACCATGCGCCACAATTGGCCCTCGAGCCCGGTCAGGCGCTGGTTCAGTTGCTTCAACTGCGTCACCAGCTCCTCGATGCGGTTATTATGCAGCCGCACCTGCTGCACGCGGGCCACCAGCTCCTCGCGGATTTTCTCGTAAGCCTTCTCCGACTTGCCGCCCACCGCCTCACCGGCATGGAAGGATTCCAGCCGCTTCAGCTGCATCTTGTGCAGCTTTTTATAGAGCGACTCGATTTCCTCGAACGTGGCAAGCACCTCGGGCTTGAGTTTCTCCTCGAGCGCGGAAAGCGACAGGCCGCCGCCCTCGGCGTCGTCGCCGTCCTCGGCGTCATCGGCCTCGGGTTCGGTGAAGGGGGCGACCGCTTCCTCGCCGCCCTCGGCGCCGTCCGTGCCCTCGGTCACCTCGGCCGCCGGCGGGCCGCCCTGGGTCGCCTCGAGGTCGACGATGTCGCGCAGCAGCATCTTGCCGGCCTTCAACGCGTCGTGCCAGGCGATGATCGCGCGGAACGTCAGCGGGCTTTCGCACAAGCCGCCGATCATCATGTCGCGCCCGGCCTCGATGCGCTTGGCGATGGCAATCTCGCCCTCGCGCGAGAGCAACTCGACGCTGCCCATCTCGCGCAGATAGAGCCGCACCGGATCATCCGTCCGGCCGATGCTCTCCTCATCGACATTGCCGCCTTCCTCGGTCTCCTCCGCCTCGGGCCGTTCGGGCTTCGGGGCTGCGGGGTCGGCTTCCTCGGCCTCCTCGCTTTCGACCACCTGCATGCCCATTTCATTGAGCATGGCCATCACGTCCTCGATCTGCTCGGAGCTGTTCTGGTCCGGCGGCAGCACGGCGTTCAGCTCATCGAAGGTGATGTGGCCGCGTTCCTTGCCGCGGGCGATCAGCCGCTTGACCGCGGCTGACTGGGTGTCGAGCAAGGTGGTATCCGCGTCCTGATCGGGCGGCGCGGTTTCTGCGGTCGTGGCCGGCTTGGTTGCCATGGTCTCGGTCTATCCCCTTTATGGTCTATGGCTGGGCGGTCAGGCCCCGCCGGCCTCCTGGTCGATGTCGCGGCAGCGAAGCTGCGCCTCGCGCAGCGCGGTCAGCCGCCGTTCTGTCGGCGCGCACGGGTTGGCGATGAAGTCGCGCCGCGCCTGCTCCAACTGGGCATCGAGGCCGCCAATATCGAGCAGTGTGAAAAAATGCCACCATCGCGCCTCAGCCTCGGCCGGCATGCAATCGTTCATCGCGGCGGATGGCAGCGGCGCATCCGCGAGCACACGGGTGGCGTGTTCCGCTAGCCCGGATGCGGTGAGGTGGGTGATCAGCCCGGCGGAGTCAAGCGGGGCGGGCGCGGTTTCGGCCCAGGCGAGCATGGCGTCACGCAAGGCGGCGAACGCGGGCGGGTAATCGATCAGGCCCAACGCCTCGGCGATGTCCGGCAGGATGGCCGGCACGCGCAGCGGAATGGCGAGCAGGTTGCGTTGCTGCTCGGCGGCGGGCGCGCCGGGGGT
>DAIDIQ010000118.1 GCA_027459285.1 Acetobacteraceae bacterium
TGGCCGATGCCAATGGCCAGTAATTCCACCCCGCCGCGCGCCTCGATATCGTGTATCACCGCGCGCAGGTGGCGTTCCAGATAATTGCCCTGGTTCACCGAAAGCGTGCTGTCGTCCACCGGCGCGCCATCGCTGATGACCATCAATATCTTGCGGCTCTCGTGCCGCCGGCGCAGGCGCCGCCACGCCCAGGCCAGCGCCTCGCCATCGATATTCTCCTTCAATAGTCCCTCGCGCAGCATCAGGCCCAGATTGCGGCGGGCCCGCCGCCATGGCGCGTCGGCTGATTTATAAATGATGTGGCGCAAATCGTTCAGCCGCCCCGGGTTGCGCGGCTTGCCGCTTGCCGCCCACACTTCGCGCGCCTGGCCGCCTTTCCAGGCGCGCGTGGTAAAGCCGAGCAATTCCACCTTGACCCCGCAGCGCTCCAGCGTGCGCGCCAGAATATCAGCGCAGGTGGCGGCCACCGTTATCGGCCGCCCGCGCATCGATCCGGAATTGTCGATCAGCAGGGTCACCACCGTATCACGGAAATTCGCCTCCTTTTCCTGCTTATAGGAAAGTGGCACGGTCGGGTTGGCAATGATCCGGGCAAGCCTGGCCACGTCCAGCATGCCCTCTTCCAGGTCAAATTCCCAGGCGCGGGTCTGCTTGGCCATCAGCCGCCGCTGCAACCGGTTGGCCAGGCGTGAGACCACCCCCTGCAGATCATGCAGTTGCGCATCCAGCATCTGCCGCAGCCGGGTCAGCTCATCGGCATCGCACAGCGCCTCGGCGTCAATTTCCTCATCAAAGGCAGTGGTGAACACCCGGTATTCCACGCCGCCGGCAAGCTCGAGCGACTGGCCGCGCGGCGGCGGTCCGCCGGGTTGGTCTTCCTGGTCCGGCTCGGCGTCGCTTTGTCCGGTCTCGGCCTCGGCCGCCTCGGCCTCGCCGGGCTGCTGGTCGGGCATGGCGGCCGGCATGGCATCCTGCTGGTCCGGGGCGGCGCTCGGTCCGTCCTGCTCGGCGGACTCCTGTGCCTGTTCAGCCTGGCCCTCGGCATCGTCCTCCGCCTCGGGGTCCGGCGTGGGCGGTGCCTCGGCTTCCTCCTCGGCCAACCCCAGCATCGCCAGCAGCCGGCGCGCGGCGCGGCCAAAGCCGGCCTGGTCGGTCCGGCTCCGCGCCAGCGTATCCAGCGCGGCATTGGTCTCGGCGTTCATGCCGTCCCGCCACAGATCCAATATCGCCTGCGCGGCCTCCGGCACGGGCGCGCCCATCCGTTCGCGCAGCAACAGGCCATAGGCGGTCGCCGCCGGCAATTGTCCCGGCTGCGTCATCCGGTCCAGCCCATCCTGCTCGCATTGTTCGCTCAGTCGCGCGGCCAGGTTGGCGGCAATGCCCGGCATGCCTTGCCCGCCCAACGCCTCCACGCGGGCCGTCTCCAACGCCTCGAACACATCGCGCGCACTGCCTTGGCCGGGCATGCGGCTCGCGTGCAGCGCATCATCATGGTGGCGCAACCGCACCGCCATGCTGTCCGACGCGCCGCGCAGCCGCCGCACCTCGGCCGGTGGCAGGGCACGGCTGGGTGAAGGCAGGCGCGCCCGTCGTCCGGCGAGGCTGGCCGCGCCCGGCTGAAAGCTGACCTGCACCTCCTGCTCACCGGCGGCAATGGCGCGCAGCGTGGCCGCGGTCGCCCGCTTGAAGGCTTCGGCGCGTGTGTTGTCGGCCGTGCTCACGGCGCCCGGCGCGGCCCCGCCAGCAATTCCACATTGAAGCAGCGCTGGTAATATTCCGCGACGATCGGCCGCTCCGCCTCGTCGCATTTATTGAAAAAGGTGAGGCGGAACGCAAAGCCCAGATCACCGAAAATGCGCGCATTCTCGGCCCAGGTCAGCACCGTGCGCGGCGACATCACGGTGGACAGATCGCCGGCGATGAAACCGGCGCGGGTCAGATCGGCCAGGCTCACCATCGCCTCGATCCGCCGGCGCTGCTCGCGATCATTCGCGGCAATGCCCAGCTTCGCCATCACAATCGCGGTTTCCTCGGCGTGCGGCAGATAATTCAGCGTGGCCACGATGTTCCACCGGTCCATCTGCCCTTGGTTGATCTGCTGCGTGCCGTGATACAGCCCCGTGGTATCGCCGAGGCCCACCGTGTTAGCGGTCGCGAAAAGCCGAAAGCCCGGATGCGGCGTTATCACCCGGTTCTGGTCCAAAAGCGTCAGCCGGCCATCGGCTTCCAACACACGCTGGATCACGAACATCACGTCCGGCCGGCCGGCATCATATTCGTCGAACACCAGCGCGCACGGGTGCTGCAATGCCCAGGGCAGAATGCCTTCCCGGAACTCGGTCACCTGCTGCCCGTCACGCAGCACGATCGCGTCCTTGCCGATCAAATCGATGCGCGAGATATGGCTGTCCAGATTGATGCGTATGCACGGCCAGTTCAGCCGCGCCGCCACCTGCTCGATATGGGTCGACTTCCCGGTGCCATGATAGCCCTGCACCATCACCCGGCGGTTGTGCGCGAAGCCCGCGAGAATCGCGAGCGTGGTCTCCCGGTCGAACCGATACGCCCCGTCCAGCCGCGGCACATGCTCCGTGCGCAGCCCGAAGGCCGGCACCACCATGTCGGAATCGATGCCAAACACGTCCCGCGCAATCACGGTTTCGTCAGGGTAATCGATCGCATCGGTCGGCATCGCCGGCTCGATCTGCATCAGGGCGTCCTCGGCAAGTTCAGTCATCGGCATTCGCACCTTCCTGGTCACGCAGCCTTATATGATATGGCTCCCGCGCGTCATGCGACGAAGCAATGCCGTTGCCGGACGTCAAACCGAGACACTACCGGTGCCTGACCGCGTGCATCATGGGTCACGCGACCGTGGCATGCGGCCTCAGCCATGCCCGCAGCGTGGCATAGGCAAGGTTGATCTGCTTCAGCCGCTCCTCCGCGGCCCGATCGCCGCCATTGGCATCCGGGTGGTGTTGCTTGGCCAGCGTCTTGTAACGCGCCTTCAGCGTGTCGATGTCGGTCGGCCAGGCCAGGCCCAGAATGGTCAGCGGCTGGCGCAACTCGGCCGGCGCCCCGGGCTTTGGCGCGGGCTGTGCCGGCGCGCGCGTGAACTGATCGATCGCCGCTTCCAGCTCATCGATCACGCCGGGCCCACCACCCAGCCTGCCCAGCGGCCAGGTCGGGCGCTGCCAGCCCGCGTCACGCCGCAATTCCTGCTCGATCTGCCCGGATGACATGCCTTTGTAGAAATCCCATTTCGCATTGTACTGACGCACATGTTCCAGGCAGAACCACCAATACTCGGTCAGCGCCTCACGCGATTTCGGCGCCCGATAAGCCGCCGCCTCGGCGCAGCCGGGCATGTCGCAGCACGCGGCGGGCGCGGTCGGGTCTGGCGCGAAGTGGCGCTTGCGTACGGTGTTCAGGCGCATGATGAGACTATGTGGCGGGCGCCAAAGCCTTGGCAACTGTCCGCGGGGGTTCAGGTTGACGCGGGTCACAGGCAAGCTGAAAACCCAGGGAAAGGAGACCATATATGGCTGACCGCGCCGCGCGCATTGCCAGTATTCTGACCACGCAGTTCGCGCCGGTCGCCTTGCAGGTGGCCGATGAAAGCCACCACCATGCGGGCCATGCCGGCGCTCATCCAGATGGCCAGACTCATTTCCATGTCGCGCTGACCAGCCCCCGCTTCGCCGGGCTCGGCCGCGTCGCGCGCAGCCGCCTGGTGCACGAAGCGCTCGACCAGGAATTCTCATCCGGCCTGCACGCGCTTCGCCTCACCCTCGCCGCGCCCGAGGACGACGCGGCATGACCGGTAAAGCCCCCGCCGACGAAACCCCAACGCTCGATCGCACCGACCGCGCCATCCTGGCACTGCTGGCCGATGATGCCTCGCTCTCACTCGCCGAGATCGCCGCTCAGGTCGGGCTCACGCAAACCCCGTGCTGGAAGCGTATCCGCCGGCTGGAACAGGCCGGCATCATCAAGCGCCGCGTCGCCCTGCTCGACCAGGCGCGGCTCGGCCTGCCGGTCTCGGTTTTCGTCACCATCGAAACCGCCGATCATTCAGCGGAGTGGCTGGCCAAATTCGCCGACGTCTTGAACGGCTTTCCCGAGGTGGTCGATGCCTGGCGCATGTCCGGCGATATAGACTACCTGCTTCATGTGGTCGCACCGGATATTGGTGCCTATGATACTTTCTACCGGAAGTTGATCGGTGCGTTGCCTTTGAGAAACGTCAGTAGCAGATTTGCCATGGAGAGGCTGAAAGAAGCGCCGTTACCGTTGAAACAGCTTGGCGGGTCATGATCGTGTTGGGTTAGACTGCGTCTCCGGTCAACGCCACGCATCCCTAAGGGCGACCTGGCCGCACGAGGCACAGACGAGGGAACAACGCGCCATGTCATCGAGCCGACTGATCAATCGCAACGTAATGGCCGACAATGGCCGCACCAGCATGCGGCTGGAGCCGGAATTGTGGCACGCCCTGCACGAAATCTGCCATCGGGAAACCTGGTCGGTCGGAGATGTGGTGCGGCAGGCACGGCAAATCTGCCCGGATAGCGGGCGGACCAGCGCGGTCCGGGTATTTCTGCTCAGCTATTACCGCGCCGCCGCCACCGAACAGGGCCATATCGCCGCCGGCCACACCCCGCTCGCCCGCGCGGTGGCCGGCGC
>DAIDIQ010000120.1 GCA_027459285.1 Acetobacteraceae bacterium
CGAGCGTACACTGCCATGGGTGGCCGGGTGGGGGTGCGGGCCGGTGCCGGACTTCAAACTGAGACACTACCACCTTGTCCTGTCCGTTGCACGGAGGTTCGCATGCCTTTTTCCCGCCCAGGCCTGGCCTTATCGCTGGCCCTTGGCCTTCCCGGGGCCGCGTTGGCTTCCCCCTTCATCCTGACCTTGCCGGGGGTGCCGATGGGCAAGCCGATGCCCGCGAAATATGCGTTCTGCATGCGGGGGGCCAATCATCACATCCAGCCCGGCGGCGATATCAGCCCGCCGCTGACCTGGTACGGCGCGCCTTCGGGCACGAAAAGCTTCGCCCTGACCATGATCGACCCGGACGTGCCCGTGCGCATGACCGAAGCGGAGTCCGTGACCGGCGTGCCGGTGAGCGCGCCACGGCAGGTTTTCGTCCACTGGCTGCTGGCGGATATTCCGCCAGGACTGCACGCCTTGCCCGAGGGCGCCGACGGCGATGGCCAGGTGGCCCATGGCAAGCCCCCGATCCGCACGCGTTATGGCTTGCGCGGTGCCAATGATTTCACCTTCGCGCTGAGTGAGGATGCGCGCCATAACGGGGTGCATGCCGGCTATGACGGCCCCTGCCCGCCCTCGATCGACCTCAAGCCGCACGGCTACCGGATCACGCTCTATGCCCTCGATGTCGCGCATCTGACGTTGGACGGCGGCTTCACCCGGGATGACCTGCTGGCCGCGATCAAAGGTCATGTGCTGGGCAAGGCGCAGACCGTTGCCACCTACACTATTCTGAAGCCCTCGCTGCAGGCGAAAGTGAAATAGGCCGAAGCGGGCGGCGCCCCCCACCCCGATAGGGTGCGCCGCCGCCGGCCGTTCCCTATTGCAGCGTGACGGTGACCGGGCTCGACGCGATGCCGTTGGTCACGACCGCGATCGTGCTCGGACCGGTCTCGATAGTGGCGGGAATATCGAACGAGGTGGTCACGATCTTGGTGCCGGTCGCGACCCCGGCGTCCGTCCAGTCATGGGTGCGGCAATAGACGACATGGCCGGTCGCGGTATTGGTGATGCGGATCAGCGGGTAATTGGTCGGCGCGCCGAATTCATCACCGAAGGCATTGGCTTGAGACAGGCCGGTAAGCTGGGTGCCGCTCAGGGTGGCGGTGGTGCCGTGGGTCAGGCTCGACGCTACCGAGGTTATGGTCGGAGCCCAGGCCGGGTTTGGCGCGCCGGCCGAGGTATATTCCGCGAACCCGCCGATCAGGGTGCCGCCATCGGGCAGGACCAGCATGTTGGGCGAAACCCCGCACGTGTTCAGCAGGGTCGGCTCGAGGGTCAGGGACCTGCCGTCGAATTCATAGAGATGAAAGGGCGGTACCCCGGGGCAGCTATTGGCCGCGAAGGCGATATGGTCATGCACGAGGGTTGCGATGCGTGCCGCGCGCTGGGCGCGGGTTTTATCGTAACCGCCGACATTGGCCTGAACCAGCACATTGCCATTCGGCAACAGCACCGCGAACTGATCCCCCGCGTCGTCATTGTGCTGGAAATTCGGCCCCGCGTGCCAGGTGCCGACCCCGCCTGGCGTTCTGCTGGGAACGTAGATCGCGGTATGGGCGTAATAGGCCCGCTTCGGCACGGTGTTGATGGCGCCGGCGGCGAACACCGTGCCGTCAGGCCGCAGAATATCGGGGCCGATTTCTCCGGCCGGGGTGTAGTAGTAGGTTTTGCCACGATAGCGCCAGGGAATGGGGCGCGCATTTATGCCCTGCCAGGTGAACTTGAGATTGACCTTGGTGCTGCCGAGGCTGGTCCAGGTCCAGTTGCCGGTATCCAGGCGCTCGGCATTGGGGGCGTTGGTGACATCGGTCGTCAGCACCGATCCGTCCGGCATCAGGGTATAGCCTTCCTCGGCGTTCACATCGGCCTTGCCCGACGAGGGCAAGATGGTCCAGGACAGGGTGCGGGCATCGAGCAGGGCCAGGGCCTGGGTGGTTTTCTCACCCAGCAGGAACCGACCGTCCGGCAGGATGGTGCCGGGCGAATCCCCCACATCCGTCCAGCCCTTGGGCCCGGCAAAAACCTTCCAGCTATCCTGCGCGGGGTCATAGACCGCGCTTTCGGTATCGAGCGCGAAGCTGTTGCCGTTATACTCGCCGCCGGTAATCAGCACACGTCCGTCCGGCAGCACCGCGCCGCTGGTGGCATCCGGGGCGTAAGGCGCGGGCAGGCTCGCGACCTGGGTCCAGGTGCCGTCGAGATAGCTGCCAGTGGCGTCCGGGGTGAGGGTGTACCAGTCGGACAAATTGCCACCCTGGAGCAATACCCGGCCATCGGTCATGAGATAGCCATAGACGATGCCATCGGCGGGCGGCGCGTTGACCAGGGGAGTCAGGGTCTGGGCATGGGCATGCGGCAGGCACGCGACACCGAGCGCCAGCGCGGCAAGCGACAGACGGAGTTTCATGGTAACCTCGGGGAATACGTTGAAACGGCGATTGACGAAAGGCTATCGGGGCGGGGGAACCCGGTCAATCGGGTAATGTCTCAGAGACTGTTTGATAAGTCTGCTCCGGCGGGCGGCGGCGGGTGCTGCCTCTCTCTCGCGCGGCGCGAATTCTCAAACGGTCTCTCAGCCCGAAAAAAAGGAAAGTCCGGAGACTCTACCGTCAATCGCCATCGCGTGAAGCCGGCGCCATCGCGTGAAGCCGGCGTTTTACGCGCGCATGGTGCGCAAGCCATGCGCCCGCCCCAGATCTCAGATCACCGGCGCGTGCCGCGTTGTGCTGCCCTCGGGCTCGAAATAGCTGTCGAAACGGGCCGCTATCAGACGGGCATAAGGCTGACCGGCCTCGGTCAGTTGGAAGCCGTCATCGGTGGCGTTCAGCCAGCCTGGCTCAGCCTCACGCAACACGGCGTCCGCGACTTTTTCGACGGATGTCGCCGAGGCGCCGAAGCGGGCGCGCAGAGCGGTGCGAGACAAGGCGAAATCACACAAAATGCGCTCGATCGCGAAGCCGCGCGCCTGGTCGTCCTCGTTCAGCATGGCGCCGCGGGCCGTGGCGAGTCCGGTTTCCGCCACGGCTTTCTTATAGGCATGCACGCGTGGCGCGTTTTGCGCATAGCCGCCGGGCAGGCAGGAAATGGCCGAGGCGCCGAGCCCGATCAGCGCATCCGCCTGGTCTGTGGTGTAGCCCTGGAAATTGCGCCGCAGCGGCGCGGTGGCCAGCGCATCCGTGGGTTTTGCATAATGGTCGAGCCCCCGCGGCACATAGCCCGCCGCGCGCAACACCGCATCAATCGCGTGGCGTTGCGCCGCGCGCGCTGGACCATCCGGCAGGAGCGCGGCATCGATGTGCCGCTGGCGCGGCGCCCTGGCTGGCAGATGCGCGTAGCCGAAGACCGCGATCCGGTCGGGGTCGAGCTCGATCACGCGGCGAGCGGTTTCAGAGACGCTCGGCACCGTCTGGGACGGCAGACCATAGACGAGATCGAGATTGACCGAGCGCACGCCACGATCACGCAGCGCCCGGACAGCCCATTCGGTGGTGGCGAAGCTTTGCCAGCGCCCGATGGCGCGCTGCACCTGTGGCGCGAAATCCTGCACCCCGAACGAGGCGCGGGTGAGCCCTGCCGCCGCCAGCGCATCGGCACGCGCGGCACTCAGCCCACGTGGGTCGATTTCGGCCGCGAATTCAACACCCGGGCTGATTTGCAGACAGCGCCACAGGCGCCCGGCAAGATCCGCCATATCCTGTGGCTCGAGCACATCGGGCGAACCGCCGCCCCAATGAATGTAGCGCACCTGGTGATGGTCCGGCAGCAACCGCGCGACCGTGGCGATTTCGTGCGTGAGCGCCTCCAGATAGGCGTCCAGCACGGCATGGCGACGCACGCCCTCGGTTGTGCAGCCACAATAAAGGCAAAGCTCGCGGCAATAGGGAATATGCACGTATACGGACAATGCATCCGCTCGCGGCAGGGCTCTCAGCCAGGCGGCATAGTCTGCTGGCCCGACGGCGGCGGAAAAATGATTGGCGGTGGGGTAACTGGTGTATCGCGGAACCGACTGCACCTCACTCACGGCCCATCTCCTCCACCTGTCAGCGCCG
>DAIDIQ010000285.1 GCA_027459285.1 Acetobacteraceae bacterium
CGGTTGAGGCACCAGAGGGCACGGCAGCGCGGCCCATCAGGCCACTTTCCAAAACGACATCGACCTCGATGGTCGGGTTGCCACGACTATCCAGAATTTCGCGGGCGACGATATCGGCAATGGCGGTCATGTCGGTCCTCGGACAGGCAGGCGGCACAATAGGCGCCAAGCCCGATAGGCCGCGACGGACCATCCGGCAAGAGGGGCACCGGGTCAGCCGGGCCGGGAGCCTGAGGGAGGGAAGGGATTTTTCGATGACGATAGGCATGGAGACGACGTGCCGCTCGACCGTCGGCCTCATATACGGGGGCAGGGAACCAAGATCAGCTCCGCCTTCGCGCGAGGGGGCGACCGGGGCACCCGACGCGCGCGTGCTTGCGCCCTATCGGTCCCGCCCGGGGTCCAGTTCGGCCAGCAGATCGGCCAGGCCGGCGAAGCCTGGGACGATGCGGGTGGCACCGAGGGCGGTCAGGTTCTGTTGGGTATAGCCGCCTTCGACCAGTATGGTGGGCACGCCGGCGGCCCGACCGGCGGCGGCGTCGGTTTCACTGTCGCCGACCAGAATGGCTCGGGTGCGGTTGCCGCCGGCGCGGTTGATGGCGTCGAGCACATGCACCGGGTCCGGCTTGCGGGCGGGGGCGGAATCGCCGCCGCTGATGGCATCGAAATAGCCGATCAGATCGAGCGCGCTGAGCAGGGTTTCGGTCGCGCGGGCGGGCTTGTTGGTGCAGACCGCCATGCGCCAGCCGCGGGCGCGGCAGTCGGCCAAGGTTTCCGGCACATGGGCAAAGGGCCGGCTGTGCACGGGCAAGGCGGTGGCGTAAACCGCCCCGAACCGGGCCATGAGGTCGGTCAGCGCGGCATCGGACAAGGCGGGGCCGGGCACCAGGTTCAGCGCGCGTTCGACGAATTTGGCGGCGCCGAGGCCGAAGCAGGACGCGGCTTCGGCCGGGGTCAATGTGCCGCGGCCGAGACCGGCCAGCATGGGGTTGATGAGCGCCGCGACGTCGGCCGCGGTATCGACCAGCGTGCCGTCGAGGTCGAAGACGATGGTCAGCGTCATGCGGTGACGATTTCGCGGCGCAGGCGCTTTTCACCCAGCAGCAGCAGGATCGGCGCGGCGATGAAAATCGAGCTCATGGTGCCGATGAAAATGCCAAACAGCATGACGATGGCAAAGCCGGACAGCGTGTCTCCGCCAAACAGGGCGAGCGGCATGGCGGCCAGAAACACGGTGGCCGAGGTGCCGAGCGTGCGGTTGAGGGTTTCGTTGATCGAGAGATCGATCAATTCCCGCAGGGGCATTTTTTTGTATTTGCGCAAATTCTCCCGGATCCGGTCATAGACCACCACCTTGTCGTTGGTGGAATAGCCGATGATGGTCAGGATGGCGGCGACCATGACGAGGTCGAACGGGATGCGGGTGATGGCGAGAAAGCCGATGGCCTTGGTGACATCGAGCAGCAGCGTGACCACGCCGGCGATGGCGAATTCCAGCTCGAAGCGGAACCAGATATAAGCCAGGATCATCAGCAGCGAGATGCCGAGCGCCAGCAGGCCGTTCATGAATAATTGATGCGAGACGGACGAGCCCACCGCGTCGGTGCGCAGGATTTTTGTGCCAGGGAATTTTGTCAGAAGCGCGTCCCGCGCGGCATCGGCGTCGTGCTGGGTCTTGGCCTCATCGGCCTGGGCAGGCAGGCGCACCAGCACCTCGCTGCCCTTGCCGAAGGTCTGTACCTCGGCGCGGGCCAGATGGGCGGCGTCGAGCACGCCGACAATTTGCGGCTGTGGCACCGGGTGCGGCAATGCCACGTCCATCACGATGCCACCGCGAAAATCTATGCCGAGATTTAGCCCGGGATAGAAAAACAGAATGACCGAGGCGGTGGACAGGAAGGCCGAAAAGGCGAGCCCGAGAAACCGGCCGCGCATGAAATTGATGCGCAGACCATCCGGCACCAGGCGGAAGGCGGGGCGATAAAACATGGCGTTACACCGGCAAAACTTGGGGGCGCACGGCGGACCACCAGCGCACCATGATGAGGCGGGCGACGACGGTTGCCGTGAACAAAGTGGTGACGATACCGACCGTGATGGTGACGGCGAAGCCGCGCACCGGGCCGGTGCCGAAGGCGAACAGCATGACGTGCGCGAGGAGGGCGGTGATGTTGCTGTCCAGAATGGTGGAATAGGCGCGGGTGAAGCCCGCCTCCATGGCTTTGACCGGGGTGCGCCCTGCCTTCACTTCCTCTCGGATGCGTTCATTGATCAGGATGTTGGCGTCCACCGCCATGCCGAGCGTGAGCAAGATGCCGGCCATGCCAGGCAGCGTGAGCGTTGCCTGCAACAGGCTGAGGATGGCGAGCATGAGGATGAGGTTGGCGACCAGGGCGATGTTCGCGAACCAGCCGAACAGCCCATAGAAAACGCCCATGAACAGAATGACCAGCACGAAGCCGACCGCAAGCGAGATCGTGCCGGCACGGATGCTGGCCGCGCCGAGCGATGGGCCGACGGTGCGTTCCTCGATCACGGTCAGTGGCGCCGGAAGCGCGCCCGAGCGTAACTCGACCGCGAGGTCATTGGCACCCGAGGCGGTGAAATTGCCGGTGATCTCGCCGTGCCCGCCCATGATGGCGCTTTGAATGACCGGCGCGGTGATGACCGAATTATCCAGCACGACGGCGAAGCGATGCCCGATATTCTCGGACGAGACCTCGCCGAATTTACGCGTGCCGCGGCCGTTGAAGGTGAAATTGACCACCCAGCGCCCGTCCTGGTCGGTGCCGGCGCGGGCATCGGTCAGGTCGGCGCCGTCCACCGCCACTTCCTTGCGGACGGCGATTTTTTGCTTCGGGTTTGCCTGCATGGGCAGGAACTCGTCGCCCGGCGGGGCGATGGGCGCGCTGAGATCGGCACCCTCATCGACCAGGTGGAAGGTCATTTTCGCGGTGCGGCCGAGCAGGTCCTTGATCCGCTCGGGGTCTGACACGCCGGGCAACTGCACGACGATGCGGTCATCGCCCTGGCGGGTGATGTCGGGATCGACCACGCCGGTGGAATCGATGCGGCGGCGCACGATCTCGATCGATTGATTGACGGCGCCGAGTGCGCGGGCCGTCAGCGCCACGCGCGACAGGGTGGCGGCGACGCGCCCGTCCTTCAAGACCGAGATTTCGGTATCCGGCGCGGTGGTGCCGGCCGATGTCTGGGTGACGCCGCCGAACGCCTGGCGCAGGGCAGCCAGCGCCTGGGGCTGCTGCGAGGGGTCGGGCAGATGCAGCACGATGCGGTCATTCGCCGTATCGGCGGCAAGGCCGGTGTAATGGATATGCTTGTCGATCAGCACCTGGCGGGCCTCGTCGACCATGGCGGTCAGCCGCTCATGCACCACGGAATCCATATCGACCTGCAGCAGCAGATAGCTGCCGCCACGCAGATCGAGCCCCAGATGGATGGCGCGCCAGGGCAGCCAGGGCGCCGGGGCGCGCATGACATTAGGCAGGCACAGCAGCAGGCCAAGCAGACAAGCCCCGGTAATCAGGGCTGCTTTCAGGCGACTGAAATAGAGCATGGACGGGCGTTCGCTTCCCCGGCTTTCGGCAGGCCCGGTGGTATGCCGGCTGAGGCCGCAAATGGCAAGAAAGGGGGGGGTGGACGGGGCGGGTTGGTTGATCCGGCATCCCCCGCGCGATAGGCGGAAGCCATGCCCCCCCCTGCCCCACCCCCCACGCGGCTGGACGCGCTGCGCGCGCAACTGGCCCGGCGCGAAGCCCAACTGGTGACCGCGCGCGACGAGATCAGCCGCCTGGAACATCAGTTGGCGCTGGTCACCGCCGAGCGGAACATGCTGCGCAACGCCCGCATCTGGCGCCTGACGGCGCCGCTGCGCTGGCTGATCGACAGGCTGCGCCGCAAATCACCCATCCGCCTGCCCGGGTTGGACACCGGCCTCACCTATCAGCGCTGGATCGACCGGCACGATACGCTGGACGACACCGACCGGGCGGCGATCGCGGCGCATATCGCCGCCATGGCGGACCCGCCAACGCTGAGCGTGGTGATGCCGGTGTTCAACCCGGACCCCGCCTGGCTGGACGCGGCCATCGGCTCGGTGCGGGCGCAGCTTTACCCGCATTGGCAGCTCTGCATCGCCGATGACGGGTCAACGCGCGACGGGGTGGCCGCCTGCCTGCACGCCGCGTGCGCTGCCGAGCCACGCATTGCCCTGACGCGGCTGCCTGAAAACCGGGGCATTGCCGCGGCCAGCAACGCGGCGCTGGCGTTGGCCACGGGCGCATTCGTGGCGCTGATGGACCATGACGATCTGCTGCCCGAGCAGGCATTATATCGGGTCGCCGCGACACTGGAAGAGCATCCGGACGCCGACCTGATTTATTCCGATGAGGATCAGATCGACGCCACCGGCGCGCGCTGCATGCCGTATTTCAAGCCGGACTGGTCGGTCGAGTTGATGCGCGGGCATAATCTGGTCAGCCATCTCGGCGTCTATCGCCGGGACCTGCTGACGCGGCTGGGCGGCCTGCGTGAGGGGTTTGATGGCAGCCAGGATTACGACCTGGCCTTGCGCGTCGCGGACGCAAGCACGCCGGCGCGCATCCGGCACATCCCCGCGATCCTGTATCATTGGCGGCAGGATGCCGGCAGCTTCTCCAAGGCCCGGCTGGAACGCTGCGTGGTCGCGGCACGGCGCGCCATCACCGAGCATCTGGCGCGCGCCGGGCTTGGCGGGCGCGCGGTGTGCGAACCCTTGCCGCTGGTTCCGGCCTGGACGCGCATGCGGCTGAGTCTGCCCGACCCCGCGCCGCGCGTGACCGTGATCATGCCCACGCGTAATGGTGCCGCCCTGCTGCGCCGCGCCGCGCACGGCGTGCTGCACGAAACCGATTATGCCCCGCTCGATCTGCTGATCGTCGATAACGGCAGCGACGCCCCGGACGCGAAAGCGCTGCTGGCGGCGTTGGCCGCCGACGCCCGGGTCAGCGTGCTGGCGTGCCCGGGGCCATTCAATTTCTCCGCCCTGAACAATCAGGCGGCGGCGGCGGCGCGCGGCGATTATCTGCTGTTGCTGAACAACGACATCGAAATCACGCATCCGGACTGGCTCGCCGCGCTGATCGGCCATGCCAGCCTGCCGGGTGTCGGCGCGGTGGGCGCGAGGCTGCTTTACCCCGACCGGCGCGTGCAACATGCCGGCGTGGTGCTGGGGGTGGGCGGGGTCGCCAACCATTTCTGCCTGCATGAGGCGGCGGACAGTCCCGGCTATTTCGGCGCCCCGCTGCTCACGCGCGAGGTGTGCGCGGTCACCGCCGCCTGCCTGGCCGTGCGCGCCACGCACTACCGGGAAATCGGCGGCATGGACGCCGAGAACCTGGCTGTCGCCTTCAACGACGTGGATTTCTGCCTGCGCCTGCGCGAAGCCGGGCTGCGCAACCTGTTCGTGGCCGAAGCCGAACTGGTGCACCACGAATCCGCGACGCGCGGCGACGATATGGCGCCCGACCAGTATGACCGTTTCAAGGCCGAGGTAGCCTATATGCGCAACCGCTGGGGCGCGGTGCTGGATGCGGACCCTTTCTATAACCCCAATTTTTCCCGTAATGATGGAAATTTTCACCTCGCTGACCGGCTGGCGCCGCATCGGCCGTGGCGCTAGGACCGGGTCGGCGAGTCAGGAGAGTTTCCGACGGGTTACGGATACCCGGTCCCGACATTTTCTGGCGCGGGTATAGGGCGAATTCATCCGGCTGGTTGCCCGGCATTCATCGATGACTGCGCACGCGGCGGGACCGTCACATGACTGGGCGGCGTGGCCCCGCGCGATGACGCGGCTTTATTCGCGCGCGCCGCTCGTCTCGGCGCTCAGCACCGCGCGCAAGCCGGGGCGGTTGTTCTCGAAGCGTAATTCACCGCCCAGTTGCCGCACCAGCGCGTGCATCAGGCGCGACCCGAAGCCACCCACGGCGTCGCGACCCAAGCCCACGCCCCGGTCGGCCACGGTCAATTGGAACCCGGAACGCGCCTCGGTCAGGCGCACTTCCAGCGGCCCGGGGTCGCCGCCATAGGCATATTTATTGACGTTGATCATTAATTCGGTCAGCACCAGCCCGATCGGCACCGCGCGCTCGGTGCTGATGCAGATCGGCGCCAGATCGAGCGATACGTGCTTCTGCCAGTCCGGCCCCATCGCCGCCACCGTATCGCCGCACAATTCCTCGACGTAGCGGCCGGCGTCGATCACGTCCACCTGCTCGCCGCGGTAGAGCCGCTTGTGCACCAACGCCACCGCCGCCACCCGCCGCCCGGCCTCGGCCAGCGCGGTCTTCACGGAATCGCTGTCATCGGCGCGCGCCTGCATGGCCAGAAAGCTCGATACCAGTTCCAGACTGTCCTGGACGCGATGATTGACTTCGCCGACCAGAAATTCCTTTTGCCGCAGCAGCAATGTCCGGTCGTGCAGCAACTCGGTCAATTGCCGGTTGAGCTGGCCCATGCGCCGGGTCTGGCGCGCTTCCAGCAATGCCCCGCGCAGGCGCCCGGCCGCCTCGGTCTCGGCCAGGCTCCAGCGCCGTGAGCGGCCGCGCACCGTCTCCACCCATTCGGCAAAGCTTTTGCGCGGGTTCAACTGCCCGGATTCGCCGCGTTCCTTTTCCAGATGCGGGTTGCCGGCCCAGCGCATCGCCTCGACCTGTTCGGCGCGGAACCAGATGACCGCCCAGGGCATTTCCGCAGAGAGCAGAATGCCCAGCATGCCGGCGCCCTCGGCGACGAATTCACTAGCTGGGGCATAAAGCTCCACCAGCCGGTCGGTTGCCCGCACCGCGTCGGACCCCTTGGCGAGCCAGGTGACCAAACCGTCGATCTGCGCATCGGTCGGGCATATGCCATCGCGCACGATCTCGGTGCCGCTCACCATCGCCACGCCGTCAGCGTCGAGCGCGCGACGCATTTCGCTGATGTGCCGCGACAACGCGGCCTCGAGCGATTCCTCGCGCGCCATCACGCGCAGGACGTCATCCTCGAAGCTGCGCAGCCGCAGCCGCTGCCGGTAGAATTCGGCTTCCTCCTTGGCGCGGATTTCACGCGACAATATGCCGGCCAGGAGCCGCCCGGCGGCGCGGACATCATAGCCCATGCGCTTGGGCGTCACGTTGTGGCAGGCGACCAGGCCCCATAGCGTGCCTTCCCGAACCAGGGAAAACGAGGCCGATGCGCGCATGCCCATGTTCGCCATATACTGCAGATGCAGCGGGCTCACGCTGCGCAATGCGCAATCCCGCAGATCGACCGGGACCCCTGGCATGGCGGGACGCAGCGGCGCCGGCGTGTAGTCGATATCCGGGATGGCGCGGGACAGGTTGCGGACATAGAGGGCCCGCGCCTGCCGGGGAATGTCGGAGGCGGGGAAATAATGGCCCATGAAGCTGTGCAGGCCGGGCGCCTGATCCTCGGCCACCACCTGCCCGGCATCGTCGCTGTTGAACCTATAGACCAGCACCCGGTCGAACCGCGTCAGCAGCCGGAAGGCGCGGGCCGCGGCCTCATACAGCGCCTCCAGGCTTTGGGTGCGACGAAACGCGCCCACCCGCCGCTCGAGCGCGTCGAATTGCGGGGGATCCTCGATCAGCGCCGGTTCCAGTTCCACCGCCACCAGGCTGGTGTCCTGCCGCGCGTCACCCACATCGGCGAAGCGTGCCAGATGCGCGCTGACATCATATAGGCCACCCGGCGCTTGGAGCCGGCCGATGAAAACCGGGTCCCCCTCCGGCGCCTCGGTGAATGCGAGCACCCGGTCGGCGAGGGCCGCGCCGATCAGGGCGCCGAGCGGCGCGCCCTGCCAATCCGCGATGCCGAGCCGGGTTTCGATGTCCCCGGCCGCCTGCATCACCGCCAGCCGGTCGCGGGTTGCGACCAGCAACATCCCGTGCGGCTGGATCGAGCCGGGGATATGGATCGGTTCATTGTCGCATAACGGTATTTCGGTCGAGCCATCCATGAGCGCCTCCGCGCCGAAATCGGCCCCCGGCTGTTATGCGCGCCCGGCGAGCCTTGGTGCAAGACAAGTTTCGGCCAGGCTGAAGGTTGCCAGGGCCGCGGCCACCGCCTCAGCCATGCACGCCTCCGATATGGCGAGGCGTGTGTTCAACACCGCGCAGAAATCGCGCCACATGGTGCCATTTTCCGCGCCATAGGGGTCCAGAAACGCCAGCGCCGCGCCACCGTGCCCGGCCTCTGTCACCGCGCGCAGCAGCATGCGCCCGCCGAGGGTCGCGCCCTCGGTTACATAGAAGGCGCCCAGGGCTGCCGCCTCATTGGCGACCGCAAGCTGACCCGGGGGCAGACAGGGCGCCCCTATCAGGGCCGCGCGGCAGCGCTTGGCAAAATCCAGCCCCGGCATGTCGTGCAGGAACGGGCGCGTCGCCGCCTCCACGGTGGCGAACAGGCGTTTGTAACCGGCCAGCAGGTCGGGCCGCGCCGCCGGCGCTTGCAGCCGTGCTTGCACCTGCATGCCCGCATCGAGCCGCTTGTGCGCGGCACCCGTGGCATCGCGCAGCCTGGCCAGCGGTGTTGCATCATGGCCCATGGCCGCATCCTATCAGCCTATCCGGCCATCCACCCATCAAAATGCACGCCGCGATCCGCCGTCATCGGCCGCACGCCCCGCGCCAGGCGCATGCCAGTTTTCTGTCGCGGGCCCAGAAAACCCTTGCGCCCCATCCCCCCCTCCCCCATGTTCCGCGCCTTCTGGCCCAAGGGATCGTGCGGAGCCTGCGCGCTCGACGTTCTACAGGCTGTCTGCTGGTAGCAAAGGGGCGCACATGGATGCACTTCAGCCGCTGGGGATGGTCTCGGAGCTTCCGAGCGATAACCAGGCCTATGACACCACCGATTTTTCGGTGGACAAGGACTATTTCGTCGAGCGCGACGGCGTGAAATTCGCCGGCACGCATCTGCTGGTCGATCTGTGGGACGCCAGCAATCTGTGCGATCCCGCCTTCATCGACGCGCGGTTGCGCGAGGCGGCGCTTGCGGCCGGTGCCACCATACTGCACGGCCATTTCCATCATTTCTCGCCCAATGGCGGCGTTTCCGGCGTGCTCGTGCTCGCGGAAAGCCACATCTCGATCCACACCTGGCCGGAGCGGGATTTCGCGGCGATCGATGTGTTCATGTGCGGCGCCTGCGATCCGCACAAATCGGTGCCGGTGCTGCGCGAGGCCTTCCGGCCCGGCCGGGTCGAATTGTCTGAACAGCGTCGCGGCATTCTGGGCTAAAGCGCGATGCGTTCGGATCGGCACCGGCCCGCGCCGGTGCCGACTTGATCGCGTCGCGCTCTGATTTCCGCCGGTTTTTCCTCGGAAGGGGGTCGGGCCCGCGCCCGGCCTTTTGATGTCATGACGACCGATATCTGGGTCAATGAAACGCTTTACGCGCATTGGGGGCAGCGCTTCCGGGTGAGGCGCGAACTGGCGCATGTGCAGAGTGAATTCCAGGATATTCTGGTGTTCGAGTCCGAATTCCACGGCCGCGTCATGCTGCTCGACGGCGTGGTGCAGATCACCGAGGCGGATGAATTCGTCTATCAGGAAATGCTGACCCATGTGCCGCTGCTCGCGCATGGCGCGGCGGCGCGCGTGCTGATCATTGGCGCGGGCGATGGCGGGGTGCTGAAACGGGTGCTGCGCCACCGCTCCGTCCGCCGGGCGGTCATGGTCGAGATCGACGGCGAGGTGATCCGGCTGGCACGGGAATTCATGCCCGGCATCGGCGAGGACGCCTGGCATGACCCGCGCGCCGAGGTGATTGTCGGCGATGGCATAGACTATGTGCGCCGCGCCGCGGACGACAGCTTTGACGCCATCATCGTCGACAGCACCGACCCGATCGGCGTTGGCGAGGTGCTGTTCACCGATGAATTCTATGCCAATTGCGCGCGTGTGCTTTCGGCCCGCGGCCTGATCGTGAACCAATGCGGCGTGCCCTTCATGCAGGCCGACGAGTTGCGCGAAAC
>DAIDIQ010000152.1 GCA_027459285.1 Acetobacteraceae bacterium
TCTGCGCAACGCCGTCGCCGAACGCCGCAACGTGCTGGTCGCGGGCGGCACCTCGACCGGCAAAACCACGCTGGTCAACGCGCTGCTTGCCGAGGTTGCAAAAACATCAGACCGCGTCGTGCTGATCGAGGATACGCGGGAGCTGCAATGCGCGGCCCCCAATCTGGTTTCGCTCCGCACCAAAGATGGTGCGGTTTCGCTCCGCGATTTGGTGCGCTCGGCGCTGCGGCTGCGCCCCGATCGCATTCCCATCGGTGAGGTGCGCGGACCCGAAGCGCTCGATCTGCTGAAGGCGTGGGGCACCGGCCATCCGGGCGGTATCGGCACGCTGCATGCGGGCTCCGCCATCGGCGCACTGCACCGGCTGGAGCAGCTGATCCAGGAAGCCGCTGTGACGGTCCCACGCGGCCTGATCGCCGAGACAATCGATCTCATCGCGGTGCTGTCCGGGCGCGGATCGGCGCGCCGAATAACCGAACTTTCGCACCTCTCGGGCCTCAGCCCCACCGGCGACTACGTTCTCACCCCAGCAGAAGGTTCGCTCCCATGAATTTTTGTGCCACCCGCCAACGATTTGTCGCGTCGATGGTCATAATTCTCATCGCACTCGCTCTCGCAACCGCACCTGCCTATGCCGCCGGCTCGAACATGCCGTGGGAGCAGCCGCTCAACCAAATCCTGGCATCCATCGAAGGCCCTGTAGCCAAAGTCGTATCGGTGATCATCATTATTACCACCGGCCTGACCCTGGCCTTCGGCGAAACCTCAGGTGGGTTCCGTCGTCTGATCCAGATCGTGTTCGGCCTATCCATTGCCTTCGCGGCCTCCAGCTTTTTTCTATCCTTCTTCTCCTTTGCGGGTGGAGCTTTGGTCCGATGAACCAGGGCGAGTTTGCTCCAGGCTATTACGCGCCGGTGCATCGCGCGCTGACGGAGCCAATCCTGCTGGGTGGTGCGCCGCGGGCCGTGGCGATTATAAACGGCACCCTCGCAGCCGCCTTGGGCCTTGGTCTCCGGCTCTGGATTGCCGGTGCGGCCATCTGGTTGCTCGGACACCTCGTCGCCGTCTGGGCGGCGCGGCGCGATGCCGATTTCGTCGACGTCGTGCGCCGTCACCTGCGCTACCCGCAACATTTGCAGGCGTGAAGGCGCAAAAATGATGCATCTTGCGGAATATCGCCATCGCCCAGATCGGCTCGCTGATTTTCTCCCCTGGGCGGCCCTGGTGCGGCCCGGAATCGTGCTCAACAAGGATGGTTCTTTTCAGCGAACGGCACGGTTCCGCGGACCTGATCTTGATTCCGCAACCCCCGCCGAACTCGTCGCGATCACCGGCCGTCTGAATAATGCGCTACGCCGCCTTGGTTCCGGTTGGGCGATATTCGTTGAGGCCCAGCGCCAGCCCGCCAACCTCTACCCGGCCAGTATCTTCCCCGATCCGGTGTCGACCCTCGTTGATGCCGAGCGCCGCGCGCAATTCGAAGAAGAGGGCGCGCATTTCGAGAGCCGGTATTTTCTCTCCCTTCTTTGGCTCCCGCCCGCTGATGATGCAGCCCGTGCCGAAGCTTGGCTTTACGAGAACCGCGCGCAAACGGATGCTGATTGGCGCTCGGCTCTCGATGGTTTCGTTGACCGCACAGACCGTGTTCTCGCGCTCATCGAAGGCTTCATGCCCGAAGCTGCATGGCTCGATGATGCCGAAACCCTGACTTATCTTCATTCCTGCGTCTCAACGCGAACCCAGCGCGTGCGCGTGCCGGAAACCCCGATTTATCTAGACGCTATCCTCGCTGATGAGTCTTTCTCCGCCGGGCTCGAGCCACGGCTGGGCCAGGTCTCGCTCCGCACCCTCACCATCATGAGTTTTCCGACGCAAACCTGGCCAGGGCTGCTTGATGATCTCAACCGGCTGGCCTTTCCCTATCGCTGGTCCACCCGCGCCATCTGCCTCGACAAGACCGATGCCACCCGCGTGCTCGGCAAAATCCGCCGGCAATGGTTCG
>DAIDIQ010000163.1 GCA_027459285.1 Acetobacteraceae bacterium
AAAAGTCAAGAACAAAAAACGAACGATGCTGTGCCAAAAGGGGGCGGGGTGGTGGATGGCGGGTGGGTCAGGCGGCGGGGCGGGACGTGAGTGACAGGAGGGGTGGGGGGGGATTCAGGAAAAGACTGTTCTTTTTGTGAACAAAAAGAACCAAAAAAACTTTGTGATATCAGAGCGGTTCAACTATCCTGCACGGCCTGCGCCAACGCCTCGCGCACCAGATCATTCAGGCTGATGCCGCGCGCGGCCGCAACCTGCACGGCTTCGGCATGAAGCTGTTCCGGAATGCGCACATTGAATTTACCGCTGAACGACCGATACGGCACAATTCCCCGCGCTCGACAGGTATCCAGAAACGCATCCAGCGAAACCCGCCCCTCCTGCCGCAAACCGTCAACACTGTCCGCATAAAAGTCGGCGCCACCATTCAACCCAAGAAATTCCCCACGGAACAATTCCGTCTCCGGGTCGAACGAAATGACAGCCTTATGGCCATCAATATCCAACACATTCACGGCGTCACCCCATGTCTTTCCAGCCACCGGCGAATGGCCGCAACCGCGCCCTTATCGGTTTCCGGTCGGGGATGCGGCCGATGAAACACCTGCACCTCCCCAAACAAAACAACCGCGACGCGCGACCCCTCGCGCTCCACAATCTCGGCCCCAAGCGCCCGAAACAACGCTTCGATCTCAGACCAATGCAAGCTGCCTGTCACGGGCCGCCGATAAACCGCCGCGAGCGTCCTGGCATGCCGTTTCTGCACGACCGTATGGTATCATAAAGTGGTATCATGTCAATGGCGCGCTAAATGTCACCGGAACAGCATGGCGACAGTCAGCGTGCGCTTGAGACGCCCCCCCCCCCCGCGGTGAGGGCTCCGGTAGTGTATGGCGCGAACCGAAGCGGTGTAACCTTAACGGTCGTGAGCATCGGAGCGCAGCCGGAGGAGGTGAGATGACCGTCAGAGCAGAATTGTCAGACGGTCTTTAGGCGATCCAGGGCTGTTTGCTCACTACCACCAAGCGATTCTGTCTTCACTCATTCCATGGCCCGTGCACGGAAACGTTGCGACTCGGCGAGCTATCGACAATCCTAATCGCCGGAGGAGTCAATGACTGGCATCGAGCCCCCGCCAGACGGGGCGGGACGTGAGTGACAGGAGGGGTGGGAGGGGATTCAGGAAAAGACTGTTCTTTTTGTGAACAAAAAGAACCAAAAAAACTTTGTGACTTCGGGGCGGGGCGGGCTGCGTCAGGGTGTGTATTGCCAGATGGTGCCGCAATAGGTGCATAGGCCGTTCTGGCTGGCTGTGCCGATGATTAGCCCACCTGGCAGAAGAATTGGCTGCGCCAGCGGGTCAGTGCCATTGACGAAAAAAATGCAAGATCGGTCACCTGGCCATTGGCGGCACTGTAAAGGGCTCCCTGGTCAAAGCCGTCCTCTGTTATCCCGATCAGATGGCCATTCGGCGCTCGCAATGGACCGGATCCTATTGTCCCGACATCCAATTTCGAGAAAAGTCCGCCGGTGGTCGCTCCAGACTTAAAAGTGACTTGATACGGCGCGGAATAATCCGCGCCGTAAACGGTTGGACCTGGACCCAAGGCACCGATCTCGCCACCCGTGCCATTCGGTGAAGTCGAACTCATACACTGGCCGAAAGCTACCGGTCCGCGGCGCGTAGACAAAAATCGTCCCACAAACGACAGAACCACATTCGGCATTCGGCGGCCCGCCTTCGACCGTGCTGCCCACCAGCACGCCTTTGGGGCTGATCAGCAGACTGCCCGGGTCGCGCCCGTCCTTGCCGCCGAGAAAATTATGCACCACCGAAAACGTGCCGCCCGGGGTTACCGAATATAGAACGCCGTAATTCCTCGTCCCGCCATATTCGGTCAGCCCATACAGCGTCGAGCCCACGAGCGTCAGTGTGGTGTTGCCGTGCGCGCCATTGGCGCCAGTGAACGTCGCCAGCACTTTCAAGCCCGTCGCTTGGTTGAACGCATAGACCGTGCCGCAGCCATAGCGCGGCGGTTGGTAATGGGAGGTGCAGGCGGTGCTGCCGCCCTGGTCGGTTTCGCCATACAGCGTGCCCGCGGCATCGGCCACCACACCGCCAACCGCGCCTGCCCCATCCGCCCCGCCGGTAAAGCTGTACAGCGTGCTCAACGTCCCGGTCTGGGCACGGGCGGCCGGGGTAACCGACCCCAGGCCCGCCACGGCCAATCCAACCGACAGCACCACGCGCAAGCCGACCGGACGAGAATGAGAGAAACGCGACTTGTTCGATGGCCGCATCGTTCATTCCCCCATGATTATCGACAGGCTGGCAATGCCGTTCAACCGAGCAAGGCCCGCGTCACGGTGTGTATTGCCAGATGGTGCCGCAATAGGTGCATAGGCCGTCTCGGCTCGCGGTGCCGATGATTACCCCGCCCGGTAGAAGAATTGGCTGCGCCAGCGGGTCGCCGCCATTTTCGCCAAACGCCGCAAGCAACGAAACAACCCCGTTGTCCGCGCTGTAGAGCGAACCTGCACCGATCCCATCGCCCGTCACACCGACCAGCTTGCCCTTTGGCAACAACAGCGGACCTGATGCAATTGTACCATCGAGCCCGGCGGAGAAGTACCCGATATTTTTAGTCCCGGACTGCAATGTCACCGTATAAGGTGCCGTGTAGTCCGCCCCATAGACTGTCGGCCCGGGACCCAGTGCCCCGATCGTGCCACCGGTGCCGTTGACGAAGTCAAACTCATACACCGGCTGAAATTTCCCGCTTTGCGGGGCATAAACAAAAATCGTTCCGCACCCCGCATTGCCGCAACTGCTATTCGGTGGCCCGCCCTGAAACGTGCTGCCCACCAGCACGCCTTTGGGGCTGATCAGCAGACTGCCCGGGTCGCGCCCGTCCTTGCCGCCGAGAAAATCATGAACCACCGAAAACGCGCCGCCCGGGGTTACTGAATATAGAACGCCATAATTCCTTGTCCCGCCATATTCGGTCAGCCCATACACGACCCCGTTCTGGCCGACCCGCAACGTGCCGACAGGGTATTTTCCATCCGTGCCGACGAATTGGTGCAGCACCGTGAAATTGCTGCCGTCCGTGTTCACGGAAAAGATCACGCCGTCATCGTTTGTCCCGCCGGCCGTCGTCGCCCCATACAGCGTCGAGCCCACCAGTGTCAGCGTGGTGTTGCCGTGCGCGCCATTGGCGCCGGTGAACGTCGCCAGCACTTTCAAGCCCGTGGTTTGGTTGAACGCATAGACCGTGCCGCAGCCATAGCGCGGCGGTTGGTAATGTGAGGTGCAGGCGGTGCTGCCGCCCTGGTCGGTTTCGCCGTACAGCGTGCCCGCGGCATCGGCCACCACACCGCCAACCGCGCCTGCCCCATCCGCCCCGCCGGTAAAGCTGTACAGCGTGCTCAACGTCCCGGTCTGGGCACGGGCGGCCGGGGTAACCGACCCCAGGCCCACCACGGCCAACCCAACCGAAAGCACCACGCGCAAGCCGACCGGACGAGAATGAGAGAAACGCGACTTGTTCGATGGCCGCATCGTTCATTCCCCCATGACTATCGACAGGCTGGCAATGCCGTTCAACCGAGCAAGACCCGACGTCACGGCGTATATTGCCAGATCGTGCCGCAATAGGGGCACAGGCCGTTCTGGCTGGCGGTGCCGATGATTACCCCACCCGGCCGAAGAATTGGCTGCGCCAGCGGGTCAGTGCCATCATCGCCAAAATAGGCCAGGTTTGTCACCAGATTGCCGGACGCGCTGTAGAGCGTGCCAGAACCGATCCCATCCCCAGTCACGCCAACCAATTTACCCTTTGGCGACAACAGTGGACCAGATGCAATCACTCCGTCTCCTGAAGGAAAATATCCGATATTTTTAGTTCCAGACTGCAACGTCACGGAAAAGGGTGCCGCGACATCTGCCCCATACACTGTTGGCCCGGGACCCAGCGCCCCGATTGCTCCGCCGAAACCGTTGCTTGAATCAAATTCGTACACCGGCTGAAAGCTCCCGGTCTGCGGCGCGTAGACAAAAATCGTCCCGCACCCCGCATTGCCGCAACTGCTGTTCGGTGGCCCGCCCTGGAACGTGCTGCCCACCAGCACGCCTTTGGGACTGATCAGCAGACTGCCCGGGTCGCGCCCGTCCTTGCCGCCGAGAAAATCATGCAGCACCGAAAACGCGCCGCCCGGGGTCACTGAATACAGAACGCCGTAATTCCTCGTCCCGCCATATTCGGTCAGGCCATACACAACCCCGTTCTGGCCAACTCGCAATGTGCCGACCGGGTATTTTCCATCCGTGCCGATGAATTGGTGCAGCACCGTGAAGTTGCTGCCGTCCGTGTTCACGGAAAATACCACCCCGTCATCGCTTGTGCCGCCGGCCGTCGTCGCGCCATACAGCGTCGAGCCCACGAGCGTCAGCGTCGTATTCCCGTGCGCGCCATTGGCCCCGGTGAACGTCGCCAGCACTTTCAAGCCCATCGTCTGGTTGAACGCATAGACCGTGCCGCAGCCATAGCGCGGCGGTTGGTAATGCGAGGTGCAGGCGGCGCTGCCGCCCTGGTCGGTCTCGCCATACAGCGTGCCCGCAGCATCGGCCACCACACCGCCAACCGCGCCTTCCCCATCCGCCCCGCCGGTAAAGCTGTACAGCGTGCTCAACGTCCCGGTCTGGGCGCGGGCGACTGGCGATGAGAGAA
The DNA here is from genome assembly GCA_027459285.1 of Acetobacteraceae bacterium. GTDB lineage: Bacteria > Pseudomonadota > Alphaproteobacteria > Acetobacterales > Acetobacteraceae > JAJXVA01. The sequence goes on from DAIDIQ010000163.1 coordinate 4,731, forward strand.
GCAGCATGGCTGACGCAAACCCGGCCACGGCCATCGCGCCGAGGCCAGCCTGGCCCGGATTTCGGCTAATGGCACGAAGGGACGGTGTGATCTGGCGGCTACCGAGGCATGGAGATGGCAATGGTCCCATGGCTGACCCCAATTGGTTTCGTGAAGACCATCGTGTGATTGCGTAGGCGTGGCGTTTGCGTCGGTGGGCAGCGTCGAGAACAGGCGAGCCTGGGAAGCAAGATGCGCCGATGTCGTTATTTCGATCAAGGCCAAATCGGCATTGGCGGCGGTCGTCACACCATGGTGATGTGCGCCGTGGCGATGGCTGTGGCGATGAGATTGTTCTTTTTGTGAACAAAAAGAACCGAAAAAACTTTACATTAAGTTTGTTTTGGCCGCGCGGGCTTTTTCCGGCGGGCGGCAGGAATGGGAAAGGCCGCTCCGCGGCCGGGCGAGGGCATGAAAAGGGGAAGGCGCGAGGGCAGGGGACTAACCTCAACGAAATTCATTGAGACTACCATGCGCCACCAATTCATATGAGGTCAATGGAAAGCCTTGACATTGCCCACTGGCTGGGCTGTCTTTCCTCTATGATCAGTTCAGAACAATGTCGGGCGGCTCGGGCGTGGCTGGGATGGAGTCAAGAGGATCTCGCCGGGTCAGCCAAGGTCTCGCTCAGCACCATCCGTGACTTTGAACGCGGCGAGCGGGAACCGATTGCCCATAACATCCAGGCGATACAGCGCGCCTTGGAGGCCAGTGGTATTCACTTCGAGTCGGGCGCGCATACCCTGAGCGGCATTCGATACGATCCGCGCATAAGGGAGGCAGACACCTATATCCCAATTCTACGCCTTCTTGATGACTCATCTGACGGCTTTATGAAAACAGCCGATCTGATCAAAGCTCTTGAGATGGTTATGGGGCCGCGCGGCGAGGATGCGGAAATCCTCGCCGGCCGGTCAGACACAAAATTTTCCCAGATCGTCCGCAACGTGATTTCTCATCGCACAACCCCGACCAACCTCATAGGCATGGGGCTCGTCGAGTACGAAAAGGCAAGGCGCGGCCTCAGGATTACGACAAAAGGTCGCTGGGCATTTGTCGAGGCCGAGAAGGCCCAGAAAACCTCGCTTTGAAACCGGGCTTGAACCACGCCAGTTCAGTCTGGCCGGCGTGTTCCTTGTCCCACACAAACCACGCGTAAGCCGTTGTTCCACTTCCAGCTACGACAGCATTCTTTGGATAGAACGTGATCCGTTCGCTAAAGACCCATACGCGGCTTGGCGGCTTACGATGAAAGATGGTATTTGCTCTGTTGGCGCCTTCAAGAAACGCGAGGCGCAATAGTAGGGCGAATTTTTTACCGGCCGTATCCAGCCCTCGCGCGACGAACCCCTCTGCACAGTTATAGGGTGGATTGGTGATGATGTTCGGCGCACGGCGCTGTGTCTTCAAGTAATCATGTCCGACTTCGCCATACCCACGGTCATACAGATCTGAACTGATCACTTTGTTGCCGGTCTCTGCCAAAACCTCCGACATAGCGCCATCACCGCAAGCGCACTCCCAGATATCACCCACGAAGCGTTCGCTTTCGATCAGCGCGAATGTTGCCCAACGCGGGGTTGGGTAAAAGTCTGGTCCTTCCAGATCGGCAAACCGCTTCGTGGTTGGCTTGAAACTGCCGTTGAGGTTGTATGTCGCATCCATCGCCGCTTCCTCCTGTCCGGCGCATAGAGTCGCATTTACTCAAAAGGTTTCGCAAGAGTCCTAAGAATCCGTGTCAACTTGCATCGAAGGCTCGCTTGGGTGCGCTTGGTAACGAATGCCAGGAACCTGTTCCGGTAACCGGCCGACAGGATGGAAGCGCTCGACTTCGCCAGGTGTGATGATCAAGGCCAAATCGGCATTGGCCCGGTCGTCACGCCATGGTCATGGGGGCAGTGCCGATGCCTGAGCCAATAAGATTGTTCTTTTTGTGAACAGAAAAGATAAAAGAACTTTGCTATATCAACGCAGTGTCTATGGGCGGCGCTTGTTCTGACGGGCGGTGCGGGTGGGAAAGGCCGCTTCGTGGCTCAGCAACGTCTCTTTCTTGCTTCGGCGGGCGAAGCCCGCCTTTCCCATCTTCGGTCAGCCAATGTAACGAGGACGACGGCCCCAAGCTCCAGTGACAAGAGTTTTTTGCGCGACTTTTTTGCAAAAAAGTCGCTCTTTTCTTTCGTGCGGGTCTGTCAGGCAACCGCGCCTTCGAATTGGGCTGCGGTTGCGTCTTCGGAGCCGTGTTCGGCCAGGAATTTTTCGGCGTCCAGGGCTGCCATGCAGCCGGTGCCGGCGGCGGTTACGGCTTGGCGGTAGATTTTGTCGGCGACGTCGCCGGCGGCGAAGATGCCTGGGATGTTGGTGCGGGTGCTGCCGGGTTTGGTTTGGATGTAGCCTTCGGCGTCCAGGTCGATCTGGCCGCGGAACAGGCCGGTGACGGGGGTGTGGCCGATGGCGATGAAGACGCCGTCCACGGGCAGCAATTGTTCGCGCCCGGCCGTGTCACGCAGGCGGAGGCCGGTGACGGTGGGGGGGATGGTGGTGCTGAGTATTTCCTCGACCACGCTGTTCCAGATTATTGAGATTTTCGGGTTGGCGAAGAGGCGTTGTTGGAGGATTTTCTCGGACCGCAGAGTGTCCCGGCGGTGAATGAGGGTGACGTGGGCGGCGTGGTGGGTGAGGTAGAGGGCTTCCTCGACCGCGGTGTTGCCGCCGCCGACCACGGCGACGTTCTTGCCGCGAAAGAAGAAGCCGTCGCAGGTGGCGCAGGCCGAGACGCCCGCGCCTTGCAGGGCCCGTTCCGATTCGAGCCCGAGCCAGCGGGCCTGGGCGCCGGTGGCGATGATGACCGCGTCGGCCGTGTAGGTGCGTCCGCTGTCGCCTTCGCAGCGGAAGGGGCGGGATGAGAAATCGGCCTTGACGATGGTGTCATCGACCAGGTCGGCGCCGACGTGCCGGGCCTGTGCCGCCATTTGCTCCATCAGCCATGGGCCCTGCACCGCCTCGGCGAAGCCCGGGTAGTTTTCGACGTCGGTGGTGATGGTGAGCTGTCCGCCGGGTTGCAGGCCGGCCACGAGCCTTGGCCGCAGATTGGCGCGGGCGGCGTAGATGGCGGCGGTGTAGCCGGCGGGCCCCGCGCCAATGACGAGAACCGGGCTGTGCGAGACGACATTCTGGGTCATGGCGGCATGATATCGGTGGCCGTGCGGCCCGAACAAGGCGGGCTTCCCAAGCGGGAAGGTTGAAGCTATACGGGCGGCCCGCCGATCCCGGATAGCTCAGCTGGTAGAGCAAGCGGCTGTTAACCGCTCGGTCGTAGGTTCGAGTCCTACTCCGGGAGCCAGCGGCGCGGCACTCACTGGCCATTGGTGGGTGGTGGCGCGGCAAGCGAAGTTCATGCCCCGGATGTCTCAGGACCAGATTTTCACCAACGCGCATCTGGTTCTCGACGAGCATGTGATGCTCGGCACGTTGGTTGTGGGCGGGGGGCGGATCCGGGCGATCGATTCCAGGCGATCGCACCTGCCGGCGGCGATGGATTGCGGGCGGGACTGGCTGATTCCCGGGCTGATCGACCTGCACACCGATAATCTCGAGCGGCAATGCCAGCCGCGGACGGGGGTGCGGTGGCCGGCCGGCTCGGCCTATATCGCGCATGACGCGCAATGCGTCGCGGCCGGGATCACCACCGTGCTGGATGCGCTGTGCGTGGGGGATATCGGCTATGAGCCTGGCCGCATCGAGACGCTGCGGCAGGGTGTGGCGATGGCCGCGGCGCTGGCGCCGAGCGGGCTGTTGAAGGCCGAGCATGCGCTGCATTTGCGGTGCGAGCTTGCCGCGCCTGACATGCAGGCTTTGCTGGCCGAGGTTGCGGGGGCCGGCGGCATTCAACTGATCAGTGTGATGGACCACACGCCGGGCTTTGGCCAATACGCCGATCTGGAGCGGTTCCGGGCGCTGCGCCGGAAGGACCCGATGGCGGATGCCGAGGTGGATGCGCTGATCGAGACGCTGCAGGGCCGCCGCGCCAGGTTTCGCGCCGCCAACCGCGCGCATGCGCTGGATTTTGCCGCCCGGCGCGGCATTGCGGTTGCGAGCCATGATGACGCGACCGAGGCGGAGATTGTGGAGAACCACGCGGACGGGATTGCGATTGCCGAATTTCCGGTGACGCGGGACGCCGCCGCCGCCGCGCGGGCGCGTGGCATGGGCATTATTGCCGGGGCGCCCAACCTGGTGCGGGGGTTTTCGCATTACGGCAATATTGCCGTGGCGAGCCTGTTGGCGGCGGGGCTGATCGATGCGTTGGCGTCGGATTATGTGCCGGCCAGCCTGTTGGAGGCTGCCTTGCCGGCCACGCTTGCGACCGCGGACGTGCCGGCGCGGATTGCGTTGGTTGCCCGCCACCCGGCCCGGCTTGCGGGGCTTGCCGACCGCGGCAGGCTTGCCCCTGGCCTGCGCGCCGATCTGGTCCGGGTGCACCGGCATGACGCGCTGCCGCCGATTATTCGCGCGGTTTGGCGCGAGGGCTGCCGTGTCGGCTGATTTGGCCACGCCGCCCGCGCCGGGGGCGGGGCCGCGCTTCGCGCTGTATTATGTTCCCGCCGCGACCGACCCGCTGTGGCGGGCGGGCAGCGCCTGGCTTGGTTGGGACGCGCGGACCGGGCAGGCCCCGGCGCGGCCAGGCTTGCCGCCGGGGCTTGCGGCCATGACCGCGGCGCCGGGCCGGTACGGGTTTCATGCGACACTCCGCCCGCCTTTGCCGCTCGGGCCTGGCCAGAGCCTTGCCGCGTTTCGCGCCGCGTGTGCCGGGATTCTCGGCGCCCACCGGCCCTTTGCGCTGCCGCGGCTGCGACCGGGGACGATCGATGGGTTTTTGGCGCTGCTGCCGGACGAGCCCTGCCCGCCGCTCAATGCCCTGGCGGACGCGCTGGTGCTGGGGCTCGATGCTTTCCGCCCGGCCGATATCAGCCGGCCGCGCGCCGGGCTGACGGAGGCGCAATGCCGGATGCTCGATCGCTACGGCTATCCGCATGTGCTGGGTGAGTGGCGCTTTCATATGACGCTGAGTGGCCGGCTGAGCCCCGAGCAGACCGCGCACTATGTGCGGGCCGCCGGGG
>DAIDIQ010000166.1 GCA_027459285.1 Acetobacteraceae bacterium
GGCTAGCAGGGAATTTAACAGACGGTTAGGGTTCGTCACCTGTTGAAATTCTCTTTGGAGATCGATTATGTATAGATTAGTTCTGCTGGCCAGCGCGGCTGCGCTGGGCTCTGGCCTCATGTGTGCCGCGCATGCCGCGCCCGGGCTCACGAATATCTACAGCTTCACCGATGGCAATGACGGTGGCTTTCCGCAATCCGGCCTGACGCTGGATGCGGCGCGGCGCGTGTTCTACGGCACCACGACCAGCGGCGGGGCCGGGCATAACGGCGTCGTGTTTCAGTTGGCACCACCCGCGCACGCCGGCGGCACCTGGACCCAGACCCCGCTTTATGCCTTCACCGGCGGCAATGACGGCGCGGTGCCGACGGCCAATGTCACGGTGGACCCGCGCACCGGCGCGCTTTACGGCACCACCTATCAGGGCGGCGCGGATGGCTATGGCGTGGTATTCGAACTCACGCCGCCGGCGCAAAGCGGCGGCGCCTGGACCGAGACGGTTTTGCACACGTTCACCGGCGGCAATGACGGCGGCAATCCCGACGGCCAGTTGATCGAGGATCAGCACGGCAATCTCTATGGCGCAGCCAGCGAAGGCGGCACGGGGGTGGTCGGCGCGGTCTTTGAACTGAGCCCGCCAGCCCAGGGCCAGACCGCCTGGACCGAGACCGTGCTGTATAATTTCACCGGCAATTCGGATGGCGGCGAACCGCTGGGCAGCCTCGTGTTTGGCCCCGGCCACGCGCTCTATGGCACCACCGCCGGCTATGGCACGGATAATAGCGGCACGATCTACGCACTGACCAGGCCGAGCAGCCCGGGCGGGGCATGGGGCTTCAACCTGATACACACCTTCGCCGGCGGTGCCGCGGGCGAGGTGCCGCGGGCCGGCATGCTATACGCACCGGACGGGAATTTGTATGGCACCACGGCCGGCTTCGCCTCCAGCCAGGGCAGCGTGTTCAAGTTGGTCCCGCCGAAAACCAAGGCCGGCGCGTTCACCTATCATGTGCTGTATAATTTCAGCGGGCTCGGCTTCGACGGCAATGGCCCCTGGGCGCCGGTCTCAATGGATGCGCACGGCAATCTGTATGGCACGACGCTGGGGGTCGGGCTTTCCAGCGATGGCGAGATATTCAAGCTCGCGCCGCCCACCAGCCCGGGCGGAAGCTGGACCGAGACGGTACCATATTATTTCACCGGTGGCACAGACGGGCAGTATGTTTATTCCAATGTGGTGATTATCGGCAATGACCTGTTCGGCACCACCGAAGGTGCCGCCGGTGAGTTCGGGTTCTATCCCGGCACCATCTGGATGGACCAACAATAAACCGCCTCGCCCAGACCTCGCCTGACACGAGCCGGGGGAGCCACTCCCCCGGGCTTTTTTCACGACCGGCATGCTTTGTTTGAAGTCCGGCAGCGGGAGTGTTTGTGAGGCGCGCCTGGCCGGCGCGCAGTCCGGCACCGGCCCGCACCCCCACCCGGCCACCCACGAGCGTACACTGCCATGGGTGGCCGGGCGGGGGGGCGGGCCGGTGCCGGACTTCAAACAAAGCATGCCGGTGCCGGACTGCGCGCCGGCAGGCGCGCCCCACCCGAAAGCGCGGCGCAGGGCCCGATCTGGATCAAAGGCGCTGACCCGCGGGGTGCGATAGGCTGCCCCAATGCAGGCAGGCAACAGCGCGCGGCACGGGTTGAGGGCAGGGGCACTGGTCTTGTTGCTGGCCCTGGTCGCGGGCGGCGCGTGGCTGCTGTTCCGGCCGGCGCCGGCGCCCGCCGGCTGGCTCGGCTATGCCGAGGCCGATTATGTGCGGGTGGCGCCCGTCCTGGCCGGAAAATTGACCACGCGGCCGGTGCGGCGGGGCGATTTCGTGACCAAGGGCCAGGTGCTGTTCACCCAGGATGACGTGGCCGAGCGGGCCGCGCGTGACCAGGCGGCGGCCGAACTGGCCGAGGCACGCCAGAAACTCGCCGATCTGCGCGCGGCCGGCCGGCCGCCGGAAATAGACGCCGCCGCGGCCCAGTTGGCCGAGGCGACCGCCGAGGCCGGCCGGGCACGGGATCGGTATCGGCGCAGCGCCAGCATCGCCGGCACCGGGGCGGTCGCCGCGCAGGACGTGACCGGCCTGCGCAACGACGAGCGGGCGGCGGACGCAAGGCTGCGGGCAGCGCGCGCGCAACTCGCCCTGGTGCAAAACCCCAGCGGGCGAACCCACGCGATCGACCAGGCCGAATCCGCGGTCACCGCCGCGGATGCGGCATTGCGCCAGGCACAATGGCGGCTGGACCAGCGCCAGGTTCGCGCCCCGGTTGGCGGCGCGGTGGCGGAAACCTATGCCGAGCCCGGTGAGACGCTGGATGCCGGCGCGCCGGTGGTGTCGCTGCTGCCACGCGAAAACCTGTTCGTGCGGTTCTTCGTGGCCGAAACGGCGCTGGCCCGGCTGCGCCTCGGCCAAACGGTGCGCATCGCCTGCGACGCCTGCCCCAACAGCCTCACCGGCACAATCTCGTTCATCGCAACCAACGCCGCCTACACGCCGCCCGTGATCTACAGCCCCGAGACCCGGGCCGATCTGGTTTACATGATCGAGGCGCGACCCGGTTCGGCCGGGCAATTCTGGCTGAAGCCGGGCCAGCCGGTGACAGTGACAGAGCCCGCCGCCGCGCGGCCATGAACGCCCCGCTCGCCATCGATGTCACGGGCCTGAGCAAGCAATTCGGCGCCATGCGGGTGGTCGATGGGTTAAATCTGGCGGTGCCCCGAGGCCAGATCTGCGGGTTTCTCGGCGGCAATGGCAGCGGCAAAACCACCACCATGCGGCTATTGTGCGGGCTGCTGACGCCCGATGCCGGCGGCGGCACCTGCCTCGGCCGCGACATACGCCGCGACGCGGTCCGCCTGCGCCGGGAAATCGGCTACATGACCCAGCGCTTTGGCCTGTACGCCGATCTGACGGTCGCGGAAAACCTGCTGTTCGTCGCGCGCATGTACGCGCTGCCGACCCCGGAGGCCCGGGTGGCCGACATGCTGGCGCGGGTCGGGCTGCACGACCGGGCGCGGCAATTGGCGGCCGAGCTTTCCGGCGGCTGGAAGCAAAGGCTGAGCCTCGCCGCCTGCATGCTGCACACGCCGAAATTACTGCTGCTCGATGAACCGACCGCCGGGGTGGATGCGAAGGCGCGGCGGGAATTCTGGGACCAGATCGTGGACATGGCGGCGGACGGCATGACAGTGCTGGTCTCGACCCATTACATGGACGAGGCCGAACGTTGCGACCGCATCGTGTATATGGCAAGCGGGCGGCTGATCGTGCAGGGACAGGCGCATGAGCTGGTGGCGCGGTCCGGCCTGTCTGCCTATGAGGCGAGCGGACCCGGCCTGACCGGGCTGGTGCGGCGGGCACGCGGCATGGCCGGGGTGGAAAGTGCCACCATCATCGGCGGGGCGCTGCGCGCCGTTGGCACCGATGAAGCCCTGCTGGCCGCGGCGGCGGCGGGGCTGGCCGCCCCGGGGGTAATCTGGCGGCCATCGCCGCCACGGCTCGACGATGTGTTCCTGCACCTGCTGCGCAACGAGGCGCCATCGCCATGACCGCATTTTCCCTCGCCCGCTTCTGGGCCATGCTCGGCAAGGAATGGCTGGAAATGCGGCGCGACCGCGGCACCGTGATGCTGACCATGCTGCTGCCGATCATCCAGCTTTTTCTGTTCGGCTATGCCATCAACACCAACCCGCACCATCTGCCGACCGGGTTGATCGCGGCCGATCCGTCCCGCTATGAACGGGGAATAATCCAGGCCTTGACGAATACCGATTATTTCAATGTCCGCCGATATGCGAACGAGGCAACGATGGACGAGGCATTGCGGCGCGGGGTTATTATGTTCGCCTTGAAAATCCCGCCCGATTTCGCGCGCGCCGTGGACAGGGGGGAAAGCCCCGATGTGCTGATGGAGGTGGACGCGACCGACCCGACCGCGGTGGGGGCGGCAACCGCGGCGCTGGAGGCGATCGTGCCGGGCGCCATCACCCGGGACCTGCCGGTGCGGCTGCGTTTTCCGCCACCGCCGGCCTTCCGCATCACCATCCACGACCGCTACAACCCCGGCCAGGTCACGGCATTGAACATAGTGCCCGGCCTGATCGGCACGATATTGACCTTCTCCACCCTGGTATTCATGGCAATGGCCATCACGCGTGAGCGTGAGACCGGCACGATGGAGACGCTGCTGGCAATGCCGGTGACGCCGATCGAGGTGATGCTCGGCAAGATCGTTCCGTATATCGGGCTCGGCTATGCGCAGGCCACGCTTATTCTGCTCGTCGCGTATTTCATTTTCGATGTGCCGATAGCCGGCTCGCTGCCATTGCTGGTGCTTTGTCTCGGCGTTTTCATCGCGTGCAATCTGGCGCTCGGGTTCACCTTTTCCTCGCTCGCCCGCACCCAGATGCAGGCGCAGCAACTGGCGCAGTTCGTGCTGCTGCCCTCGCTGTTGCTATCGGGTTTTTTATTCCCGTTCGCCGGCATGCCGCGCTGGGCCCGCATAATCGGCGAGGGGCTGCCGCTTACGCATATCGTGCGCATCTGCCGGGGTGTGCTGCTCAAGGGCAACGGCCTACGCGACGTGACCCCGGATTTATGGCCGATGGCCTTGTTCGCCCTGCTGGTCGGTGTGGTCGCGGTACGCACGTACCGCACAACGCTGGACTGACCCTTCGCCCGATCGCGCTCCTCAGCCCTTTTGTCCAGGGGTCTGGGGCCTCACGGCCCCAGCGGGTGCGGGCAGCGCCCGCGAATTACTTATTTGTCCTTGCTAACCCGGCTCGATGCGAATGACGGTCGGCGCTTCCAGCACGGTGGGCAATTTCTGAATCTGGCTGACGGCGGCGCGCATGGCGTGCTCCGGGGTCTCGTGCGTGACCAGCACCACCGGCACGGCGGCGTTGCGGCTGCGGCCGCGTTGCAGCATGGCTTCGAGGCTCACCCCGTTATCGCGCAGCCCGGCGGTGATGTCGGCGATCACGCCGGGCTGGTCGGCCACCATCAGGCGCAGATAATATGGCCCGATATGCGCCCCGATCGGTGCCGGTGGGGTGGGTGTCATGCTGGCCGAGGCGTCGTGTCCCCAGACCGGGGTAAATCTGCCGCGGGCGATATCGATCAGGTCGGCCGCCACCGCCGAGGCGGTCGGTCCCGCGCCCGCGCCCCGGCCCTCCAGCAGCACCCGCCCCACCTGGTCGCCCACGGCGAGCACGGCGTTATAGACGCCCTCGACCATCGCCAGCGGCGCCTCGGCCGGCAGCATGGTGGGGTGCACCCGGGCCTCGATCTTGCCGTCGATCAGACGGGCGATGCCGAGCAGCTTGATCCGATAGCCGAGCTCGGTCGCATACGCGATGTCGAGCGCGTCGATGGCGCGAATTCCCTCGACATGCACGGCCGCGAGATCGACCGGCTGGCCGAAGGCGAGGGCGGCGAGGATGGCGAGCTTGTGGGCGGTATCCAGCCCGTCGATATCGGCTGACGGATCGGCCTCGGCATAGCCAAGGCGCTGCGCGTCCGCCAACACGTCCGCGAACGGCGTGCCGCGCTCGCGCATGGTGGTGAGAATATAGTTGCAGGTGCCGTTGAGAATGCCGGAAATGGCGGTGATCTGGTTGCCGGCCAACCCCTCGCGCAGGGTCTTGATGATGGGAATGCCGCCGGCAACCGCCGCCTCATAGGCAAGCGGCGCGTCGTGCGCGGCGGCGAGTGCGGCGAGGGATTTGCCATGCTGGGCAAGCAGCGCCTTGTTGGCGGTGACGACCGGCTTGCCGGCGGCCAGCGCCGCCTCGATCAGGGCGCGGGCCGGGTTTTCCGCGCCGCCGATAAGCTCGACCACCACATCGACCCGCGGGTCACGCACAAGATCGAGCGGGTCGGCGTGCCAGGTCGGATGATCGAGTGGAAAGCCACGGTCACGCGCCCGGTCACGGGCCGAGACGGCGGTGACGATGAGCGGCCGGCCGGCCCGGGCGGCGATAAGCGGGGCGTTGGCGGCAAGCAGGCGCATGACACCGCCGCCGACCGTGCCGAGCCCGGCGATGCCGATGCCAAGCGGGGTTGCGGGGGGCGCGCTCATGCGGCGGGTCTTTCCGGGTGGTCGGCCGTGGCGCCTGGGTTGAGGAAGGCGCGGATGGCGCGCGCCGCCTGGCGCAGCCGCTGCGTATTCTCGACAAAAGCAATACGGACATGCCCGTCCCCGTGTTCGCCAAAGCCGATCCCGGGCGCGACCGCGACATGGGCGCGTTCGAGCAGCAGCCTCGCGAAGCCGACACTGCCGAGATGCGCGAATTGCGGCGGAATCGGCGCCCAGGCGAACATCGAGCCTTCCGGCACGGGAATTTGCCAGCCGGCGGCGGCCAGCGCCGGCAGCAGCACGTCGCGCCGCTCCCTGTACAGCGCCCGCGCCGACGCCACGCAATCCTGCGGACCATTCAGCGCCGCCGTGGCCGCGACCTGGATGGGGGTGAAGGCGCCATAATCGAGATAGGATTTCATCCGCGTCAGCGCATGAATGAGGCGCGGGTTGCCGCAGGCAAAACCGATGCGCCAGCCGGGCATGGAATAGGTTTTCGACATCGAGGTGAACTCGACGGTTATGTCCTTGGCACCAGGAATTTGCAGGACCGAGGGCGGCGGCGTATCGTTGAAATAAATCTCGGCATAGGCAAGGTCGGACAGGATGAACAGCTCATGCCGCCGGGCCAGCGCCACGAGGTCGGCATAGAAATCGAGGCTCGCGAGGGTCGCGGTCGGGTTCGCCGGGAAATTGACGATCAGCGCCGTGGGCTTGGGCACCGAATGGCGCACCGCGCGGTCGATCGCCTCCAGCATGCCATCGTCCGGGGTCGCGGGAATGGAGCGGACCGCGGCGCCGGCGATGATGAAGCCGAACTGGTGGATCGGATAGGACGGGTTGGGCACCAGAATCGTATCGCCCGGCGAGGTGATGGCGGCGGCCAGGTTGGCCAGCCCCTCCTTGCTGCCGATGGTCGCGACGATCTCGCTCTCCGGGTCCAGCGTGACGCCGAAGCGGCGCTGATAATAAGCCGCCTGGGCCCGGCGCAGCCCGGGAATGCCGCGCGAGACCGAATAGCGATGGCTGCGCGGGTCGGCCACGGTCTCGATCAGCTTGGCGACGATGTGCGCCGGCGTCGGGCTGTCCGGGTTGCCCATGCCGAGATCGATGATGTCCTCGCCCCGGGCGCGCGCGGCGGCCTTTTCGGTATTGACCGCGGCGAACACATAAGGCGGCAGGCGGCGGATGCGGTGGAACTCTTCGGTCATGAGCGCCTCAGGCGAGGGTAAGAAAGCAACGGACACAGCGGGTTTGCGGCAGCATCGTTGCGTGGAGTGTATCAGCAGCGCGGCCGCGGCGCGACCGGCCCGGGGGCGCGGTTTTGCATTGCAGCGTTGGCCGCGGCGGGCGGCATGGGCGCCTATCGCACCAGGCGGGCCGCGCCGCCGCTGCCGCCCGCCGCACCCGAGAGGCTGAGATCGGCGAAGGGCACGCCATCCGCTTCCAACACCCGGGCAATCGCGGCGGCCCGGCTGATCGCCAGATCGAGGCCGAGGCGCTGGGAATTGGCGTCTTCCTGGGCGGCATCGCCAAAGCCGAGAATCGCGATCATGTGCGGACCGCGCCGCGCCGCCAGGGCCTGCAAATCCGCCCGGTCGGCGACAGTCAGCGTCGCCGTGCCAGGCGTGAAGGCGAGCGCCACCGGCGCCGCCGCGGCCGCGTCCAGTGCGGGAATGCTGGCCGGTGTCGGCGGCGCCACGGGCGGCAGATGCGGCACGGTCACCGGCAGCGTGACGCCGGCTATGCGCGGCGCCGCGGGCGGCGCCGCCGGCACCGGCGGCGGCGGCGTACTATCCTGCGTGATGGCCGGAATGGGCACATCCGCCGGCGAAGCTGGCGGGCTTGCCGCCTCCGTTCCGGCTTTGCCGCCCGGCGTGGCGCTGGCGGCATGCGTCGCGGCGGGGGTCGCGGCGGGCAGGGCGGCGCCCGTGGCATCCGGGCCCGGCGTCGGCGGCGTCGCCGGCGCGAACAGGCCCTGGTCGGTCCGCGCGACGCCGACCTGCGTCAGCGGGTCCTGCCGCGCCTCATAGGTCGCGTTGGCACGGTCCTGCATCAGGGTGGCATAAATACGGGCGCGGTCAGCGGGGCTGACCGGCGTCGGGCGCGCGGGCACGGTGGCAAGCGACGGGTAGGGCTGAAACTGCCCGGGCGGCGGCGGCCGGTGCTGGGCGATATAGCCGCCCTGAAGCTGGTGCCACCAGCCGATCGGCCCCTCCTCGGTATTGCCGGAACAGGCGGCAAGGGTTGCCAGCATGGCAAGCGAAATAGCCCTGCGTATCGCGCATGCGGCCGGGCGGGGCACGTATTGCCGGGGCAAGGGCCGGCTTCTAGGCTGACTGGGTCTGGTCACGTTGATCCCGATCATGGCGGTTGGGCTGGCAGTTCACGTATGTGCCGCGACGGCCCAGCCTGTAATGGCCCAGCCTGTAATGGAACAGCGCGGGCGGCGGAGGCAAGGGACCATGGCACGACCCCGGCGCCATACGCGGCGGGCAGTTTTCAACCGGCGCCGATGACAAGGCCGGACCAGACAAAGCCCGACAGCCCAGGGCGGCGGGCGGAGAGGAAAAGGATTGCACGCTTGAGCGACCAGCCGCGCGAAGCCGAGGCGAAGCCGGGGGCAAAGGCCGCGAGCCCGGAGGCCGACCCCCCGTCCTTCCGCATGCCCGACCCCGGGCTGATCTCACGCACCATGACCGATGTCGCGGAACGCTCCGGCCGGATCGTGCGGGAATTTCTCCGCCGCCAAGCCACCGACGACCTGCCGGACGCGATGCATATCGGCCGCGCCTTCCTCGACATGACGGCCCGGCTCATGAGCGACCCGGCGCGGCTGATGCAGGCGCAACTGGGCTTCTGGCAGGATTACCTGACGCTGTGGCAGACCACGGCCCGGCGCATGATGGGCCTCGGCCACGCGCCCGTCATCGCGGCACCCGCCGGCGACAAACGCTTTCGTGACCCGCAATGGGACGAGAACGAGGTGTTCGACTTCATCAAGCAATCCTACCTGCTCTCGGCGCGCTTCGTGCAGGACGTGGTGAAGCAGACCGATGGGCTCGCCCCCGAGACCGCGCGCAAGGTCGATTTCTATTCCCGCCAGTTCGTCGATGCGATGAGCCCGAGCAATTTTCTGCTGACCAACCCCGAGGTGCTGCGCCGCACCGCCGAGACCGGTGGCGAGAATTTGCTGCGCGGCCTCTCCAACCTGCTGGCCGATCTGGAACATGGCCGGGGCAAATTGCGCATCCGTATGACCGACCATGAGGCATTCGCGGTCGGCCGCAACCTCGCCACCACGCCGGGTAAGGTGATTTTCCGCAACCGGCTGATGGAGCTGATACACTATACCCCAACCACCGAGACAGTGCTGAAGCGGCCCCTGTTGATCGTGCCGCCATGGATCAACAAATATTATATTCTTGACTTAAAGGAAAAAAACTCGTTCGTGCGCTGGGCCGTGGCCCAGGGGCACAGCGTGTTCATGATCTCCTGGGTGAACCCGGACGAAAGCCTGGCCGCGGTCGATTTCGACCATTACATGACCGAGGGCATCATGGCCGCGCTCGGCGCGATAGAGGCGGCATCCGGCGAGGCGTGCGTGAACGCCATCGGCTATTGCCTGGGTGGCACACTGCTGGCCGCGACCCTCGCGGTCATGGCGGCGCGCAACGATACCCGCATCAAGACCGCCACCCTGTTCGTGACGCTGCTCGACTTCGCCGAGGCCGGCGAGATCAAGGTATTCATCGACGAGGAACAGTTGCAGGCGCTGGAAAGCCGGATGCACGACAAGGGCTATCTGGACGGTTCCGAGATGGCGACCACGTTCAACCTGCTCAGGGCGAACGATCTGATCTGGTCGTTCGTGGTCAGTAATTATCTGCTGGGAAACGATCCGTTCCCGTTCGACCTGCTCTATTGGAACAGCGATTCGACGCGCATGCCGGCGACGATGCACGGCTTCTATCTGCGCGCCATGTATCGGGAAAACCGCCTGCGCGAGAAGAACGGCGTGACGCTGGACGGCACCCCGGTCGATCTGTCGCGCGTCAGCGTGCCGGTCTATGCGCTCGCCGCGCGTGAGGATCATATCGCGCCATGGCGGGCGGCATTCGCCAGCGCCCGGCTGCTCGGCGGCCCGACGCGCTTCGTGCTCGCGGCATCCGGCCATATTGCCGGGGTGGTGAACCCGCCGGATGCGGGAAAATACAGCCATTGGGTAAACACGACCCTGCCCGAGACGGCCGAGGAATGGCTGGCCGGCGCCACCGAAATCGCCGGGTCCTGGTGGCCGGACTGGCAGCGCTGGGTCAGCACCCATTCCCGCGGCCGGGTGCGCGCGCGCATGCCTGGCGATGGCGGGCTGCCCGTGCTCGCCGACGCGCCGGGCACCTATGTGCTGGTCCGAAGCTGACCCGCGGGCGAACCGCGCCCCCCGCCCCGCCGCCAGACCACGCCGATCAGATCATTCACGACAAGACTGACGAGAGCCGCGCCGAAAGCCGCCGCCAGACCCGGCCAGCCCGCCCGCGCAAACCCGAACAGCCCGCGCAGCCACGGCACCGCCATCGAGAGAATAAGCGCGCTGACGGTCATGATCGTCACCACCATCAGCGCGCGGTTCGGCCGGCCGAGCACGCTGAAGGCGCTCGCCGTGATCGACCGGTTGCTCAACACGAGGCCAAGATTGCCCATCACCAGCGTCACGAAGGCCATGCCGCGCGCCGCGGGCTCGTCCGGCGTGCCGTGCATGCCCAGCCGGAAAATACCCAGTGCGGCCAGCAACACCACACCGCCCTGCAGCAGCCCGCGCGCGAGCAGCGCCGTGTCGAACAGCGGCGCGTCGGGCTCGCGCGGCGGCCGCGCCATGCTGCCTTTCTCCTCCGGCTCCGCCTCGAACACGATCGAGGATACCGGGTCGATCACGAGCTCCAGGAACACCACATGGATCGGACCGAGCACCATCGGCCACCCGAACAGCAGCGGCAGCAGCGACATGCCCGCGATCGGCACATGCACCGCGAGAATATACCCGATCGCCTTGCGCAAATTATCGTCGATCCGCCGGCCGAGCCGGATGGCGGTGACCAGGCTCGCGAAATTATCGTCGAGCAGCACGAGCGATGCCGCCTCGCGCGCCACATCGGTGCCACGCTCGCCCATCGCCACGCCGATATGCGCGGCCTTGAGCGAGGGGGCGTCATTCACGCCATCCCCCGTCATCGCCACCACCTCGCCCGCCGCGGCAAAGGCCTGCACCAGGCGCAGCTTCTGGTCGGGCATGATGCGCGCGAACACGCTCGTATCGGCCAGCCGCGCCCGCAGCCCCGCGTCATCGAGCCCGGCCATGTCCGTGCCGGTCAGCACCCGCGCGCCCGCGAGCCCCGCCTGTTCGGCGATGCTCGATGCCGTCAGCGGATGATCGCCCGTGATCATCACGACCCGTATGCCCCCGTCCCGGCATGCCCGCACCGCGGCGCGCACCTCGGGCCGCAACGGGTCGGCCAGCCCGACCAGGCCCATGAACCGGAAATCGAAATCGCCCGGTGTCGCCGGCCAGTTTTCGTCCGCCCAGCCCGCCCGCGCCACCGCCAACACCCGCAGCCCGTCCGCCGCCAGCGCCGCCACATCGCGGCGCACGGCCGTCATCTGCTCCGCCGGCAGGCGGCACAGCGCGGCCACCGCCTCCGGCGCTCCCTTGCCGGCCACCACGAAGCCGCTCCCCCCGCCGGTCTGCCAAATCTGCACCACCGCCAGCCGCTCGGGCGTCAGCGGATACACATGCCGCAACACCCAACCCGCCTCGGCCGGCAGTATCGGCGTCACCGCCCCCCCGCCGAGCGCGACGATGGCGCGCTCCATCGGGTCGATCGGGTCCGGCCGGCTCGCCAAAATCGCCAACTCGACCAGGCCATGAAACGGCGCCGGCAGGTCCTGGGCCGCCGCTTCCCTCGGGGTCCACCGCGCCCCATCCGCCACCAATGCCGCAACCCGCATCCGGTTCATGGTCAAGGTGCCGGTCTTGTCGGTGCACAGCACCGTGACCGCGCCCAGCGCCTCGATGGCGGCCGACCGGCGGGTCAGCACCTTGCTCCGCGCCATCCGCCACGCGCCCAGCACCAGAAATACCGTCAGCACCAGCGGAAATTCCTCGGGCAACGTGGCCATCGCCAGCGTGATGCCGGCCAGAATGCCGCGCAGCCACGCGCCGCGCTGCACCCCGTAAACCACCGCCAGCAGCACCGATGCCCCGATGCCGAGACCAGCAAACACCCTGACCAGGCGCCGGGTCTGAACCTGCAGCGGTGTCGGCGCGCTGTCGATGGTGGCCAGCGACGTGCCGATGCGGCCAATCTCGGTGCGCGCCCCGGTTGCCAGCACCAGCCCAAGGCCACCGCCGCGCACGATCAGGCTGCCCGACCACACGGTGCCGCCGCCATCGCCACCGGGTCGCCCAACCGGCGTCCCGGGGCCGGCCGCCATCTTGCCAACCGGCACCGATTCCCCCGTCAGCAGCGATTCGTCGGCCTGCAAATCGGTCGCGTCCAGCACCCGCGCATCGGCGGGCACGCGGTCGCCCTCGACCAGCACCACCACATCCCCGACCACGATCTCGGCCCCCGGCACGCGCTGCCTCGTGCCATCGCGGATAACGAACGCGCTCGGGCTGGTCAGGGTCTTCAGCGCCGCCAGCGCGCGTTCCGTGCGGCTTTCCTGCACCACCACCAGCCCGACACTCAACACCGCGAACGCCAGCAGAATAAGCGCCTCGGCCAGGTCCCCCAGCACCAGATAAATAACGCCCGCGCCAAGCAGCAATTGCAGCATCGGCTCGCGCACCACATCCCGGACGATCCGAACCAGGCCGCGCCGGTCCTGCCGCGGCAATTCGTTCCGGCCATCCCGACGCAGCCGCTCCGCCGCCTCCGCCGCCGAAAGCCCGCGCACCGGCCCGCTCGGCCCCGGCCCGCCGCCCACCCCGGCGCTCATGGCCCCGGCCCGCGCCAGCCAGCGCCGCCGCCGTTCACCCAGGCCCGTAACGCGCGCCCCGCCACCATCCCCCCACGATGCCAGGAACGCGCCGCAACACAAGCGCAA
>DAIDIQ010000226.1 GCA_027459285.1 Acetobacteraceae bacterium
CTGGTCTGGGACCTCCGCTACAACGACCCCGTGCAAATTCCCGGCGCGATTTATTCCGACCAGGCGCCGCGCGGCCCGCTCGCCCCGCCCGGCCAATACACGGTGCGCCTCACCGCCCAGGGCAAAACCCTCGAAGCCCCCCTCACCCTCCTGATCGATCCCCGCGCCAAGGGCCGCCTGGCCGATATCCTCGCCCTCACCAAACTCGACCGCGCCGTCACCGCCGACATCGATGTGCTGCATCGCGCCGTCAACGCCATTCGCGCCGCCGAAGCGACCTGCCCCACTGAGGCCGCCCAACTCACCCCGATCGAACAGGCACTCATTCAGGTCAACATGAAAGGCTCGGAAGCCAATCTCGCTTTCCCCGGCATGCTGAACGAACAATACGCGACGTTTCAACTGGCGCTCGATGGCGCGGACGCCGCCCCCACCACCCAGCAGACCGCCATGTTCACCAACCTGCACACCCGCCTGCAATCCCAGCTTGCGGCGTGGCACGCCCTGCCCACCTGCCAGCAGCCGCGATGAGGCCGCCGCCCGGGCCGTTGCCGTCAAAATGGCTCGGCGCTTCCCGTCAATCCCTGCCCTCATAGCGCGAATCCAAATCCGCGAACCGCGTGAATTCGCCCTCGAAAAACAAATGTATCGTCCCGGTCGGGCCGTGCCGCTGCTTGGCGATGATCAGGTCGGCCTTGTTGTGGCAGTCCGCCATGTCGGCCTGCCATTTGTTATGCGCATCGGCGAATTTATCGTCCTTGTCGAAATTCAGCTTCTTCGGTTCCTGCTGCGCCTTGTAATATTCGTCGCGGTAGATGAACATCACGCAGTCCGCATCCTGCTCGATCGTGCCGGACTCACGCAAATCCGAAAGTTGCGGCCGCTTGTCGTCACGGCTTTCCACCGCGCGCGAAAGCTGTGAAAGCGCCAGCACCGGCACCGATAATTCCTTCGCGATCGCCTTCAGCCCCTGCGTGATCTGGCTGATCTCCAGCACCCGGCTTTCCGGGCGCGTGCCGGCCGATGGCCGCATCAATTGCAGATAATCCACCACCACCAGCCCCAGGCCCTGCGTGCGCTTCAGCCGCCGGCAGCGCGTGCGCATCGCCGACAATGAAATTGCCGCGGTATCGTCGATCACCACCGGCAAGGACTGTAATTGCCGGCTGACGGCAACAAACCGGTCATAGTCGCGTTGATTGATTTCCCCGCGCCGGATCCGGTCGCCGCTGATGCGCGCTTCCTCGGCCAGCATGCGGGTGGCCAATTGCTCGGCGCTCATTTCCAGACTGAACACCGCCACCGCCTTGCCGGGCTTGGCCTTGTCGCCGCCTTGCGCCTGCGCTTCCGCCAGCAGCGCGCGTGCCGCGCCAAAGGCGATTTTCGTCGCCAGCGCGGTTTTGCCCATGCCGGGCCGTCCCGCCAATATCAGCAGGTCGGACGGGTGCAGCCCGCCCATTTTCGCGTCCACATCGCGCAGCCCGCAGGAAAGCCCGGCAACATGGCCACTGCGCGTGAACGCGTTCGCGGCACTGGTCAGCGCCTCCTGCAACGCCATCTCGAAGCTCACGAACCCGCCATCCGCGCGCGCGGTCGCCAGCCTGAACAGCGATTCCTCGGCCACCTCGATCTGGTCGGTCGCCGCCAGCGCCTCCTCGGTGCCAAAGGCGCGATTGACCACGTCCTCGCCAATGTCAATCAGTTGCCGCCGCAGCCACGCATCATGAATCGCCCGCCCGTAATCCCCGGCATTGATGATGCCGACCATCGCGCTCAGCAATTGCGCCAGATACGCGGTGCCACCCACCTCATCCAGCACGCCGGCATGCTCGAACTCGGCCTTCAGCGTCACCGCGTCGGCCAAGCTTCCGGCCTCGACCCGCCGCTGGATCGCGGCATAAATCCGCCCATGCACCGGGTCCGCGAAATGTTCCGGCGCCAGAAACTCACCCACCCGGTCATAGGCCTTGTTGTTGGCCAGCAACGCGCCCAGCAGCGCCTGCTCGGCCGCCGCATTGGCCGGCGGCCGCCGTTGCGCCAACCCCAGCAACGGTTCCTCGATCATCGGTCGGTCGATACTGGTCATCGTCGAGCCAGTTTAGGCCTCCGCGCGCGACACAAAAGGGGCATGTTTTTTTCGTGGACGGTTCAGTGGATAACGTCGGGAAAACGATTTCGTGTCATGCTGGGGCCATGCGAATCGCCCATCCAGCCGCGCCACACCCACGCACCAGGGGGGTTTACCATGCCTGACAATCAGTCCAATCCCGCCGCCCCGCCGGCCAGCCCGGCCCCCCTCGCCGACCACACCCCCCTCACCGGCCGCCAGCGCATCATCATCGTCGGCGGCGGCGCCGGCGGGCTCGAACTCGCCCGCAAGCTCGGCACCCGCCACGGCAAAAAGCACGACATCACCTTGGTCGATTGCGTCCGCACCCATGTCTGGAAGCCGCTGCTGCACGAAGTCGCGGCCGGCTCGCTCGACGCCAATCTCGACGAGATCGGCTATCGCGCCCATTGCTACAAATGGGGCATCCGTTACTTCTACGGCCAGATGGAAGGCGTCGACCGTGACCGGCGTGAGCTTCTCATCGCCCCCCTGCACGATATCGACGGCACCTTGCTGATGGGCCGCCATCGTATCCCCTACGATATCCTCATCGTCGCCATCGGCGCCATTACCAATGATTTCGGCACCGTGGGCGCGCGGAAAAACTGCGTCTTCCTCGATGACCGTGAGGCCGCAGATTCCTTCCGCAACCGCCTGCTCAACCAATGCATGCGCGTCTCCCGCGCCGCCCTCACCGGCGTCCCGGGTGAGCATGTGGTGCGCATCGCCATCGTCGGCGGCGGCGCCACCGGCGTCGAACTCGCGGCCGAACTCTACAGCGCCGCGGGCGCGCTTCGCCAATACGGGCTCGAGCATTTCGACGAATCCCGCCTGAAGGTCACCTTGATCGAGGCCGGGCCCCGCATCCTGCCTGCCCTGCCCGAAAAACTCTCCCACGCCGCCCAGTTCGAACTCGAACGGCTCGGCGTCCGCGTGCTCACCAACACCCCGGTCACCGAGGTGACCGAGCATGCCGTCTTCACCAAAACCGGCGAGGAAATTCCCGCCGAGCTCCGCCTCTGGGCCGCCGGCGTGCGCGGCTCATCCGTGCTCGAGAACATGGACGGGCTCGAGGTCAACCGCTGGAGCCAGCTTATCGTCCGCCCCACCCTGCAAACCACCCGCGACGACCGGATTTTCGCGATCGGGGATTGCTGCTCATGCACCCTCCCCGGCACCGACCGCGCCGTCCCGCCACGCGCCCAGGCGGCACACCAGATGGCCGATACCGTCTATTTCAACATCCGCCGCATGCTGCGCGGCAAACCCATGCGAAATTTCGTCTACCGCGACCACGGCTCACTGGTCTCGCTCAGCCGCTTCTCCACCGTCGGCAGCCTCATGGGCAACCTCGTCGGCGGCGCCATGGCCATCGAAGGCCGCCTCGCCCGCCTCGCCTACCAGTCCCTCTACCAGATGCACCTGCTTGCCGTGCACGGCAAAATCAAGGGCATGATGCTCATCGCGCTCGGGCAGGTGAACGCCATTATCCGGCCGAGAATTAAGGTGCATTAGAAAAAGAATCGTTCTTTTTGTGAACGAAAAGAACCAGAAAAACGTCGTGACCTGGGTGGGCTATGCCCGGCTTTCGGCGCGGTAGCGGGCATCCTCGGTATAGCCGGCAAGCCGCATTGCCTCGCCGCACAGGGCGCGGAACATCGCCTGTTCCTGGTCGGGCCAGCCGGTTTGCGCGAGCGTCGTGGCGCGGATGATTTCCGGGCCGGATTGTTGCGGGTGTTCGGTTTGCAGTGCCTTGGCGAGCCTCGCGGCGGGGTCGGGCGGAAGGCCGAGAAATTCCGCGACCCGCGCGGCGGTGCGCGCGGGATCGTGGGCAAGGTCGTGCTGGTCTATCAGCAGGGCGGCGCTGCCCAGCCGCGGCAGCACGGCGTGGGTGGCGGTGATGGCAGCGGCCCAGGCCCGGCACAACTCGGCGAAGTCACGATCGGGAAATTTCAGGCGTGCCGAGATCAGGTTTTCGATACCGCGCCGTTGCATGACAATGAAGCGGGCGCGCGGCCAGATGCGGGCATAAAGCGGGGCGGCGGCT
>DAIDIQ010000251.1 GCA_027459285.1 Acetobacteraceae bacterium
TGCTGCTGGGCATTGGCGCCTTCATCACCGCGCGCGTGCCACTGTGCGCCGCTGCCATTGTGCTGGGTCTGGGCGGGATGATGTTTTACAATGTTAGCTGGGGCGCGCTGGGGGCGGCGCTGGGGGCGTGGAGTTGGATGAGCGGGGCGCGCCCGGCCAAAGCCTGAAACGATCGCGCTCAGACAAAGAGTAACGTCATCGTTTCGCGCGCGCGATCGCCTCGGCCAGATTGAGTGCCGCGCGCAGGCTGGCGGGGTTTGCGGTGCCTTTTCCGGCGATATCGAAGGCGGTGCCGTGGTCGGGCGAGGTGCGGATGATGGGCAGGCCCAGCGTGACGTTCACGCCCCGGTCACGGTCCAGCGTCTTCAGCGGAATGAGCGCCTGGTCATGATACATGCAGATGGCGACATCGTAACGCGCCCGCGCGTCCGGCGTGAACAGCGTGTCGGGTGGATGCGGACCGATGGCATCGATGCCCTCGTCGCGCAGGGCGGCGATGGCGGGGGCGATGATGCGCGCTTCCTCGTCGCCGAAGGCGCCGCCCTCTCCGGCATGGGGATTGAGACCGGCCACCGCGAGGCGTGGCGAGGCAAGGCCGAAATCCCGTCGCAGGGCGGCGCGGGTGACGCGCGCGACGGCGGCGATGCGCTCGGCGGAGAGCGAGGCAATGGCGGCGCGCAACGCCACATGCACGCTGACCGGCACGACGCGCAAGAGCGGGCTGCACAGCATCATCACCGGCAAGGGCGTATCGGTGAGGGCGGCGAGGAATTCCGTGTGGCCGGGAAAATTGAAGCCCGCCCCGTAGAGCGTGGCCTTGCTGATCGGGTTGGTGACGATGGCATCGACCTCTCCGGACAGGGCGAGGCTGGTTGCCCGCTCGATGGAGGCGATGACGGCGCCGGCATTCCGCGGATCCGGCTGGCCGGCACGCACGGGCACGGCGAGGGTGACCGGCAGAACCGGGATGGCGCTGGGCCAGACGCGCGCGGCCTCGGCAACGCTGGTGACCGCCGCCACTGGCGCGATGCGGTACGCGGCCAGCCGGTCGGGGTCGTCAAGCACGAGGAAGGGCGGGCAATCCGGCGCGCGCAGCCGGACCGTGAGTTCGCCGCCGATGCCGGCGGGGTCACCCATGGTGAGGGCTAGCACGAGGGAAGCGCCTTCTTTTTCTGAAGAAAAAGAAGCAAAAAGACTTCACGAACTCCGTCCATGGCCACGGGCGGTGTCATAAAAGTCTTTTGGTTCTTTTTTTCAAAAAAGAACATGCTTGCCTGCGCCTATATATGCAGCGCCCGCCCCTCGACCGCCAATGCCGCTTCCTTGACCGCTTCGCTGAGCGTCGGGTGGGCGTGGCAGATGCGGGCAATATCCTCGGCGCTGGCGCCGAATTCCAGCGCGGTCACGCATTCCGCGATCAGGCCGCCGGCATCAGGACCGAGAATATGCGCGCCGAGCAGGCGGTCGGTTTGCGCATCCGCGAGGATTTTCACGAACCCCTCGATGCTGCCCATGGCGCGGGCGCGGCCATTGGCCGTGAACGGGAACTTGCCGACCGTATAGGCCACGCCGCCTGCCTTCAGATCTTCCTCGGTGGCGCCGACGGCGGCGACTTCCGGCCAGGTGTAGATGACCGAGGGGATGGCATCGTAATTGATGTGTGGTTTCTGTCCGGCCAGCATTTCGGCGAGGGCCACGCCTTCATCCTCGGCCTTGTGCGCCAGCATGGGGCCGGCAATGACATCCCCGATCGCGTAAATGCCCGGGACGTTGGTGGCGAAATGCGCGTCGGTGACGACGCGGCCACGGGCATCGGTGGCGATGCCGGCGGCCGCGAGGCCGAGCCCTTCGGTGTGCGGGCGTCGGCCGATGGCGAGCAGCACACGATCGGCTTCGAGCGTGGTGGCGGTGCCGCCCTTGGCCGGCTCCATTGTCAGCGTAACGCCGGCATCGGTGAGGGTGGCGCCGGTGACTTTCTGGCCGAGCTTGAAGACGATGCCCTGCTTGGTCAGCACGCGCTGGAAGGCGGTGGCGATTTCGGCGTCGATGCCCGGCACGATGCGATCGAGATATTCAATGACCGTGACCCGGGCGCCGAGCCGGCGCCAGACGCTGCCAAGCTCAAGCCCGATCACGCCGGCACCGATCACGACGAGATGGCCGGGCACGGCGGGAAAATCGAGCGCGCCGGTGGAGGTGACGATCCGATCCTCATCGACTTGTATGCCGGCGAGCGGCGTCGATTCACTGCCGGTGGCGATGACGATCGATTTGCCATGATAGGTCGTGTCATCGACCGAGACCTGGCCCTCGCCGAGGATTTTCGCCGCACCCTTCAGCCAGGTGACGTTGTTTTTTTTGAACAGGAATTCAATGCCGCGGACATTGGCGGTGACGACTTCGGTCTTGCGCGTCTGCATGCGCGCCAGATCGAGGGTCACGCCCTCGAGCATGATGCCATGGGCGGCGAAGCCGTGTGCCGCCTCGGTGAAATTCTCGGAGGATTGCAGCAGGGCCTTGGACGGGATGCAGCCGATATTCAGGCAGGTGCCGCCGAGTGTCTCGCGCTTCTCGATACAGGCGACCTTCATGCCGAGCTGGGCGGCGCGAATGGCGCAGACATAGCCGCCGGGACCGGCGCCGATGACGATGACGTCGAATTCGGTGCTCATAAGCCGAGCACCAGGCGGCGCGGATCCTCGATCATTTCCTTGACCCGGACCAGGAAGCTGACCGCCTCGCGGCCATCGACGATGCGGTGGTCGTAGGACAGCGCCAGATACATCATGGGGCGGATTTCCAGCTTGCCGGCGATGGCCACGGGACGGTCCTGGATTTTGTGCATACCGAGAATACCGGATTGCGGCGGGTTGAGGATGGGCGTGGACATGAGCGACCCGTAGACGCCGCCATTGGTGATGCTGAAGGTGCCGCCGGTAAGCTCCTCGAGCTTCAATGAACCCTCACGCGCGGCGCGGCCATAGCGCCCGACCGCGGCCTCTATTTCCGCGAGCGACAGGGCCTCCGCGTTACGGATGACCGGCACCACGAGCCCGCCGGCGCCGCCGACCGCGATGCCCATGTGCACGAAATGCTTGTAGACGATGTCCTCGCCATCGATTTCGGCGTTGACGGCGGGAAATTCCTGCAGGGCGGCGACGCAGGCACGCACGAAGAAACCCATGAAGCCCAGCCGCACGCCGTGCTTTTTCTCGAAGCCATCCTTGTATTGGGCGCGCAGATCCATGCAGGCGGACATGTCCACCTCGTTGAAGGTGGTCAGCATGGCGGCGGTGTTCTGGGCTTCCTTGAGGCGCGCGGCGATGGTGCGGCGCAGGCGCGTCATTTTCACCCGTTCCTCGCCGAGCGCGACCTCGCGCGCGGGACGGGCGAGCGGCGCGGGCGCGGGCGCGGGCGCGGCTTTATTTGCCTTGTCGAGGAAGGCGATGACATCGCCCTTGGTGACGCGGCCATCCTTGCCGGTGCCGGCCATGGCATCGGCCGGCACGGCGTGTTCGGCGAGCAGTTTCGCGGCCGCCGGCAGGGGCGCGGGGGCGGCCGGGCGCGCCACTGGCCCGGGTGGCGCGGGCGGCACGTGAATGCCGGCGGTGGCGGCCGAGCCGCCTTGCGCCGAGCGCGGGGTGGGCGCGGGGGCGGCGCCGCCATCGGCCAGGGTGCCGAGCACACTGCCAACCTCGACCTCGGCGCCGACCGGGGCGAGCACGCTGGCCAAAGTGCCCGCCTCGGGGGCGTTGACCTCGACCGTCACCTTGTCGGTTTCCAGCTCCACCAGCGGCTCATCGGCGGCGACCGCGTCACCGGCCTGTTTCAGCCAGCGGGCAATGGTGGCGGAGGAAACACTCTCGCCCAGGGAAGGAACCTTGATCTCGGTTGCCATGTTCTGTCTGCCGTTGTTTTGGCGGGAAATAAAATCACGCGGCCGGGCCGCGGGCTCAGTCCAGGCTCAGTGCCTCGTTCACGATGGCGGCTTGTTCGGTGGCGTGCACCCGGGCGAGGCCGGTTGCCGGGCTGGCCGCCTCGCGCCGGCTGATGTGGCGCGGGCGCGGGTTGCGGTGGCCGAGCGCGTTCAGCACCGCCTCGATCCGGCGGTCGACGAACTGCCAGGCGCCCATATTCTCCGGCTCTTCCTGGCACCAGACGATTTCGGCGGAGACATAGGGGGCGAGCAGGCGTGGCAGGGTGATGACCGGGAACGGGTAGATCTGTTCCAGCCTGATGATCGCCACCGTGTCGAGCCCGCGCGCCCGCCGCTCGGCCAGCAGATCGTAATAGAGTTTGCCGGTGCACAGCACCACCCGCCGCACCAGTTCGGGGGGGGCGATGGCATCGACCTCGCCGATCGCGTTGCGAAAGCCGGACCCTTCGGCGAAATCATCGAGGTCGGAGACCGCCAGCTTGTGCCGCAACAGGGATTTCGGCGTCATGATGATGAGCGGCTTGCGGAAGTTGCGCTTGAGCTGGCGGCGCAGGGCATGGAAATAATTCGCGGGCGTGGTGATGTTGCACACGGTCATGTTCTTTTCCGCGCACAATTGCAGATAGCGCTCGAGCCTGGCGGAAGAATGTTCCGGCCCCTGCCCCTCATAGCCGTGCGGCAGCAGCAGCGTGAGGCCGGACATGCGCAGCCATTTGCTTTCGCCCGAGGCCAGGAACTGGTCGATGATGACCTGCGCGCCGTTGGCGAAATCACCGAACTGCGCCTCCCACAGCACCAGCGTCTGCGGATCGGCCAATGTGTAGCCATATTCGAAGCCGAGCACGCCGGCTTCGGACAGAAGGGAATTATAGATCTCGATTTTCGCCTGGTCGGGGGCGATATTGTTCAGCGGCACGTATTCGGCCTGGCTGGTCTGGTCGATCAGCACCGCGTGGCGCTGGCTGAAGGTGCCGCGCTGACAATCCTCGCCGGTCAGGCGGACGCGATGGCCTTCGAGCAGCAATGAGCCGAAGCCCAGCGCCTCGCCGGTGGCCCAGTCGATGCCGGTGCCGGTCTCGATCATCTGCCGCTTGGCATCGAGTTGGCGGGCGATTTTCGGGTTGACGTCGAAACCATCGGGCACGCTTGCCAGCGCCGCGCCAATGCGGGCGAGGGTCGCGCGCGGCACCGAGGTGGGTTCGTCCACCCGTTCCTCGGCCTCGTCGGCCTGTTTCAGCCCGCTCCAGCGCCCTTCCAGCCAATCGGCCTTGTTCGGCCGGTAGGTCTGGGCTGTCTGATAGGCGTCTTCCAGGGTCGCGGTGAAATCATCGGCCATGGCCTGGCTTTCCGCCGCGGTGACCACGCCCTCGGCGGCCAGCCGTTCGGCATAGAGGGCGCGGACGGTTTTGCGGGCGCGAATGGCGCGATACATCACCGGCTGGGTGAAGGCCGGCTCGTCGGTTTCGTTGTGGCCGTGGCGGCGATAGCAGACGATGTCGAGCACGATATCGGCGCCGAATTGCTGGCGATATTCCGCCGCCATGCGCGCGGCATAGATCACCGCCTCGGGCTCGTCGCCATTGACGTGCAGAATGGGGGATTGGATGGATTTTGCCACATCGGTGCAATAAAGCCCGGAATAGGCATGCGCCGGCATGGTGGTGAAGCCGATCTGGTTATTGACGATGACGTGCACCGTGCCGCCGACGCGATAGCCTATCAACTGGCTCATCGCCAGGGTCTCATAGACCAGGCCCTGGCCGGCGAAGGCGGCGTCACCGTGCATCAGGATGGCCATGGCGCGCTTGCGCTGGCGGTCTCCGTCCATGTCCTGGCGGGCGCGAATTTTGCCCACCACGACCGGGTCCACCGCCTCGAGGTGCGAGGGATTGGGTTGCAGACTGAGGTGCACCGTATGCCCGGCGAGCTCGATATCGGTCGAGGTGCCGAGGTGGTATTTGACGTCGCCCGAGCCCTGCACGTCCTCGGGCTTGCTGGACGCGCCGGCGAATTCGCTGAAGACGGCGCTGAAGGGCTTGCGGACGATATTCACGAGCGTGTTCAGCCGGCCGCGGTGCGGCATGCCGATCGCCACCTCGGTCACGCCCGCGCGGGCCGCGACATCGAGTATGGCATGCAGCGCGGGGATGGTGACCTCGCCGCCCTCAAGCCCGAAGCGCTTGGTGCCGACGAAGCGCTTCTGACAGAACGCCTCGAACCCCTCGGCCTCGGTGAGCTGTCGCAGCAGGGCGCGGCGGGCCGATGCGGGTGGCGTATCGAGCCAGGGGGCGCCCTCGATTTTGCGTTGCACCCAGGCCTTCTGCTCCGGGTCCTGGATGTGCATGAACTCGACGCCGATGGCCCCGCAATAGCTGCGGTTCAGGATGGTCAGGATCTGGCGCAACGTCGCGTCCTGCAGGCCGAGCACGCCGTTGATGAAGAT
This sequence comes from Acetobacteraceae bacterium, assembly GCA_027459285.1. GTDB lineage: Bacteria > Pseudomonadota > Alphaproteobacteria > Acetobacterales > Acetobacteraceae > JAJXVA01. The sequence goes on from DAIDIQ010000251.1 coordinate 6,381, forward strand.
CGGCCGGTCGTAATCGGCCGGGCCGAAGCCGTGATAGGCGGGGTCGAGCTCGGCGTGCGGGGCGGGCACTTGCAGGCCCAGCGGGTCGAGCCTGGCCTGCAGGTGGCCGCGCACCCGATAGGTGCGGATCAACATCAGGGCGCGCAGCGAATCGAGCGTGCGGGCGCGAATCTCCGCCTCCGCCGCGGGGGCGGGCGTTGGCTGGCCGCGGCCGGCGGCGGGGGCCGCGCCGTCCCAGTGCCGCGGCGCCCAGGACGCGCCGGTCGCGTCCGTCAGCACCGACCGCGCCTCATCGTCGAGCGAGGCAAAGAAGGTGGCGAAGGACGGGTCTATGCTGTCCGGCGCGGCCACCCAGCGCGCGTAGAGATCAGACAGATAGGCGGCATTGCCGCTGGTGAAGGCCGAAGCCAGAACGTCTACGCCCGCCATGAACCCGGTACTCCGAGGCCCGGGGTGACGGACATCGCCGCCCCTGCCGCAACGCTGAGACTATCGTTATAAAGATTGCGCAAACTATGGCGAACCGCCCGTCCGTCCGCCAAGGCGCAGCAATGCCCGACACGCATGGGAAGCGCCGCGCCGCGCGTCTGCCTCAACGGCCGAGCGCGCGGATCATGGTGCTGCCGAGTGCCGCCGGGCTGTCCGCCACGTGAATGCCTGCCACCCGCATGGCCTCGAACTTGGCCTGTGCCGTATCGCGCCCGCCCGAGATCACGGCGCCGGCATGGCCCATGCGCCGGCCGGGAGGCGCGGTGGCGCCGGCGACGAACCCCACGGTCGGCTTCTTGATGCGGCTTTTGGCCAGAAACTCGGCCGCCAGGATTTCGGAATAGCCGCCGATCTCGCCGATCATGATGATCTGCTCCGTGCCCGGGTCGGCCAGGAACATCTCCAGCACCTCGACGAAATCGAGCCCCTTCACCGGGTCGCCGCCGATGCCGACACAGGTGGATTGACCAAGCCCCGCCGCCGTGGTCTGGGCCACCGCCTCGTAGGTGAGGGTGCCGGAGCGGGAAACGATGCCGACCGTGCCGCGCCGGTGAATGTGGCCCGGCATGATGCCGATTTTGCAGGCCTCGGGCGTGATGACGCCCGGGCAGTTCGGCCCGACCAGCAGGGAGTTCGATCCGCTCAGCGCCCGCTTGACCCGCACCATGTCGAGCACCGGAATGCCCTCGGTGATGCAGACAATGAGGCGGATTTCGGCCGCGATCGCCTCGAGTATGGAATCGGCCGCGTAGGCGGGCGGCACATAAATGGCGCTGGCATCCGCCCCGGTTGCCGCCACCGCCTCGGCCACGGTGTCGAACACCGGCAGGTCGAGATGCGTGCTGCCACCCTTGCCCGGGGTGACGCCACCGACGATCTTGGTGCCATAGGCGATGGCCTGCTCGGAATGGAACGTGCCCTGGGCGCCGGTGAAGCCCTGGGTTATCACCCGCGTGGTGTGATCGATGAGAATGGCCATTTAGGGTGCCTATTTTGATAGCGAAGAAAGGAAGAGACTTCTTTTTCTGAAGAAAAAGAAGCAAAAAGACTTTGTCACGAAAGTTTTTTGGTTCTTTTTTTCAAAAAAGAACATGCTTGCTTACTTTCTCACCGCGCGCACGGCACGCACCACCTTCTCGGCGGCATCGGCCAGATTGTCGGCGGAAATGATCGGCAGGCCGGAATGCGCCAGTATTTCCTTGCCCAGGGCGACATTGGTGCCTTCCAGCCGCACCACCAGCGGCACATGCAGCGCCACCTCGCGCGCCGCCGCCACCACGCCCTCGGCGATGACGTCGCAGCGCATGATGCCGCCGAAGATATTCACCAGAATGCCCTCGACCTGCGGGTCGGAGAGAATGATCTTGAACGCCGCCGTCACCCGCTCACGCGTGGCGCCGCCACCGACATCGAGAAAATTCGCCGGCGCCTCGCCATAGAGCTTGATGATATCCATGGTCGCCATGGCGAGGCCCGCGCCGTTGACCATGCAGCCGATGGTGCCGTCGAGCGCGACGTAATTGAGGCTGTGCTTGTTGGCCTCAAGCTCTTTCGGGTCTTCCTCGGCCTCGTCGCGCAGCGCCTCGAGCTTGGGGTGGCGGAACAGCGCATTGTCATCGAAGGACAGCTTGGCATCGAGCGCCATGACCTCGCCCGCGCCGGTGACCACCAGCGGGTTGATTTCGACGATCGCGCAATCGAGCGCCATGAAGGCCGCATACATGCCGCTGATGAATTTGCCGAACGCCGCCACCTGGGCGCCGGCCAGGCCAAGCCCGTACGCCAGGCTGCGGCCATGAAAGGCCGAGAGACCGGTCGCCGGGTCGATCGGCATGGTCTGGATTTTCTCCGGGTGGTGAGCCGCCACCGTCTCGATTTCCATGCCGCCCTCGGTCGAGGCGATGATCGTCACGCGCGCGGTCGCGCGGTCGACCAGCAATGAGACATAAAGCTCGCGCGCGATGTCGCAGCCGGCTTCCACGTAGACCCGGCCAACGCGGCGCCCGGCGGGCCCGGTCTGCTTGGTGATCAGGGTCTGGCCGAGCATCGCCGCCGCCGCCTGCCGCACCTCGTCGGCCGAGCGGGCCAGGCGCACGCCGCCCTTGCCGCGGGGATCGTCACGGAAATGCCCGGCGCCACGCCCACCGGCGTGAATTTGCGATTTCACCACGAAAACCGGCCCGGGCAGGCCCGCCGCCACCGCCACCGCCTGTTCGGGCGTGGTGGCAACGCCGCCCGGCAGCACGGCCACGCCATATTCCTTCAGGAGCGCCTTGGCCTGGAATTCATGAATGTTCATCGCCCGTCAGCCCACCAATTTCCGGCATGCCGCGATCAGATCCTTGACCGCGGCGACCGATTTGTCGAATGCCGCCTGCTCGGCATCGTTCAGTTTGATCTCGACCACGCGCTCCACGCCGGCGGCGCCGATCACCACCGGCACGCCGACATACAGGCCGTTGACGCCATATTCACCGCTGAGGTGCGCCGCGCAGGGCAGCACGCGCTTCTTGTCGCGCAGATAGCTTTCGGCCATGGCAATGGCCGCCGCCGCCGGGGCATAAAAGGCGCTGCCTTTTTCCAGCAGTTTGACGATCTCGCCGCCGCCATTGGCGGTGCGGGCGCAGATGGCGTCGATTCTCTCCTGGGTGGACCAGCCCATGCCGATCAGATCCGGCACGGGAATGCCGGCAACGGTGGAATAGCGCGTCAGCGGCACCATGGTGTCACCATGGCCGCCGAGCACGAAGGCGGTCACGTCCTCGACCGAGACCTGAAATTCAGCGGCCAGGAAGTGGCGGAAGCGGGCGGAATCGAGCACGCCCGCCATGCCGACCACCTTGTGCGGCGGCAGGCCGGATTTCTGCTGCATGACCCAGACCATGGCATCCAGCGGATTGGTGATGACGATGACGAAGGCGTTCGGGCAATAGGTCTTGATGCCGTCGGCGACGGCGGCGATGACGCCGGCATTTTTTGCCACCAGATCGTCACGCGACATGCCGGGCGTGCGCGGGAACCCGGCGGTGACGATAACCACATCCGCGCCGGCGATGGCGGCATAATCGGACCCGCCGACCATGGCGGCGTCGAACCCGTCGACCGGACCGGACTGCATGATGTCCAGCGCCTTGCCGGCGGCGACGCCGCCGAACACGTCGAACAGCACGACATCGCCCAATTCCTTGAGCCCGATCAGGTGCGCGAGCGTGCCGCCGATATTGCCGGCGCCGATAAGCGCGATCTTGTTGCGTGCCATGACGGAGGTTTCCTTCGGAATGCCGGCCCCGGAACCGCGCGGCCGGGGGGTGGCTTAGGACAAGGGTAACAGGGCGGCAAGCCGCGCCCGGCGCCGGACGTGCCTCATGTCAGGTGCGGCCGGGCGAGATAGTCGGCGGTCTGCATTTCCGCGAGGCGCGACGCGGTGCGTTGGAATGCGCCAGCCCCCTCACCAGCGGGGAACAGCGCATCCGGCTCGGCCGCGGCGGCGGCATAGAGCTTCACCCGATGCTCGTAGAGCGCATCGATCAGGGTGATGAAGCGCCGCGCCGCGTTGGCCTGGTCCGGGCCGAGGCCAGGCACATCATCCAGCACCACGGCATGATAATGCGTGGCGATGGCCAGATAATCGGCCGGGCCCAGCGGCTGTTCGCACAGATCGGCGAAGCTGAAGCGCGCGACCTTGCCCGCGGCGTGCGGCACGGTGAGCACCCGGCCGGGCACGATCAATTGCGCCGGGGCGGGGGTGGCGCCGCCGGCAAGCTGGGCGAAGGTGGCATCGAGCATGATTCGCGCCCGCGAATCAGCCGGCACGATCCAGGCCCGCACGCTCGGTTCATGCAGGCGGCGAAAATCCTGCCCGGCATCGAGCACCAGCAGGTCCAGATGCCGGTTCAAGCCGTCGATGAACGGCAGAAACACATCCCGGCCAGGCCGGCCGGCGAACAAATCATTCGGCACCGTGTTGGAGGTGGCGACGATGATGACGCCCCGGGTGAACAGCGCCTCGAACAGCCGGCCGAGCAGCAGCGCGTCCGCGATATCCTCGATCTGGAATTCATCGAAGCAGAGCAGGGCCGCGCTTTCGGCAACGGCATCAGCCAGGGCGGGAATAGGATCGGGCAGATTGCGCCCGGCCTGCCGCCATTCATGCAGCGTGCCATGCACCTCCTGCATGAAAGCATTGAAATGAATCCGGCGTTTGCGCCGCACCCGGACCGTTTCGAAAAACAGATCCATCAACATCGATTTGCCGCGCCCGACGGCGCCGGCGATGTATAGCCCGTTCGGCCGCGCATCCGGCGCCCAATCGGCCGGCTTGCGGCGCAACAGGCGGCTGAGGCGGCCGCTGGGCAAGGGAGGCGGGTCATAATCACGCAGCTTGGTGGCCAGATCCTGCAAGCGCTCCGCCGCCATGGCCTGGGCGGGGTCGGTTGCCAGCAGCCCGGCATCCAGCAGTGCCCGGTAGCGTGCCAGTGGTCCGGCGGTGGCCGGCGCGACATACGCGATCTGGTTCATGTTGCGGCGCACCCTAGGCCGCGCGGGTCAATCGATCAACGCATCCTGTCGCACCAGGGAAACGCTGGGGCGGCATGGCGGCAAAATGCGGCACGAAACTTGCTTGAAATCTTGAATAGGTGAAGTCCGGCACCGGCCCGCACCCCCACCCGGCCACCCATGTTTGAATAGGTGAAGTCCGGCACCGGCCCGCACCCCCACCCGGCCACCCATGGCAGTGTACGCTCGTGGGTGGCC
>DAIDIQ010000267.1 GCA_027459285.1 Acetobacteraceae bacterium
CTGCGCGAACCGATACGCCTGGCTGATTTGGCCCGGCACGGCGTGCTGGCGGCGGTGGCGGCGCTGTGCGGGATGATGGCGGCGGACGGCATGATGATGTGAGCGGCGCCCGGCGGGTGAGCGTTATGGAGAAAGTCCGGCGAGCTTTAGGGAAGGAGTCCGGCACCGGCCCGCACCCCCACCCGGCCACCCACGAGCGTACACTGTCATGGGTGGCCGGGTGGGGGTGCGGGCCGGTGCCGGACTTCAAACTGAGACACTACCCTGGCTACCGCACGGGTTGGCATCCGCGCATCGGCTCATGCCGTCGGCACATCCGCCTCGGCGGCCAAAACGCGCCGGGCCAACGCGGCCAGCCCGCGCAGCGGTATCGGCAGCCAGCCCGGCCGGTTCGCGGCCTCATAGCGGATCTCATACGCCGCCTTCTCGATCAGGAACAAATCGATCAGCGCCGGCTCCGCCTCCGGCGCGGCCCACCGGCGCGGCGCGGCGGCATGCACATCCGTATAGGCCGACAGAAAAGCCGCCTTCGCCTCGACCGAGAATAACGCCAGCAGGTCGCGCCGCCGCTGCGAAACCAGCGACGGCGTGCCGGTCTCGTGCTGCGCGGCCGTGGCCGCGGCATAATCGATCGAGCGCAGCAGCCCGGCCACATCGCGCAGCGGCGATGATTTCATGCGCCGCTCGGCCAGCGGGCGGGCCGGCTCCCCCTCGAAATCGATGATGCACACATCATCCTGCATGGTCAGCACCTGACCCAGGTGGAAATCGCCATGAATACGGGTACTGAGCGCGCCGGCGCCCGCATCGGCCAGGCGCCTGACCGCGGCGCGCAACGCGTCCGCCTGCCCAACCAATTCCCGCGCCAGCGCGTCGAATTCCTCGTCCGGCCATTCGCTGGTGGCGCGCAAAATCTCGAGTGCCGCGTCCAGTTGCGCGAGCGTGCCGTCCGCCCACGCGGCAACCCTGGCCGGCTCAGGCGCGAAGTCAGGCTCGTCACACGGCTGCGCGAGAATCACATGCAATTCCGCGAGGCGCCGGCCGAGCGCGCGGGCAAATCCCAGATAGGGGCCGAACGCGTCCGCGCGCGCCGCCTCGCTCGCGTCGGTCACCGCCAATTCCTCGACCGCGCGGTTGAGGAAATCGAGCGTCCAGATCCAGCCATCGCCCTGGTTGCGCACGAAGCCCTGCACCAGCACCAGCGTGTGCGGCGTGCCATCGGCATCGAGCCGTATCACCTCGCCAAGCAACGGCGCCGTGTTGGCAAAGCCGCGCGCGGTCAGAAACCCGGTCATTTCCGCCTCGGGGTGAATACCCGCCGCGACATGCCGGATCAGCTTCACAACCGCGCTATCCCCCACCACCAGCGAGGTGTTGGTCTGCTCGGCCGAAAGCCGCCGGATGTCGGCATCGTCCGGCAAATCCAGGGCTGACAGGCGCGAGCTTGGCACAAAGCGCAGCGCCCCCCCATCCGGCAGGGCCAGCACCGCCTTTGCCTGCAACCCGGCGGCCAGCGCCTGCACCAGCCCGTCAACCGCGAAGCCATCGGTCAATATGCCCACCCGCCGGCCGCGCCGCAGCCGCGCCAGCCCCAGTTGCTCGGCCAGCGCGCCGGATGTCTCCTCCTCCCAGACCACGCCGATCGGCAACAGGTAATGCTCGGTATGCCCGGGCAGATCGACCGCGAGTTCGGCGAACAGCACCGGCTGCTCGGTGCCGGGCAAGGGCACGGCATAGGCAATGCGGCATTGCAGCAGCCGCTCGTCCTTGGCCGCGAACCAGCGCCGCCGCGCCAGATAGGCCGGCAGGATATCGCGTTCCAATATCATCCGGTGCGCCGGATCGAGAATTTCCAGAATCTCGCGCCGGACCACCAGGGTCACGAATTCCGGCAATTGTTGCGGCACCGGCACATGCCAGGGTGGCAGCGCCGCCTCGGTCGTCAACACGAACCAGAAATACCCATAGGGCGCGAGCGTCAGCAGATAGGTCAGTTGCCCGATCGGCGGAAATACCGCGCCGCCGATCATATCGACCGGCAGCCGCCCCGCGAACTCCGCCAGATCAAGCTCCACCGCCTGCGCCGTGCGGGAAAGATTGCTGACGCACAGCACGATTTCCCGGTTCTCGCCATCCGTGAAGTCCCGCAGGAAGGCCAGCACCTTGCGGTTGCCGGGGAACAACATGCGCTGGCTGCCGCGGCCGAAGGCGCGGAACCGGCTGCGCACCGCCAGCATCCGCCGCATCCAGTTCAGCAGCGATGACGGATCGGCCGCCTGCGCCTCGACATTGACGGCGTCATACCCATACACCGAATCCATGATCAGCGGCAAAACGAGCTTCGCCGGATCGGCGCGTGAAAAGCCGCCATTGCGGTCCGGCGACCATTGCATGGGCGTGCGCACGCCATCACGGTCACCCAGATGAATATTATCGCCCATGCCGATCTCGTCGCCATAATAAATCACCGGCGTGCCCGGCATCGACAACAGCAGATTGTTCATCAATTCGATGCGCCGCCGGTCATGCTCCATCAGCGGCGCGAGCCGCCGCCGGATCCCGAGATTGAGCCGCGCCCGCGCATCGCTCGCGAAGGCCTGCCACAAATAATCCCGCTCCTGGTCGGTGACCATCTCCAGCGTCAGCTCATCATGGTTGCGCAGGAAAATCGCCCACTGGCAGGTTTCGGGAATTTCCGGGGTCTGGCGCATGATATCCGTGATCGGGAACCGGTCCTCGCGCGCGATCGCCATATACATGCGCGGCATCAGCGGAAAATGAAAGGCCATGTGGCATTCATCGCCCTCGCCGAAATATTCCTTCGCATCCTCCGGCCACTGGTTCGCCTCCGCCAGCAGCATCCGCCCCGGCGCGCAGGCGTCGAGCTCGGCGCGAATCCGTTTCAAAATCGCATGCGTCTCCGGCAGGTTCTCGTTGCTGGTGCCATCCCGCTCGACCAGATACGGCACCGCGTCCAGCCTCAACCCGTCCACGCCGACATCGAACCAGAACCGCATCACCGCCAGCACGGCGCGAATAACCGCGGGATTGTCGAAATTCAGATCCGGCTGGTGCGAATAGAAACGGTGCCAGTAATAGGCATTCGCCACCGGGTCCCAGGTCCAGTTGGACTTCTCGCTGTCAATGAAAATGATCCGCGTGCCGGCATAAAGCTGGTCATCGTCCGACCAGACATAGAAATTGCGCGCGGCACTCCCCGGCTTCGCCCGCCGCGCCCGCTGAAACCAGGGGTGCGCATCCGAGGTGTGGTTGATCACCAGCTCGGTAATAACCCGCAGCCCGAGCGCATGCGCCGCCCGCACGAAGCGCCGCGCATCCGCCATGGTCCCGTAATCCGGATTGACGCCGCAATATTCGGCGATGTCATAGCCATCGTCACGCAACGGCGACGGATAGAACGGCAACAGCCAGATCGCCGTGACGCCGAGTTCCTTGATGTAACTCAGCCGGCTCATCAACCCCTGAAAATCACCCACGCCATCGTTATTTCCATCAAAGAACGATTTGATGTGCACCTGATAGATCACCGCATCCTTGAACCAGAGCGGGTCTTCCGCGTTCATCATGGGGGCATTTTTCGTCGGGGGATTTTTTGCCATTGCCGGCTTACCTCTCGTTATTCACGGGCCAGACCGACCCTGCCCGCGCGAGGCGACCCACGCCAGCTTGCGCGTCCGCGCGCGGCCGCGGGCACGGCGCCAGCGCCCGATATCCGATGATCGGGTTTCCTCACTCTCACCCGCAAAACGTAAGCGCCCGGCAACCGGGTTCAACCGGCCAGCCCCTCAGGCCTTCAACAGGTCGCGGCGAATCTCGAGGTCGAGCCAGCTTTCCTCGGCGGCGGCAATCTCCGCCTGCAGGGTGGTCATCCTCTCCGTGATCGCCGCGAAGCGCGCGCGGTCGGCGGCATAAAGCGCCGGGTCGTCCAGCCTCGCCCGCAACCCATCGAGCTCGGCCTGCATCGCCTCGATCCTGCCCGGCAGGGTCGCAAGCAGATGCTGTTCCTTGAAGCTCAGCTTCGGGCGCGGCGCGGGCCTGCCCGCCGCCTGGCCCGCCACCTCGGCCGGCGCCCGCGGCGCCGCCTCCGCCGCCGGCCGCGCGGCCAGCGGCCCGCCAAGGGCTGCCACCATGTCGGTATAGCCCCCGGCGTGCAGCACCCACCGTCCCTCGCCCACATGCGCGATCGTGGCCGTGGCCACCTGGTCCAGAAACGACCGGTCGTGGCTCACCACCAGCACCGTGCCCGGATAATCCGCCAGCATTTCCTGCAACAGGTCCAACGTCTCGAGGTCGAGATCGTTGGTCGGCTCGTCCAGCACCAGCAGGTTCGACTCCTCGGCAAGGGCCCGGGCCAGCAGCAGCCGCGCCTTCTCCCCGCCCGAAAGCACGCGCGTCGGTGTGCGCGCCTGCTCCGGCAGAAACAGAAAATCCTTCATATATCCAACAACATGCCGGGCCACCCCGCGCACCCGCACCATGTCGCCAGCCCCCCCGGTCAGCGTCTCGGCCAGGCTTTTCTCCGGGTCCAGCGCCTCGCGCCGCTGGTCCAGCGTCAGCATCCGCAAATCGGTGCCCAGCGTCACCCGTCCGTCATCCGGCGCCAGCGTCCCGGTCAGCAGCTTCAGCAGCGTGGTCTTGCCCGCCCCGTTCGGCCCGATAATGCCGATCCGGTCGCCGCGCAGAATCGTCGCGCTGAAATCCCGCACCACCGCCCGCCCGGCAAAATCCTTCCCAATCGCCTCCGCCACAATCACCTGCCGCCCCGACAGCGTCCCCACCGAGGCATCCAGCCTCGCGCGGCCAACCGGCTGGCTCACCTGCCGCCGTGCCTCGCGCAGCGCGTGCAAATCCGCCAGCCGCCGCACATTGCGCTTGCGGCGGGCCGTCACCCCATAGCGCAGCCAGTCTTCCTCGGCGGCCAGCTTGCGGCCCAATTTGTGCTGCGCCATCGCCTCCTGCTCCAGCGTCTCGTCGCGCCAGGCCTCGAACGCGCCGAAGCCGCGCTCCAGCCGCCGCGTGCTGCCCCGATCGAGCCAGGCCATCGCCCGGCTCACCGCGCTCAGCAACGCCCGGTCGTGGCTGATCACCACCATGCCGGCGCGCATGCCGGCCAGCGTCTCCTGCAACCATTCGATCGCCGGCAGATCGAGATGATTGGTCGGCTCATCCAGCAGCAGCAGATCAGGGTCCGGGGCAAGCGCGCGCACCAAGGCCGCCCGCCGCGCCTCGCCGCCAGACAGGGTTGCCGGCGCCTCGGCGCCCGTCAGGCCCAGTTGCTCCAGCAACAGGCGCGCCCGGTTGCGGTCATCCCCCGGGGCAAGCCCCGCCTCGACATAGGCGAGCGTGCTCGGATAGCGGGAAAGGTCGGGGTCCTGTTCCAAATACCGCACGGTGGCGCCGGGTTGCAGAAAGCGCCGCCCCGCATCAGCCTCGATCAGGCCCGCGGCAATCCGCAGCAAGGTCGATTTGCCCGACCCGTTGCGCCCGACCAGGGCAATCCGATCGCGCGGCCCGACCAGAAGTTCCGCGCCGCGCAGCAAGGGTACGGTGCCCAGCGTCAAATGGATATCCTGCAACGCAAGCAACGGAGGGTCGGCGGCCATGCCCCCCAGCTAGCATGAGCGCCCAGCCCTGTCCCGGGGGGGGCTTTATGCGGCGCGCCTGGCCGTCGCGCAGTCCGGCACCGGAAGTGTTTATGAAACGCGCCTGCCGGCGCGAAGTCCGGCACCGGCCCGCACCCCCACCCGGCCACCCATGGCAGTGTACGCTCGTGGGTGGCCGGGTGGGGGTGCGGGCCGGTGCCGGACTTCCAGTTAAGCATGCGGGCCGGTGCCGGACTTCACTCACATACGCAAGCATCACGCATTGTTCACGGGCGGTTTGCGCCGTAAGCCTGCTCCGACCCCGCAAAGAGCCTTCCCGCCCCCATGCGCCTCAATCGCTTAGCCACGCTCCTCTGCCTGCCATGGCTCGCCGCCGCCGCCCCCCATAAGCCGGCAAATCCCGCCACCACCCCCGTCCCGCCAGTGGCGCTCGCCATCGACATCGCCACCAGCGGCGCCGGCGGCGACGAAAACAGCCGGGCCCGCAACGGCGCCCTGCTGGCCATCGCCGAAGCCAATGACGCGGGCGGTCTCGGCGGCCACCCCATCACCCTGCTCGACACGCCCGGCCCGACCGGCACCACTCCCCCAGACCAGGCCGACGCCGCCAACCGCGCCCGCGCGCTGGTCGACCAGAAAACGGTGCTGGCGGTCATCGGCCCCGACCAGTCAGACCGCGCGCGGCCCATGCTGCCCATTCTCAACGAGGCGGACCTCGCCATGGTCAGCCCCGCCGCCTCCGACCCCAGCCTCACCTCGGTGCGCGACGCCGAAACCTACCGCCCGACCGGCCGGCTCACCTTCTTCCGCCTGGTCGCGCCAGATGGTTTTCAGGCCATCGGCCTGGCCGATTTCTGGGCCGAACGGCGCCACCCGCAATCGGCCTACACGGTCGATGACGGCAGCGCCTACGGCGTTTCCCTGGCAAGCAAATTCCGGCAACGCGCCGCGCAGTTGGGCATGAAAATCCTCGGCCACGAAACCGTCGGACTGACCGATGCCGCGAGCGCCGCGCTCGCGGCCAGGCTGCAAACCCTGGCCCCGGACGCGATTTTTTACGGCGGCACCGACGCCGCGGGCCTCCCGCTGATGCGCGCGCTTTATGCAACCCTGCCAAATGCGCTGAAGGGCGCCGGCGATGGGCTGTACGGGCCGGAAGTGCTGACATCGGTCGGCTTTCCCGCCGCCGCCGGCTGGTTCATCGCCACCAGCACGCCGCGCCTCGCGGCAAGCCCGGCAAGCACGCCCTTCATCGCCGCCTATCAACGGAAATATGGCGTCATGCCCGATGAATATGCCATGACCGGCTATGACGCGGCCGAGATGGTGCTCGCGGCCATCAAGACCATTCTCGCCACGGGCGGGAATTTAACGCGCGAGTCGGTGCGAAAAACCCTGGCCGCGGAAACGGTCGAAACCGCGCAAGGCGTCATCGGCTTCGACCCGAACGGCGATCTGCGGGTGAAGCCGGTGAGCATCTTCCAAATCCACCCGCCTCCCCCCACCGCGCCCGACGACATGGACACCGCCCTGACCTACCTAGGCCCCGCGCCGAGCCACTAAAGCAGTCCGGCACCGGAGGCTCCGGTGAAACGCGCCTGCCCGGCGCGCCTCAAAAAACCACCGGTGCCGGACTTCCATTTACACGTGCCTTGCGCACGCCTCTCTTGCGCAGGGTGCCGCAAATGTGCGTCATGCGCCCCAGAACGCATTTCCGAGAGGGGTTCATCCATGCGTAGCCGGCTTTTCCTGGGTCTCGCGGGGGCAACAATTCTGTGCGCGCCCGCCGCCTTTGCGCAACAAAGCTTCGATGTCAGCAAGGTAACGATCACCGGCAACAAATCGATCCCGACCGAGCAGTTGATGGCGGTCGTCAAGGAACATCCGGGCGAGCATGTCACCGTCGCCGACATTCTGGCTGACCGGGACGCGATCTCGAAGGTGCTGGAATCGGCGCACGTCACCGGCAGCGTGAAGCCGAAAATCGTGACCAAGGCCGGCAAAAGCGACGTGATCTTCGAGATCGACGACCAGGGCGTGCATGCGCCCATCACCACGGCGGTGGCGCCCAAGCTGCACGCCGAGATTTTCGTCGGCAATAAACTGATCTCGACCGACAAGCTGATCGCCGCCTCGGGGCTGACGCC
>DAIDIQ010000277.1 GCA_027459285.1 Acetobacteraceae bacterium
GTGAACAGCAGATCGGCGTACGTGTCGCCCTGGGGAGCGTGCAGCACGTAGTGCACATCGCGCAGCGCGGCAGCGACCCGCATGGCCCCGACATGGGGCGGTCCTTCATAGGTCCATAGCGCGAGTTGCATGCTCTACACCGTGAGCCTAGCCCGGCGGCGCAGGGGCCGGGCGAATAGTTCCGCAAGATCCGCTGCTTGCTCGAACCCCTGGATCGGGGTGAACACCAGCTCGATCGACCATTTCGTAGTCAGACCCTCGGCCTCGAGCGGATTGGCGAGGCCCAGGCCGCAGACGGTAAGATCCGGGCGTATGGCGCGGCAACGATCGAGCTGCCGCTCGACATCCTGGCCTTCGCTCAGGGTTATTCCGGTAGGCAGACGGGCCAGATCCTCAGCGATGAGCGCGCGGTGTAGGTAGGGGGTGCCAACCTCGGTCAGGCGCATGCCGAGTTCGTTTGCGGCGAAACGAGCTAATGGAATCTCCAGCTGGCTGTCGCGGAAGAAGAAAATGCTTTTTCCGGAGAGATGCGCGTGCATGCGGCGAAGCGCAGACTCGGCGCGGCGATAGGGAATTTCAGTAACTTCCTGGACCCGTGATGGGGGAATATCGAGTGCCCCCGCAATCGCGGTAAACCAGGCCCTGGTGCCTTCAGCGCCGAGCGGCATGGTCGCCGAAATGCGCTTCAGGCCAGCCTTCGCGAGCAGACGGGCAGTTTCAGCCAGAAACGGCTGGGCCAGGATGAAGCGGGTGTGAGGTCCGATGGATGGCGGCTCAGCAGCGCGGCGGGCGGGAAGAAACCCAACCCGGACAACGCCCATCGCTGCGAAAAGGCGGCGGAACTGATCTTCGACCGTATCAGCGAGAGCGCCAACGACGAGCAGATCAGCCCCGTCAGTCGAGACAGGCAGACCCGGCACCAGCGTGGCGAGGCAGGCATCCTCGCCCTCGGTGAAGGTGGTTTCGATCCCGCTGCCGGAATAATGCAACACCCGCACACTGTCATGGTTGCGTGACAGACGTTGCGCCGCGCGCGACAAATCGAGCTTGATCACCTCGGACGGGCAGGACCCCACCAGGAACAGCACCCGGATATCCGGCCGACGCGCCAGCAATTCCCCAACCACGCGGTCGAGTTCCTCATTGGCGTCGGCGAGGCCGGCGAGATCGCGTTCGCCGATGATGGCGGTGGCGAATCGCGGCTCGGCGAAAATCATCACGCCGGCGGCGGATTGCAGCAGATGCGCGCAGGTGCGTGAGCCCACCACCAGAAAAAACGCATCCTGCATTTTGCGATGCAGCCAGACGATGCCGGTCAGGCCGCAAAACACCTCGCGCTGGCCGCGCTGGCGCAGCACGGGCGGCGGCGCAATCTCCGGGCTTTTCTCGACGGTGACACTCATCTCAGGCGCCGCTCGCCTGCAGGCGAGCAGCGCGCAGCTTGAGCACGAACTGCGTGGCGTTGATCGCGTAGGCGGCATAGGCGGCCAGCGCCAACAGCATCAACCCGAGCGGTGCCAGCGCGCCGCTGAACAGCGCCACGAGATAGAGCGTGTGCAGCGCCAGCACCAACATGCTGAACATGTCTTCGTAATAAAAGGCCGGCGCGAACAAATAGCGGCCGAACACCGCATGCTCCCAGATCGCGCCGGTGATCATGATGGCATAGAGCGCGCCGGTCTTGACCACCACGGAAAGGGTGGCCGCGTGCAGCCCGGCACCCGTCAGCACATAGCGCAGCACGAGGCACAGGCTGACCAGAAAAATCGCGAATTGCAGCGGCGCCAGCACCCCCTGCACCATCGTCCAGGGCGAGGAATCGCGGCGCCGCCTCTGCTCGGGGGAATAAAGCGGGGCGGCCGGCGCTTTATGGTGCGATGCGGCAGAAAACGCGTGCTGCCCGCCCCCGGCGCCGTCATGCACCAGGCCGCGGCCGACACTCGCGTCCCATGGACACGAATCCAGCGCATCCATCCACCGAAAAATCACTGTCTTCTGCATCATTGGCTTGACAGCCGCGTGACCGCGGCCTCCCGTGTCGACAGTTGACCTGGCGTCTCGCGTGCCGGGCCGGCCGAAGGGGGGCGGCGTATCCAGCCGTAACACGCATGGCCGTTTACTGGTTTCATTCCTGCCCTTTCCCTCGAGTCCCGCATTGCGCCTGGCCTCTCCGGCATGGCTCACGCTACGTCTCGCCTCGACCGACTGTCAAGCGAACTAGACGTAAACTGTGCTTGACAGTTGACAGCACCCGGTCTGGTATTGGCGCCGGCAGGAGATTGCCATGGATGATGTGTCTCGCCTGAACAAACGCCACGCCGGCGCACCCCCGGCCAAGGAGGCCGCCATGCCAGGCCAGACCGTCGCGCAGCGGCGTGATATCCTCGAGGATCTGCTGCGGCGGACCGTGATTTCCCGGCTTTGCCTCGCCCATCCCGGCGATGGCCCGCCGGTTGCCGCCACCGCGCCCGAACGGATGGGCCCAGGGTCGGACCAGGCGGTGGCGCTGACGCGGATTTTGCGCCACGAAAGCCAGGGCGAGGTCGATCGGTCCGTGGATTGGCTGATCGAATCCGGCTGCAGCATCGAGGCATTGCTGATCGATCTCATTCCCGCCATCGAGAGCCATCTGTTCACCGCCAGCCTCGAGGATATCGGCGACCATGCCGATGTCACGCTGGCGCTGTGGCGCCTGCAGGAACTGGTCGAGCGGCTGAGCCTGCGCACCGAGGCCGCCGCCGCGACCCGCAATGGCCGGCGCGTGCTGCTGGCGACCACCGAGCCGGCGCGCTTCCGCCTGCGGCTGCTGATCGCCGCCGAGATCCTGACCCATGATGGCTGGGACGTCGCGGTCGCGCCCGAATCCGCGCTGGTGGGCGTGCCCGCGCCGCTGCTGCAGGATGGTTTTTCCTTGATGCTGCTGGCCAGCGAGAAAACCCCGACCGAGACCCTGACCGCGACCATCCGGCAATGCCGCCGCCAGGCCGCCAGCCAGGATTTGCGCGTCCTGGTATTGAGCGCGGCGCTTGCCGCCCGGCCGGACCGGATGATGCGGCTCGGCGCGGACGCGGTGGCGCCGGATTTGCGGGCGGCGCGCCTGCAAACGGGCCGCCTGCTCGCGCTGCTGCCGCCGCTGGCATAGGACGAGCTGACATGACCCTGGCATCGGGGCGCAGTCTCGCCATATCGCAGGGCGTGGCCAGGGCCAGGCCGTGACCCGCCCGACACATTTCAGAAACGCCAGCGGGCTCGTGCCGCATTATCGCGGCGCCCGCAAAACCGACCAGCCTCGCCCCCTCCGAACCGACCCGCGCAGCCGGAGCATTACCGGCAGAGCCGCGACCTTTCATGCAAGGACTATGCCGTCAGTGACCGCTTTTCGTTTCGCCAAGGATTGTTTTGCCGCGCTCGACGCGGAAACCGTCGCCGCCCTGGTGGCCGAGGCATCGGATGTCGCCGTGGTCATCGACCAGGGCGCCATCGTGCGCGACATCTGCGTGCCGAACCGGGAACTGGCCCAGAAGCTCGGCCAGCCGGAAAGCTGGATCGGCGAGAACTGGGTGCAGCTGCTGCACCAGGCCAGCCGCGCCAAGGCGGCCCTGTTCCTGTCCGATGCCTCGGCCGGCCGCACCGGCGCCTGGCACCATTTCAACCATCCCGGGCGCGATGGCGCCGACGTGCCCGTGCTCTATGCCGCCAGCAGCCTCGATGACCAGGGGCGCCTGCTGCTGTTCGGGCGCGATCTGCGGCCGCTTTCGCTGCTGCAGCAACGGCTGATCGACGCCCAGCACAAGCTGGAACGCGACCATGGCCGCATCCGCCAGTTGGAGCTGCGCTATCGGCTGATGCTGCAAACCTCGCCCGACCCGCTGCTGGTGGTGAACGCCGCGACCGGCCGCGTGCTGGAGGTGAATGCCGCCCTGACGGCGCTGACCAGCACCGCCGCCGAGGCACTGGCTGGCATTGCCTTGACCGATCTGTTCGCCACCGCCGACCATGCGCGCATCAACGCCGTGTTGCTGGCCACCCGCAACGCCGCCCCGCACGACGCGCCGGTGGTGTCACTGACCGATGGCAATGGCGTCACCCTGTCGGCCAGCCTGTTTCACGATGACGGCACCGCGCTGCTGCTGGTGCGCCTGCGCACCGACCAGGTGCTGGCCACCGCGCATCTCGGCGGGTCCACCCAGCCGGCCCTGCTGCGGCTCATCGACCAGGCGCCGGACGCCTATGTCGTGACCGACGCCGAGGGCCGCATTCTGGCCGCCAATGCCGCCTTCCAGACCATGGCGGAAATCCAACGCCCGCGTGACCTGGTGGGCCAGCCGCTGGACCGCTGGCTTGGCCGCGGCGGGGCCGATCTCGATGTGTTGCTGACCAATCTGCGCCAGCGCGGCTCGGTGCGGCTGTTCACCTCGACGCTGGCCGGCTCGTCCGGGCTCGCAACCGCGGTCGAGGTGTCGGCGGTCAGCCTGCCCGCCACCCCGGATGGCGCCGCCTTCGGCTTCGCGGTGCGCGATATCGAGCGGCGCGTGACCGATTCGCGGGCGGGGCGTGACCTGCCACGCTCGGCCGACCAGCTCACCGAACTGATCGGCCGGGTGCCGCTGAAAGACCTGGTGCGCGAGGCCACCGACATGATCGAGCGCCTGTGCATCGAGACCGCGCTGGAAATGACGCACGATAATCGGGCGCTGGCGGCCGAGATGCTCGGGCTGAGCCGGCAGAGCCTCTATGTCAAACTGCATCGCTATGGCCTGGGTGATCTGGCCGATGTGCCCGGGTAGGCGCCGATGAGCTACGCAGGCAGCATGACCGGCAAGCCGGGCCCCGCCATCATGGCGACGGCGGCGCTGGAATTGCTCAAGCCGATCACCTGGTTCGCGCCGATGTGGGCGTTCGGCTGCGGCATCGTGGCTGGCGGCGGCCCGGCCGGGCATTGGCGCGCCACCCTGCTTGGCGTGGCGCTGGCCGGTCCGCTGGTGTGCGGCACCAGCCAGGCGGTGAATGACTGGTTCGACCGGCATGTCGATGCCTTGAACGAGCCGAAGCGGCCGATTCCCTCCGGCCGGCTGCCGGGCCAGACAGGGCTGCTGATGGCCTGCGTCTGGACGCTGCTGTCGGCGCTCGTCGCGGCCACGCTGGGGCCGGTGGTGCTGGCCGCGGCCGCCGTCGGGCTGGTGCTCGCCTGGGCCTACAGCGCGCCGCCGGTGCGGCTCAAGCGCAATGGCTGGTGGGGCAACGCCGCCTGCGGCCTGTGTTACGAGGGCCTGCCCTGGGTGACCGGTGCCGCCATCATGCAGCACGGCGCGCCAACCTGGCCGAACCTGATGATGGCGCTGCTGTACAGCATCGGCGCGCACGGCATCATGACCCTGAACGATTTCAAATCGGTCGCCGGCGATCAGCAGATGGGCATCCGGTCGCTGCCGGTGCAACTCGGCGTCGGCGGCGCGGCGCGGCTGGCCTGCGTGGTCATGGCGGTGCCGCAACTCGGCGTCATCGCGCTGCTGCTGTTCCTGCATCATCCGCTTGGCGCCGGCTTCGTCGCCGCCGTGCTCGCGCTGCAATTCTGGCTGATGCGCACGCTGCTGGCCGACCCCAGGGCGCGCGCCCCCTGGTACAACGGCACCGGCACCACCCTGTATGTTCTGGGCATGCTCGGCGTTGCCTTCGCGCTGCGGGCGGGGGGCTGAGGCGATGGCGTGGCGGCTGGCAGCAAGGCAAGGCACATGACCAACCCGATTCCCTGCTTCGATGTCGTCGTCGTGGGCGGCGGCCCGGCCGGCGCCACCGCCGCGCATGACCTGGCGCTGGAAGGGCAGAGCGTGCTGCTGCTGGACCGGGCCGGGCGCATCAAGCCCTGCGGTGGCGCCATCCCGCCGCGGCTGATCGAGGATTTCGCCATTCCCGACCATATCCTGGTCGCGAAAATTTCCGCCGCCCGCATGGTGTCTCCGAGTGCCGTGGGTGTGGACATGCCGGTCGAGGACGGGTTCGTCGGCATGGTCGACCGGGATGTGTTCGACGCCTACCTGCGCGACCGCGCCGAGGCCGCCGGCGCCACCCGCGCCACCGGCCGCTTCACCACGCTCGAGCGTGATGCCGCCGGCGCGCCGATCGTGGTCTATGAACACAACGGTCAGACCATGCGGGCCGGCGCCCGCTGCGTGATCGGCGCCGACGGCGCCAATTCCGCGGTCGGCCGCGCCGCCGTGCCCGGCAAGGCGAAGCTGGTATTCGCCTACCACGAAATCGTCCGCGTGCCGGACAGCCTGCCCGACGCCTATGACCCCTCACGCTGCGATGTCATTTATCGCGGCAGCCTGAGCCCGGATTTCTATAGCTGGATTTTCCCGCACGGCCCCACCGCCAGCATCGGCACCGGCTCGGCGCAGAAAGGGTTTTCGCTGCGCCAGTCGGTGGCGCGGCTGCGGGCGGAAACCGGCCTGACCGACCTGCCGACGCTGCGCCGGGAAGGCGCGCCGATACCGCTGAAGCCGCTCAAGCGCTGGGACAATGGGCGTGACGTGCTGCTGGCCGGCGATGCGGCCGGGGTGGTTGCGCCCGCCTCGGGCGAAGGCATCTATTATGCCATGTATAGTGGCCGTCTGGCGGCGCGCGCGGTGGCGGTGTTTCTCGAGACCGCCGATGCCCGCGCGCTGCGCGCCCCCCGCCGTGCCTTCATGCGCGCCCATGGCCGGGTGTTCCGCGTGCTCTCGCTGCTGCAATGGTTCTGGTACCACTCGGATAAACGGCGCGAACAATTCGTCGCCCTCTGCCGCGACCGTGACGTGCAGCACCTGACCTGGGAATCCTACATGCACAAACGCATGCCGCGGCGGCAGCGCGGCGCCAAGGTGCGCGTGTTCATGAAGGATGTCGGCCATCTGCTCGGACTGGCCCGATCGTGATTCTGGCGTCCTGCATCGTCATCACCGTCATCACCCTGGGGCTTGGCGGCCTGCTCACCGAGATCGGCCCCTGGTACTACACGCTCTCGGTGCCGCCCTGGAAACCGCCGAACTGGGCCTTCGCGCCGATCTGGACCACGATCGGCATTCTCACCGCCATCGCCGCCGACCGGGCCCTGCATGCCGCGACCGGCGGGCAGCGCGCCCTGCTGGTCGCGCTGTTCCTGCTCAACGCGGTGCTGAACGTGCTATGGAGCCTGTTTTTCTTCAAGCTCCGCCGCCCGGACTGGGCATTGATCGAGGTGGCGGGGCTGTGGCTCTCGGTTCTGGCGCTGGTGGTGGCGGCCTGGCCGGTTCGCCCGCAGGCCGGGCTGCTGCTGCTGCCCTATCTGCTCTGGGTCAGTATCGCCGCCACCCTCAACCGCGACATCGTGCGCCGCAACGCCCCGTTCGGCCCGGCCAAGGCTCAGGAGACTCATGGAACCTGACATGGCCCTGGCTGGCGCTGGCACCCTCCTGGCCGGCGCGCCACCGCATGCCGCGGCGGTGGCACCCCACCGCCCCCCACTGCCGCTCGAGGTGGGCACCCGCGCTTCCCCCCTGGCGCTGGCCCAGACGCGCGAATTCCTGTCGCTGCTGTCGCGCGTATGCCCGGTGCTGCGCGGCATGCAGGTGTTTCGTGAACACGCGATTCTCACCACCGGTGACGCGGTGCAGGACCGGCCGCTGGCCGAAATCGGCGGCAAGGGCCTGTTCGCCAAGGAAATCCATGCCGCCCTGGCCGAGCGGCGGATCGATTTCGCGGTGCACAGCCTCAAGGATCTGGAAACCACGCTGCCGCCCGGCCTCGTGCTGGGCTGCGTGCTGAAGCGCGAGGATCGGCGCGACGCGCTGCTGCTCAACCAGGATCTGCCCCCGCCATCGCCGGACGCGGACCCGCTGTCATGCCTGCCGCGGGGGGCAAGCATCGGCACCTGTTCGGTGCGCCGGCAGGCGCAACTGCGCCATGCCCGGCCGGATCTGCGCATCGTGCCCCTGCGCGGCAATGTGCAAACCCGTCTGGCCCGCCTCGCCGAAGGCCGGTTCGACGCCAGCCTGCTGGCCCATGCCGGGCTCAAGCGCCTCGGCCTCACGCGCGAGGCGGCCATCGTGCTGCCGGAACGCATCATGCTGCCCGCCGCCTGCCAGGGCATTGTCGGCATCACCGTGCGCGCCGAGGACGAGGCGGTGATCGCCCTGCTGAGCGCGATCGAGGACCCCGAGGCCCGCATCGCCGCCACCGCCGAACGCGCGTTGCAGGCGGCGCTCGACGGCACCTGCACCACCCCGATCGGCGCCGCCGCGACCATCATGGGTGGCACGGTGCATCTGGCCGGGCTGGTGGCAAGCCCGGACGGTGCCTTCGTGCTCCGCCGCGAGGCGACAGCCCCGATCGCCGACGCGGGGCGGCTCGGCACCGCCCTCGGACAGGAATTGCGGGCACGCGCGCCGGCCGGGCTGTTCGCCTGAACGTGGTCATTTCCCTGCACGCCCGGCAAAAAAGACCAGGTTTGTTACCGCCATGCCTTGCTTTCGCCACCTCGTCGAGGCTTGTGTTTATCGGGGATGGTCCAACATCCCCGCCGCCGGGTAGGCAAGACAGGGAGCACAATGATGACCGAGAAGAACGACAACCACGCCTCGCGCCGCGCGGTATTGCGCGCGGGCCTTGGCCTGGTGGGCGTTGGCATGGCGATGGGCGCGGCGCAGGAAGCCGTGGCGCAGACCGCGCAGAAAATTCCGCAGTCCCAGGTGCAGTATCAGAACCACCCCAACCCCAAGCATCCGGGCCAGCTGTGCAGCGTCTGCACCAACTACATTGCGCCCAACCAGTGCAAGCTGGTGCAGGGCCCGATCGCCCCGATCGGCTGGTGCATCGCCTTCGCGCCCAAGGCCTGACCTGGCCAGCACGGCCGGGGGCATTTGACCCCGGCCGCTCCGGCGCATTGGCCGCAACACGGCCGCCGGCCGCATCATGACCGGCCAATTTCCCTTCACCGCGATCGTCGGCCAGGACGCGCTTCGCCGCGCCCTCCTGCTCGTCTCCATCGATCCGCTGATCGGCGGCGTGCTGGCCATGGGCGATCGTGGCACCGGCAAATCCACCGTCATCCGCGCGCTCGCCGCCCTGCTGCCGCCGATGCAGGCCAATGCCGGCTGCCGCTTCCATTGCGACCCGGCCGCGCCCGACACCTGGTGCAGCGAATGCCGCGAGCGGCCAAAAAAATCGCTGCGTCCGGCCCGCACCCTGCCAGTACCGGTGGTCGATCTGCCGCTCGGCGCGACCGAGGACCGGGTGGTCGGCGCGCTCGACCTCGAAGCAGCGCTGGCGCACGGCAAAACCGCCTTCCAGCCCGGCCTGCTGGCACGCGCCAACCGCGGCCTGCTCTATGTCGATGAGGTCAACCTGCTCGACGATCATCTGGTCGATCTGCTGATCGACGTCGCCGCCTCCGGCGAAAACCTGATCGAGCGTGAGGGGCTCAGCCTGCGCCACCCGGCGCGCTTCGTGCTGGTCGGCAGCGGCAACCCCGAGGAAGGTGAGTTGCGGCCGCAATTGCTCGACCGGTTCGGCCTGTCGCTCGACGTGCGCACCCCCACCGAGATCGCGCTGCGCGTCGAGATCATTCGCCGCCGCGACGCTTTCGACCGTGACCGTGCCGCCTTCATCGCCCGCCATGCCGAGGCCGAGGCCGATTTGCGGCAACGCATCCTCGCCGCCCGCGCCGCCCTGCCCGCCACCGACATGCCGGATGCGGTGCTGGCCCGGGCCGCCCAACTCTGCGTCGCGCTCGGCACCGATGGGCTGCGCGCCGAGCTGACGCTCACCCGCGCCGCCCGCGCCCTCGCCGCCTTCGACGGTGCGTCCACGGTCACCGAGGCGCACATACGCGCGGTCGCGCCCGACGCCCTGCGCCACCGCCTGCGCCGCGCGGCGACGGAAGATGGCGGCGCCACCGCCCGCATCGATCGCGCCCTGGCCGAGGTGCTGCCGGCATGATGGCCGAGGACGCGGCGGCGGCACTCCATTGTTTTGCCGCGGCGCCTTTCGGCAATGCGCTGATCCTGCACGGCCCCCCCTGCCCCGCGCGGGACGCCATTCTGGCGGCCCTCGGGAACAGTCTGCCGCTGCGCCGGCTGCCGCTGCACACCGGCTGGGACCGCTTGACCGGCGGCACCGATATCGGCCGCTCCATCACCGCCGGGCGCATGGTGCGCCAACCCGGCATATTGGAGGCGCCGGGCAGCGTGCTGGTGCTGGCCTCGGCCGAACGCTGGGACGGGCCGCGCGCCGCCAGCCTGGCGGCGGCGCTCGATGACGGCGGCTTCGGCCTGATCGCGCTCGATGAGGGCGTCGCGGACGAGCATGTGCCGGCGGCACTGGC
Source organism: Acetobacteraceae bacterium (assembly GCA_027459285.1). Lineage (GTDB taxonomy): Bacteria > Pseudomonadota > Alphaproteobacteria > Acetobacterales > Acetobacteraceae > JAJXVA01. Next base: position 10,340 of record DAIDIQ010000277.1, read on the forward strand.
CGAGCGTGCCGCCTTCCGCATCGCCCTCGACAGCCTCGCCGAGGATTTCGTCCCTGCCCTGCCCGCCCCCGGCCTCGCCGCATCGGCAGCGCCACCCGCCTTGCCCGAGCCGGATATCATCACCGCCCTCGTCCAGGCCGCGCTCGCGCTCGGCGTCTGGTCGCCGCGCGCCGCCCTGATGGCCACCCGGGTCGCCATGCTTGCCGCCGCCCGGGCCGGGCGGGCCACGGCATCACCCGAGGATGCGGCATTGGCGGCGCGCCTCGTGCTGGCCCACCGCGCGACCCGCATGCCCGCGCCCGAGGACGAGGCAAGCCCGCCCGAACCGCCTGAACAACCGGACCCGCCCCCACCCGACGAGCCGGACGACCGGGACGGACAAGGCTCGATCGCCGACCGCGTGCTCGACGCCGTGCGCGTGGTGCTGCCGCCCGACCTGCTGCAAAACCAGGGCAAAACCGCCCGCAAGGCCGGGCAGGCACAGGCCCGCGCCCGCGCCCGCGGTCATGGCCGGCCGGCGGGCTCCCGCCCGGGCCTGCCCAGGGACGGGCTCCGCCTCGACCTGATCGGCACGCTGCGTGCCGCCGCCCCCTGGCAGCGCCTGCGCGGACGGCATGACGGAATGGGGCGCCTGCGCCTTGCGCGCGATGATCTGCGCGTCCGCCGCACCATCCCGCGCAGCGCCACCGCCACCATTTTCGCGGTCGATGCATCCGGCAGCCAGGCATTGAACCGGCTGAACGAAGCCAAGGGCGCGGTCGAGCATCTGCTGGCGCAATGCTATATCCGGCGCGATTCGGTGGCGCTGATCGGCTTTCGCGGCCACACCGCCGAAACCCTGCTGCCGCCAACCCGCGCCCCCGCCCGCGCCCGCGCCTGCCTGGCGCTGATGCCGGGCGGCGGCGGCACCCCCCTTGCCGCCGGCATCGCCTGCGCCCGCACCCTGGCCGAGCAGGCGGTGCGCCGTGGCGAGGCCCCGCTCATCGTGTTGCTGACCGATGGCAAGGCAAACATCGCCGCCGATGGCAGCCCCGGCCGCGGCCGCGCCCGCGAGGACGCGCTGCGCGAGGCCAACCTGCTGCGCGAAAGCGGCTTCGATTCCCTGCTGATCGATACCGCCCAACGCCGCGACACCGAAGGCGAGGCGCTGGCCCGCGCCATGGGCGCGCGCTATCTGGCCCTGCCCCGCGCCGATGCCGCCGCGCTCAGCCGCGCGGTTTCCGCGAGCCGCGGCTGAGGCAGCCCATGCTGGCGGCGGACCGGCCGGATTGGGCCACCGATGGCAAAACCTGGCCCAACCGGGACCATAGCCAGTTCCTCACCCTCGATGGCCAGCACTGGCACGTGCAAATCGCCGGCGCCGGCCCCGATCTGCTGCTGCTGCACGGCACCGGCGCCGCCACCCATAGCTGGGCCGGGCTGCTGCCACGCCTGGCCACGCACCATCGCGTCATCGCGCCAGACCTGCCCGGCCACGGCTTCACCGACCCGCTGCCCGCGCGCGACATGTCACCCGCCGGCATGGCCCGCGCCATCGGCGGCCTGCTGGCGCATCTCGGCGCCAACCCGCGCATCATCGTCGGCCACTCCGCCGGCGCCGCCATCGCCGTGCGCCTGGCCCTCGACGGGTTCGCGACACCGGACCTGATCGTCGCGCTGAACGGCGTCATCCTGCCGCTGTCGCTGGTGCCCATGCACCTGTTCGCGCCGGTGGCGCGCTGGCTCGCCGCGTCCGGCTTCGTGCCGCGCCTGTTCGCGTTCCACGCCGCCGACCGCGCCGTGGCAGACCGGCTGCTGCGCGGCACCGGCTCGGCCGTGCCCAGGGAAACCGCCGATATCTACGCGGCCCTTTTCCGCCGCGCCGGCCACGCCGCCGGCGCCCTCAACATGATGGCGCACTGGGACCTGGCTCCCACCCGCGCCGACCTGCCACGCCTCGCCACGCCCCTGCTGCTCATCGTCGGTGAAAACGACCGCACCGTGCCCCCCGAGGAGGCCGGCGCCATTCTGCGCTGCCTGCCAACCGCGCGCCGCGTGGTGCTGCCCGGCCTTGGCCATCTGGCACACGAGGAAGCACCCGCCAGCATCGCCGCCCTGATCGAGGCCCCCTTCCCCGCATGACCGCACCACTGCTCGCCGGCATCGCCCTGCTCGGCGCCATCGCGGAACTGGCCACGCTGCTCGGCCTGCGCACGCGCCTCGCCCCCCGCCTCACGCCACGCGCCATCGGGCTGATGCTGGCGCCAGGCCTCGCCTTGATGCTGGCCGTGCTGCTGGCAACACTCGATGCCGGACCAGCCATGCTCGGCGCCACGCTGTTCGTGGCACTGCTGCTGCACCTGGCGGATTTGCGAAGCCGGCGATGAGATGAGACCGCGGTTTATTCCGTTTAGGAAGAAGCGACTTTTTTGAAAAAAAGTCGCGCAAAAAACTTTTGGGACTCTGGGTCCGTGCGCGTGGGGGCGGGTGAGTTTCGGCGGTAATGATGGGGGATGATGGGGCTTCGCCCCAAAGGAAGCCTTGCTTGCTTGGCCGCGTAGCGGCCTTTCATGCCCCCCATCCGCCGCCGGGACTCGCCCGCCGCCACGCGCACAGACCCAAAGTCACAAAGTTTTTTTGGTTCTTTTTGTTCACAAAAAGAACCAACCTTCAGGCCGCTTACACCCGCGGCCATATCGCATGATCCCTGGCGGTTTCGTTCAATGTGACAGTCAAGCCGCCTTTTGCAAAAGCTGTGGCCGGCGTTCCCACAATCGCAAACCGCGCAGTGCCAGGTCGGCGATGCCGGGCAGCAGCCTTGGCTGCATCAGGTCCGGGTCGAACACTGCCATGCGGCGGGCGTTCTCGCGGTAGCAATCCTCGACGAATTGCCGGAACGAAAATCCGTCCAGAAACATATTCGCCTGGGTCACGGCGAAATTCCGCCCGTCATTCATTTGTTCGCCACGCTTGACCATGCCGAGCAGGCGCCGTGCCGCCCGGCCATAGAACCAGGTCGATTTCAGCGCCCGCATCGGCGCATTCAACCCGCGCTGCCTTTCCCGCCAGGCCATGTAATTGATGAAAAACACGATGTGCCGCGTTTCCTCGAACATCAGCGTGTCGAAAATCTCGAACAGGCCCTCCGGCAGAAACTCGGATTGCCGCGCCGTCTTGAAGGCGCCGAAGCCCAGAAACGCGTCCAGACATTCGCCGAAGCCGAAATCGATGAAGGCTTTTTCCAGGTCATCGGGAAACGTCTCGAGCGGCATTTCGTGCGCATCGATGCCATAACGGTCGATCATGACGCGGATCAATTTGGCGTGCCGCGTCTCCTCACGGCCCTGCATGGCCACCGCCTCACGCACGATCGGGTCGGTCACGTGCGGAATGAACGCCTGCACGATCGCGCCGGCGCGGCGTTCGGTATGATACACCTCCTGCCAGAACGGCACGCCGCGCAACCGCGCCAGCGCCGCCTCGTCCAAATCCGGCCATGGCAGGGTCTCCGGGTCGAATTCCTGATAGGTGTCCAGGAATTGCTGACAAAAGAAATTCTTGTGTTCGTCGGATCCGGCTTCAAAGCTCATGCGGCTTGCCCCTTACGGGTTGGCATCACGCGGTCGATCAATCCCAGCACACGCACCGCCAACCCGGCCAGGAACGGCGTGGTGGTCGGGCGCTGCAAGCGCCTGTCATAACCGGCGAAGCGCCTGTCATTCTCGCTCAGGCACAGTTCCAGCAGGTCACGCAGCCGGATTTCCGTATCCGACACCGATTTCGCGCCGGTGACGGTGAAATTATTATCCGGGCTCGCGGCACGGCTGCCGGCGGCCTTGTCGCCATCCATGCCGCGGGCAATGCCCATCCGCTCCCAGGCCAGAAACGCCCACACCGCCCACACTTTCAGCTCGAACCAGGGCCGGCGCCACGGTTTCATGGTGGCACGGTGCGCGGCCACCCAGTTCGCGAACAAAAGAATATGCCGGCATTCCTCCTGCATCACCGGCTCGAAGGTCTCCACCAGCTCGGGCGGAAAAATGCCGGACCGCTCGGCCATGGCAAACAGGCCGAAGGCGAAAAAACTGTCGATGCACTCGGAAAACCCCGTGACCATATAGGCCCATTCGGCATCCCGTGGCGCCTGGTATTCCGGCTCCGGCGCCAGCGCGATGCCATAGGCCTGCACCAGGTTCGACAGCACCACGCGGTGCCGCCCTTCCTCCCAGCCGTTCAATTCCACCGTGTCGCGCCAGGCGGCGTCGGTCAGTGTGCGCGCATAGGCCAGCATGCGCAGCCGCGCCTTGCCCTCGGTCTGCACCGCGATATCCCAGATCGGCAGGTTCACCAGCCGGTCCCGCGTCGCCTGGTCGAGTTTCGGCCAATTCAGAATGGTCGGGCGGTACGGGTTGAAGGTTTCCATGAACATCGCATGGCAGGCGCGCGCGTGCTGGGCGCCGCCGGGGCGCAGATCGCCGCGTTCGGCAAAGCGCCAGTGCCGCGCGGTCTGGTCGGCCGCGGCAACCAGGCTCGGGTTGCCGGCGCCAAGCGGCGGCAGCTTCAGCCGCTCGGGCGGCGGGGCAAGGTCGGGTTCAAGCACGGGGTCCACCCCTCGGTTGGGTTTCGTTGCGCGCCTGAAAGCTTAGCACCCGGCGCTGCCCGCGGAAATCGGTCGTCATCCCGCTTTTGTGAAGGGGCTGGCGTGAACCGGCCGGTTACAGGCCCATGCCGTGCAGCACCGCGGCCACCACCCCGGGCCCGAGCGGCAGCTTGGGGTCGTGATAGGCGGCCAGGTTCTGTTGCAGCCCCGTCCCGACCGCCTTGAAGGCGTGGTTCAGGCCCGGCAGCGTCACCAGCCGCACCCGCCCGCCCGCCTTCGCGAAGGGCGCCACATCGGCCGCCGATACCTGAATGTCCCGCGCGCCCCGCAGCGCCGTGACCGGGCATTTCAAGCTTTTCGCCAGTTCGGCCGGGTTGATCGCGAATTCGCTGATCAGCAGCTTCTGCACCGCCGGCCGGAACAGCGGCGCCAGATGCGGGTCCATGCCGGCGGTATCCGGCGCGCGTCCGGCCTCCAGCGCCGCAATCGCCACCTCGGCCTGGTGCTGCAAGGGCGTGCCGGCCAGATGCTGCGCCAATTGCTCACGCAGCACATCACCCATCGAAACCCCGGGTGTCGCCAGCAACACCACGCCGCACACATGCGCGAATTGCCCGGCCGCCGCCAGCGCCACCAGCCCACCCTCGCTGTGCCCGATCAGCCAGACGCATCTCTGGTGAAACCGGGCGCGCGCCGCATCGATCCAGGCGCCGGTATCGGCCGCGTAATCCTCGATGCTGACCGCATTGGGGTCGATGCCGGACGCGGCGCTGAGAAACAGGCCGCGCTTGTCGACGCGAATCGTCGCAACCCCCTTGGCGGCCAGCGCGGTCGCAAGCTCGGCATACAGATTGGTCTCGATCTCCGGGCCGTTGCCGTCATGGTCGATGGCGCCGGAGCCGGGAATGATGAGCGCGGCCCCGCGGCCATGCGCGGGGGCGGTGGCAATGCCGCCGAGCGGGCCGGCCGGACCCTTGATGTGAATCACGGTCTGGGCCAGGGCGAAGCCGGTGGATATCAGAAGAAATACGAAAGAAAGGCTGTTCTTTTTTGAAAAAAAGAACCAAAAAACTTTTTTGACCTCGCGGCGGCGCGACTCCTTTCTTTCAAAAAAGTCGCTACCTGGCTTCATGATGCGCCACCGTCTCCCGTGCGGTGCCGGCATCGATGACGGCCTCGATGAGGATATCGGCGTCCGCGGCACGGGTACGATGATTGAACAGCGCGGCGCGGATGGCAAGTTTGCCATCGATCATCGTGGTGCTGGGCGCGGCAAGCCCGGCTTCCTGAACATCAGCGACGATTGCCGCATTCAGCCGGTCCAGCGCGGCGGGTGGCAGTGGCTTTCGCGGCACGTAACGAAAGCACACGATATTCAGCGTGACCGGCGCCAGCAACTCAAGCCGCGGCTGCGCCACCACCAGGGCGGCCAGGTGCGCCGCCACCGCGCACCCATGGTCCACCACCGCGCCGAGCGCATCGGCGCCGTGGCTCATCAGCGTCATCCACACCTTCAGCGCCCGGAAGCCGCGGGAAAGATCCGGGCCCAGATCGCACAGCCAGGGCGCGCCACCCGCAAGCCCCCGCGCCTCGCGCCTGAGATAGGCGGCATTCTGCGCGAACGCCTCGATCAGCCTGGCCTGGTCACGCACCAGAATGCAGCCGGCATCATAGGGCACTTGCGCCCATTTATGAAAATCGAACGCCACCGAATCCGCCCGCTCGATGCCGGCAATAAGCCCCGCCCGCGTGGGCGAAAGCGCCAGCATGGCGCCGAACGCGGCATCGACATGGAACCATAAATTCTCCGCCATGCACAAATCGGCCAGGTCGGGCAGCGTGTCGATCGCGCCGGTATCGACCGCGCCCGCCGTGCCCACCACCATGAACGGTGTCTTTCCCGCCGCCCGGTCGGCAATAATCGCCTCGCGCAGGGCGGCCAGATCCATCCGATGGCTGGCATCCACCGGCAGGCGCCGCACATTGTCCCAGCCGAAACCCGCCATATCGAAGGCGCGCGGCACGCAACTATGCGCGGCGATCGAGGTATAGGCGGTCAGCCGGGCCCCGCAAATTCCCTGCCGTCGCACTTCCGGCCCCAGCCGGTGCGTGCGCGCCGTCAGCACGGCAATCAGGTTCGCGATCGAGGTGCCGGTAACCAGCCCGCCACCCGCCGCCGCCGGCAGACCGAGCATCGCGGCCGACCAGCGAATGACCTGGCGCTCCACTTCCACCGCGGCATGGTCCCGCCCACCCAGATTGTTGGACAAGGCCCCGGCCAGCAATTCGGCCAGCATGCCGGGCCCGTTGCCGCCGCCATGCACCCAGCCCATGAAGCGCGGGTTGGTGTTGCCCAACTCATACGGCAGAATATCGGCCGTGAACGCCGCATAGGCCGCCTCCGCGCCCAGCCCCCGCGAGGGCATCGGCGCCTGAAACACCGCCCGCGCCGCCTCCGGCATCGGCTGCCAGACCTTCCGCTCGCGCACCCCCGCCAGCCGGTCGATCATGTCATCCAGCATGCGGTGCCCCAACGCCCGCAGCCCGTCCCAAGTCTCCGGGTCAAGCCCACGCCAGGCTTCGTCATGAAGTCCTTTTGCTTCTTTTTCCTCAGAAAAAGAAGAATCTCGCCCGCGCCCGCTCACGCAAGGCCCGCCGCGAACACCCCGATGCGCCGGCAGGCCTCGGCCAGTATGTCGTCCGACGTCGCTGTCGACAGCCGCAGATAGGGTGATTTGCCGAACGCCGCCCCCTGCACCACCGCGACCTTGGCTTCCTCCAGCAGGGCCATGGCGATTGCCTCGTCCGTGTCCAGCCTGCGTCCGCCCGCGCTGGTCCGCCCGATCCAGCCCGCGACGTTGGCAAACACATAAAAGGCACCTTCCGGCACCGGGCAGCGCAACCCCGGCAGCGCGGCCAGCGCCGCCACCACCAGGTCGCGCCGGCGCTTATAGGCGGCCACCTGCGACAGCCTGTCATCCTGCGGACCGTCCAGCGCCGCGGCGGCGGCCGCCTGCGCCACCGAACAGGCACCCGATGTCGCCTGGCTCTGCATATTGACGATGCCGGCAATAAGCCGGGCCGGCCCCCCGCAAAACCCGATCCGCCAACCCGTCATGGCATAGGATTTGGAAACCCCGCTCATGGTCAATGTGCGGTCGCGCACCGATGGCGCCACCGCCGCGATGGTCGGGGATCGCTCACCATCGAAGCGCAGATATTCATAGATATCATCGGACAATATCCAGATATCCGGCCGCATCGCCAACACATCGGCCAGCGCGCGCAGCCCCGCCGCGTCGATCGCCGCGCCGGACGGGTTGTTGGGGTAATTCAGCATCACCCAGCGCGTGCGCGGGCTCAGCGCCGCGGCCAGCCGCTCGGGGCGCGGGCGGAACCCGTCCGCCTCGTCGCAATCCAGATACACCGGCACGCCGCCCGCCAGTTCCACCATCAACGGATAGGCACCGAAATACGGCGCGGGAATAATCACCTCGTCGCCCGGGTCCAGTGTCGCCATCATGGCGTTGTAAATCACCTGCTTGCCGCCATTGCACACGGCAATTTCGGCCATGCCGTAATCGAGCCCCGAATCGCGGCGGAATTTCCGCTGCACCGCCTGCTTCAGCGCCGGCATGCCGTCATTGGGCGGGTATTTGGTCTCGCCCCGCAGCGCCGCCTGATGGGCCGCCTCGATCGCGTGCGGCGGGCTCGCAAAATCGGGCTCGCCCAGGGTCAGGGACAGAACATCATGTCCCTCCGCGCGCATCTGCCGCGCGCGGATGGACATTTGCACGGTGGCGGCAATGGGAATCCGCGCCAGCCGACGCGAAAGGGGGGGGACCGCGTTCATGCCTGTTGCCCGTGACCCGAGCGCGCCCTCAGCCCATGCCCTGGCAGAACCTGGCGATGCGGGCGCAGGCCTCGCGCAGCGCCTCGGTGCTGGTGGCATAGCTGATGCGGAAATAGCCCGGATAGGCGAACGCCGCGCCATGCACCGCCGCCACCCCATGCTCCTGCAACAGCGCCACCACGAAATCCTCGTCATTGGTTATTTTGGCGCCGCCCGCGCTGGTCTTGCCCAGGCAGCCCTGCATGGAAACGAACACATAGAACGCGCCTTCCGGCCTCGTGCAATAAAGCCCCGGCGCCGCGTTCAGCATGTCCACCACCAGGTCGCGCCGCGCCTTGTAGGTTTCCACCATGCCGGCGATGAAATCCTGCGGGCCGCTCACCGCCTCCAACGCCGCCGCCTGCGAAATCGAGGACGGGTTCGACGTCGATTGGCCCTGCAGCTTGTCCATGGCGCGGATCAGCGTCCGGGGACCGGCGCCATAGCCGATGCGCCAACCGGTCATCGCATAGGCCTTGGAAACACCGTTCATGGTCAATGTCCGGTCCTTCAGGCGCGGCTCGACCGCGGCAATGGTGGCCGGCTTGAAGCCGTCATAGACCAGTTTCTCGTAGATATCGTCGGTCAGCACCCACACGTCCGGATGGCGCAACAGCACCTCGGCCAGCGGCCGCAGCGCGGCCTCGTCATAGGCGGCCCCGGTCGGGTTGCAGGGGCTGTTCAGAATAAGCCATTTGCTGCGCGGCGTAAGCGCCGCCTCGAGCGCGTCGGCGTGCAGTTTGAAGCCGTTATTCTGGCTCGTCGGCACCAGCACCGGCGTGCCTTCCGCCAACTGCACGATATCCGGATAGCTGACCCAGCATGGGGTCGGGATAACCACCTCATCGCCCGGGTTCACGGTCGCCAGCATGGCGTTGTAAATCACCTGCTTGCCGCCGGTGCCGACGATGATCTCGTCCGGCGCGTAGCTCAGCCCCTGATCCGCCAGAAACCGCGCCGCCACCGCCTCGCGCAATGCCAGCGTGCCGGCCACGTCGGTATATTTCGTCTCGCCCGCCGCGATCGCGCGCACCGCCGCCTGCTTGATAGTGTCCGGCGTGTCGAAATCCGGCTCGCCGGCGGAAAGCCCGATAATGTCGCGCCCCGCCGCCTTCAGCGCCCGTGCCTTCGCGGTAATCGCCATCGTGGCGCTGGGGCTGATGCGGTTCATCCGCGCGGCGATCAGGTCCATGACGTGCTGGTCTCTCCGGGTAACGATCCGCCCGACCCTACAAGCCCCGCGCCCGTTGGCAAAGCACCGCACGGCATGGGTAGTATCCCAGTTTGACGTCCGGCATGCGGGCTTACGTGAAGTCCGGCACCGGCCCGCACCCCCGCCCGGCCACCCATGGCAGT
>DAIDIQ010000284.1 GCA_027459285.1 Acetobacteraceae bacterium
GCAGGCACGGCAAATCTGCCCGGATAGCGGGCGGACCAGCGCGGTCCGGGTATTTCTGCTCAGCTATTACCGCGCCGCCGCCACCGAACAGGGCCATATCGCCGCCGGCCACACCCCGCTCGCCCGCGCGGTGGCCGGCGCCGCGTGGGACAGGCAACAGGCAGGCTGAAAAACCTGGCGGATATCTCTTTCGGACGAAAAATAAAAAAGGCTTTCCCGACACGAGCGTGGTTGCTGAACCACCTGCCGGTGAAGAAGGTTTTCTAGCCGTTACGCTGATGGAAACGACACACGCTACAGCATCTCCACATCCAGCGCATACCCGGCCGTGCGGACCGTGCGCACCAGATCGAGTTCGCCACTGCCATTGATCGCCTTGCGCAGGCGGCGGATATGCACATCCACCGTCCGCGGCTCGACATGAATATCCGCGCCCCACACCGCGTTGAGCAACTCCTCGCGTGAAAAAACCCGGCGCGGATGATGCATCAGAAATTCCAGCAACCGATATTCGGTCGGCCCCAGCGTCAGCGGCCGGTTGCTGCGATAGGCCCGATGCGTCGCCAGATCGAGGGTTATGTCATGAAAGCTCAGCCGCCCGCGGGTGCTGACCGGGTTGGCGCGCCGCAACAAGGCGCGCATGCGCGCCAGCAGGGCCTCCATGTTGAAGGGCTTGGTCACGTAATCATCGGCGCCGGTGTTCAACCCGCGCACCGTGTCCTGCTCCTCGATCCGCGCGGTTACCATGATGACCGGAATATCCCGCGTCGCCGGGCGGCGCCGGATCTGCCGACACACTTCCAGCCCGGAAAGCCCCGGCAGCATCCAGTCCAGCAGCACAATGTCCGGCGTGGCTTCCGTCAGGCGCAGCAAAGCCTCTTGCCCGTCAACCGCTTCCTCGACCCGGAAGCCCTGTTTTTCCAGGTTATAGCGCAGCATGGTGGCCAGCGACGCTTCGTCCTCAACCACCAGCACCAGCGGTCGTGCCGCGGTGCTCACCGTGCGTGCCTCAGCCATGCTCTGCCTGACCCCTGTCATTCTCCCCCTCACGATGCCGCACCACCGCATAGGCCGAGGTATCACCCTTCGGCCGGTTGCCGAGAATGACTTCCCCCACCACGGCATAATGCAGCGTCTCGGCCACATTGGTCGCGTGGTCGCCAATCCGCTCGAGGTTCTTCGCAATGAACAAAAGATGCGTGCATGGCGTGATATTGCGCGGGTCTTCCATCATATACGTAATGAGTTCGCGGAAAATGGCGTTGTAGATATCATCCACCATCTCGTCCGACCGCCACACCTCGACCGCCTTCTCGGCGTCATTCTCGCCGATCGCGTCGATCGCGAGCTTCAAATTATCCTGAACGCGAACAACCATGTTCGCGAGGCCCGCGAGGCTGTACGGCAGATTGAACTGGTTCAGCACAATGCTGCGCTTGGCCACATTGGCCGCGTAATCGCCAATCCGCTCCAGATCGGTGCTGATCTTCAAGGCCGCCACGATCTGCCGCAAATCCGCCGCCAGCGGCTGGCGCAGCGCCAGCAGGCGTATCACCATCTGCTCGATCTCGCGCTCGATCTCGTCCACCCGCGGGTCGGCTTCCACCGCGCGCATCGCCGCGTCGGTATCCTTCTCCAGCACGGCGCCTGCCGCCTCGGTCAACTGGTTTTCCACCGCGCCGCCCATCTCCACCACCTTGTCATGCAGGCGGGCGAGCTGCTGCTCGAAGCTTTTCACAATATGCGGGCTCTCGGAATCAGGCATTACTGTCGGGCTTTCCCTGTCAACTGAAACGGCCAGTGACGTATTCCTGGGTCCGCTTCTCGCGGGGGCGGGTGAACAGGTCCTCCGCACTGGCTATCTCCACCAGCTCGCCCAGATAGAAAAACGCAACCCGGTCGGCGCAGCGTGCCGCCTGCTGCATGTTGTGGGTCACGATCACGATGGTGAAATCCGCCTTCAGCTCATCGATCAATTCCTCGACCTTCAACGTACTGATCGGGTCCAGCGCGCTGGTCGGCTCGTCCAGCAACAGCACCTCGGGCCGCACCGCGATCGAGCGGGCAATGCACAGACGCTGCTGCTGCCCACCGGAAAGCCCCAGCGCCGAGGCGTTCAGCCGGTCGCGCACCTCATCCCAAAGTGCCGCCCGGCTCAGCGCCCATCGCACCCGTTCGTCCAACTCCGCCCGGCCAAGTTTCTCATGCAGCCGAATACCGAAGGCCACGTTCTCGTAAATCGATTTCGGAAAAGGCGTCGGCTTCTGGAACACCATGCCCACATCGCGGCGCAGGCTGGTCGCGTCCACGCCGGGTCCCAGAATGTTCCGGCCGTCGATCAGCACCTCACCCTCGGCGCGCTGGCCGGGATAGAGGTCATACATGCGGTTCAACACCCGCAACAGGGTCGATTTGCCGCAGCCCGATGGCCCGATCAGCGCGGTCACTTCCCTGGCCCGGAAATCCACGCTCACATCGCGCAGCGCCTGATTGCTGCCGTAAAAGAAATTCAGGTGCCGTACACTGACGCCCGCCTCTGCGTCAGTGGGGGCGGTCGTTTCCAGCATGGTTTCGTTCCGCGTCGAGGGGGCGATCTGCATCCTATCCGGGTCCCATCACAAATTCGCCGTCACCTTGCCGCGAAACGCAATCCGCGCGGTCAAGCTCAGCGTCAAGACGGCCATGATAAGCAACAACGCACCGCCCCAGGCCTGGTTGTGCCAGACTTTGTATGGCGAAATCGCATAGGTAAAAATCTGCAGCGACAATTCGGCCATCGGCTGGTTCGGGTTCACCACCCAGAACTGGCTGCCGAAGGCGGTGAACAGCAGCGGCGCGGTCTCGCCCGTCACCCGCGCCACCGCCAGAATAAGCCCTGTCATGATGCCCGGGCGGGCCGCCACCAATATGCACCGGAACAGCGTCTGCAATTCCGTCGCACCGAGCGCAACCGCGGCCTCGCGCATATCGGTCGGCACCAGCCGGATGGCCGATTCGGTGGTGCGAATGATCAACGGCATCATCAATATCGAGAACGCAAACGATGCCGACAGGGCCGAGAAATGATGGAACGGCGCCACCAATACCTCATAGGCGAACAGGCCGATCGCGATGCTCGGCACACTGGCCAGCACATCGGCGGCAAACCGCAGCGCGCCGGCCAGTCGCGGCGGCGCGAACAGCGTCAGATAAATGCCCGTCAACACCCCCACCGGCAAGGCAATCAGGGTGGCAATCGCAATAATGACCGCCGAGCCGAGAATACCATTGCCCACGCCGCCGCCCGGCACGCCCACGGGGTGCGGCACCTGGGTCAGGAATGCCCAACTGATCGAGGTGACGCCTTGATAGAACACATACACCAAGATCAGCAGCAGAATGGCGGCAATGCCCACGCTCAACAGCGCCGACAGCCCGATCCAGAAATAATTACCGAACCGCCGCCGCCGCGCGAACGAAAGCGCCGAGCCGCTCACGCCCGCCCCCCGTCACGATCGAGTCTCGCCAGGAACAGGCGGCCGGCGGCATTGATCAGAATACTGATCACCAGCAGCAGCAAGCCAAGCTCGATCAGGGCGCTGATGTATAAATCAGACGTCGCCTCGGTGAATTCATTGGCGATCGCGCTGGCGATCGTATAACCGGGCGCGAACAAGGATGCCGAAATCGACGGCCGGTTGCCAATCACCATGGTCACGGCAATGGTCTCGCCCAGGGCGCGCCCCAGCGCCAGCATGCAGGCGCCGAACACGCCCGGCCGCACCATCGGCAGCACCACATACCGCACCGCTTCCCACCGCGTGGACCCGAGCGCCAGCGTCGCCTCCCGATACCGCCCCGGCACGCCCGAGATCAGATCGCGCGAAATCGACATCACCGTCGGCACGATCATCAGCGTGAGAATAAGCGAGGCGGTCAGCATGTTCACGCCATAGATCACGCCCTTGAAAATCGGCAGAAACCCGAACGCCGCCTGCAACGCCGGGCCGATATCGCGCTGCACCACCGGCGCCAGCACGAACAACCCCCACAGGCCGAACACCACGCTCGGCACCGCGGCCAGTAATTCAATCAATATCCCCAACAGCCCCGAAAGCCGGCGCGGCGCGAATTCCGCCAGAAACAGCGCCGACAGAATGCCGATGCTGGCCGCCAGCAGCAGCGCGATCAGCGAACTGACCACGGTGCCGTAAATGAACGGCAGCCCACCAAACACGTTGGCCACCGGGTCCCAGCGCGAAGTCCACAGAAAGCGCAACCCGAAATGCCGCAACGACGCCCAGGATCCGCTGACCAGCACCAGCACCAACCCGGCCATGATCAAGGCAAAAATCGCCGTCGCCGCCTTCACCGTCAGCATGAAGGCGTGGCGCGCCAGCCCCGATTCCGGGCGGCTCACCCGCCCGGAACCGGCCGCCCACGTCGTGGTGGCGCCATCGCCCATGCCGCGCCCCTTCCGCCTGCCTCAGTCCTGCATCGCCGAGATATCCTTGATCGCGGTGGCCTGCACATTGGCCGGCAGCGGCACATAGCCGATCGAGGCGGCGTTCGCCTGGCCCTTGGTCACGGTCCAGTCGAACAGGGCCTTCAGCGCCGCCGCGTGCGCCGCATTGGCCGGCTTCACCGGCAACAAGGCCCAGGAATACCCGCTGATCGGATAGCTGTCCGCGCCCGCCGCATCGACGATCGAGAAATCGGTCGCCGAAATCTGCGGCTTGCTCGCCGCCGCCGCCGCCACGGTCTGCAGTGTCGGGAACACGAAATTCCCCGCCTTGTTCTTCAGCTTCGCATAGCTCATGTCGTTCGACAGCAGATAGGCCAGCTCCACATAGCCAATCGCGCCCGGCGTCTGCTCCACCAGGCCCGCAACCCCCTCATTGCCCTTGCCGCCCACGCTCGACGCCGCCGGCCACGAAATCGATTTGCCACGGCCCACCTTCGCCGCCCAGGTCGGCGAAACGGCGCTCAGATAATCCGAAAAAATATACGTCGTGCCCGACCCGTCAGAGCGATGCACCACCGTGATCGGCATGGCCGGCAGCTTCACCCCCGGGTTCAGCGCGACCAATGCCGGGTCGTTCCACTTCGTCACCTTGCCCAGAAAAATGCCGGCCAGCAGATCGGGCGTCAGCTTCAGCCCTTTCTTCACGCCCGGCAGATTATAGGCAATGCCCTCGCCGCCCAGCGCCACCGGCACCTGAATCACCGGAAAGCCGGCCCGCGCCAGCTCCTTCGCGTCCATCGGCACGTCAGAGGCGCCGAAATCCACCGTCTTTTTGCTGAACTGCTCAATCCCGCCGCCACTGCCGATCGACTGGTAGTTCACCGAAACCGACGGGTGCTGCTGCGAATAGGCATAGAAAATACGCGAAAACAGCGGATAATCGAAAGTCGAGCCGGCGCCGGTCAGTGCCATTTGCGCGGCCAGCGCGGGCACCGCCAGGCACAGGGCAAGGGCGCTGCCAGCAAGCAAGCGGAGTGGGCGGAACATGAAGCCTCCTATCGCATCAACCCGGTCATACCGCCCAAGGCGCGGCGCCGGTTCACGCCCTGCTTCTAGGCGGCGCCGAAGTCGCTTGTGTGACAGTTATATGACAGAACGATGACAGCCACGCGGCAACCCCCGCCCGCGCACCCCGGCCCCGCGCCACGGCCACATCGCACCATTGCCGCCGCCACCCGCCTGTCTATGCTGGCGCTGAAGCATATCCGGGTCCCCCAATGAAACAGCCGGAGCCGGTGCCGCTGCGGCGGCGCGTCCACGCCGCCAGGGAAGCCGGCGACCATGCAGCTGCCCTTGCCTTGCTGGACCAGGCCCGCTCCGTCCAGCCCGGCGCGATCTGGCCCGATCTCGAAGCGATCGCGATCGCCCGCGAACAAGGCGACCGTGACGCCGTGCGTCGCCTCGCCCAGGCCGTTCTGGCGCGGGACCCCGGCCAGGGCCGCGTCTGGCTGCAACTCGGCCTGCTCGCCCGACTCGAGGGCCAGCACGAGGAAGCTCTCGCCGCGTTCTCCCGTGCCCGCGCGCTCGACCCCGCGGCCTTCGAGCCCGTGCTGCAAATGGCGCAGCAAACCTTCATTCTCGGCCGCGCCGCCGAATCCGCAGCGCTCCTCGCCGAGGCGCTGGTGCTCGACAAAACCAGCGTCCAGTCGCTCACCCTCGCCGCCCAGCGCGCCATGATGGCCGACGACGCGGCCACCGCGCTCACCCAGTATCAGGCGGCAATCGCCCGCAACCCGGCCCATCCGCAGGCCTATGTCGGCGCCTGCAACGCGCTCATCAAACTCGGCCGCGTGCATGATGCCCAAGCCATGCTCGATCAGGGCCTTGCCGCCTGCGGCTCTCGCCCCATCCTGCACACCCGCCATGCCAACCTGCTGCGCGATCTCGGCTTTTACGCCGAGGCCGCCCGCGTCGCCGAGGCCGCCTTCGCCACCCACCCGGAAAGTTTCGCGCTCTGGGAAATCGCCATGCGCCTGCGCATCATGACCGGTGAGCCCGCCGCCATGCGCGCCTTCGCCACCCGCGCCCAGTGCGCGCGCGATACCGAGCGCGCCGCCCACTGCGCCATGCTCGGCGACATGGAGGCCGCCCTCGGCAACGAACCCGCCGCCCTCGCCCATTATCGCCGCGGCGTTGAAATCGCCCCCACCATGGCCCGCCTGCATGGCGCCATGACCGTCGCCTGCATGACCAGCTTCGACATCGACGCCGCCTTCGCCCACCTGCAACGCCAGACCGCGTTGCTCGCCCCCTCGCTGCGCATCGGCTTCCGCTCGGAGAACCCGACGCAAAGCTATTACGGCCAGATCCTGAACGATTACCGGCTCGAGCCCGGCATCGTCACCGCGCTCAACGCCCTGCCCGCCGATGCCGCCGCCCGCCACGCCACCCTCGCGGCACTCGTGCGCAGCTTCCCCGAAAGCACCCTGGCCGCGGCCGCCCTGCTCGACCATCTCTGCCGCGCCGGCGCCTTCGAAGCCGCCCCCGCCGCCACCCCCGCCAACCTTATTCCCCGCCACATCATCCAATTCTGGGACGCGTCGACCCCACCCGCCGATGTCGCCGCCCTTGCCGCCAGTTGGCCGCGCCAGAACCCGACCCACCATCATCAGCTATTCGACGATCTCGCCGCCCGCCGCTTCCTCGCCGAACACCACCCGCCGAAAATCCTGCGCGCCTACCACCAGGCCATCCCCCCGGCGATGAAGGCAGATTTGTTCCGCCTCGCCTATCTGCACACCAATGGCGGCATCTACGCCGACGCCGATGACCGCTGCGTCGCCCCACTCGACGCGCTTCTCCCGCCCGGCAAAACTCTTGTCTTTTATCGGGAATATCTCGGCACCATCGGCAATAATTTCATCGCCGCCGCCCCCGGCCATCCGGTGCTGCGCGCGGCACTCGATCACGCCACCCAATCCATCCTGCGCGGCGATCAGGACATGCTCTGGCTTTCCACCGGCCCCGGCCTCATCACCCGCTGCCTCGCCCACGCCGCCGCCGACCCGCATGCCGGCACGTCACTCTGCCAGCACACCACGGTCTGGGACCGGCGCATCCTGCTCCGTCATATCGGCGTGCACTGCCTGGCCGACTACAAGGAGTCCGAACAACATTGGCTCCGCGCCACATTCAAGGCCGCCCAGGCGGCTTAGCAGTCAGGTTTGCACGCCGGATATTTTCTCAGATTTCATATTTCTCCTCGGATCAATGAGCTCCCGGGTGTGCGAAACGGCTTCCGTCTCCCTCGCATCAGGCACCCCTAAAGCCTTGAGAAGCCGGGCCTTGCGTTCACCGCAATGTCGGGCTCGCGTGGTCGGAATCAGGATCCGACAGGCTGCCGTCTGACTGGGAAATAAATGCCCCGCCTGGCCGATGAAATCGGTGCAGGAACGAGCGCGTCTCGTGCAACCTTCCTCAAAAAGTCACCATTTCTCGGTGGCTGGCTCCTGGTCATCCAGCGCCTTCGTTCACCACCGCCAATGCATGGCGCAGTATCATTGCCGCCTCGTCGGTCGGCATCACCCGCACCTCGACCCGGCTTAACGGCGCGGAAATCACCGCCGCCGCGTCCTTGTTCGCCGGCTCGTCCAGCACCACCCCAAGCCAGGCGAGGCGCGCGCACACCGCCTTGCGGATCGCCGCGGCGTGTTCGCCAATGCCGGCGGTAAACACGAACCCGTCCACCCCGCCGAGCGACGCCGCCAGCGCCCCCGCCTCCCGGGCGATGCGATAGACAAACAGATCAACCGCCTCATGCGCCGCCTGCGCACCGCTTGCCAACAGCTCACGCATATCGGCTGAAATGCCGGAAACACCCAGCAAGCCGGATTCGGCATAAAGAATATGCTCCACCTCGGTGGCGCTCAGCTCATATTGTCGCTGCAGGTAAATCACAACACCAGGGTCCAGCGTGCCGCAGCGCGTGCCCATCACGAGCCCG
>DAIDIQ010000300.1 GCA_027459285.1 Acetobacteraceae bacterium
CCGGCGAAATTATTGGTGCCGGCGAGGGTCCAGTCGCTGTTGGCGGCGATTTCGAGGGTGGAGAAATTCTGGTATTCGGTGCCGAGGCCGGAAAGGGTGCCGGGGGTGGGGCCGGCGAGATCGAGCACATCGGCGACAGCAGCATTGGCGACGACGGCCCCCATGAAGTGGGCGCCGGCGTAGAGTTCCAGCGTGGCGGCGAGGGCGCCGAACTGGATGGCGTCTGCCCCGGCATGGCCGGCGATGAGGCCGCCCTGGTCGATCAGGGTCGCGGATGAGAGCGTGGCACCGACACCGGCGATCCCGTATGCTCCTGGTGCACCGCCGAGGAGTGTGCCGGTGTTGATGAGCGTGCCGCCGGACAGGGCGGCGCCCGTGCCGCCAGCGCCTGCGGGACTGGCGAAGCCGCCAAAGCCACCAACGCCGCCGATAATGGCGCCAGCATTGATGAGCGTGCCGCCGGACAGGGCGGCGCCCGCGCCGCCGGTGCCCGAGAAGCCGCCGCCCTGGCCGCCGACAAGCGCGCCGGCATTATCAAGTGTACCGCCGGACTGGGAAACGCCCGCGCCGCCGGCGCCGTCAGTCGTCATACCGAAGCCACCAGCACCGCCGAGGATTGTGCCGTTATTATCGAGCGTGCCGGCGGACAGTTCAGCGCCCATGCCGCCGTTGCCGCCGTAGTAGCCGAAGTTGATACCGGCTCCGCCGGTGATGAAGCCGTCATTGAATGCCGCGTCGCCGCTGTCCAGGAGGGTGAGTGCGGTGACGCCGTCATTGCCGCTGCCGATGGGGGTTATGGCGCCGGTTGCGGTGATGGTGAGGGTGGGGGCGTAATTGCCATAGCCGACGGAAACCGGGTTGGTGATAGTGCCGGTGATCGTGCCGATCTGGCCCGAGGGGAGAAAATCGGCGGTGGTCGCATGGTGCGGCGCAATCTGCGGCACTTCGGACAGGGTATAGAGGCCGACGTGAAAGGCGGCGCGGTTTTCCGGGCTGGTGAGGTCGGTCATTTCCTGTGCATCCCCGCGTGCAATTGCAATGGTTCGCCGTTGGACGACTGCTCTGACGTGGTTGGCAGACATCCATACCCTAGCTTAAGATAAGTCAAGAGGACGCCCATGAAAAATGGATGACGGCGGTATTTGCATGGGATGGTTTGCGAGGAGAAAATCGGCGGCTTTGGTGTGTTGC
Organism: Acetobacteraceae bacterium; assembly: GCA_027459285.1. Classification (GTDB taxonomy): domain Bacteria; phylum Pseudomonadota; class Alphaproteobacteria; order Acetobacterales; family Acetobacteraceae; genus JAJXVA01. The sequence continues at coordinate 1,192 of DAIDIQ010000300.1, forward strand.
GGTGCGAAATCCGGTTGCGGAGTCGAGGTTGAGGGGGCGAGCGTGACCTGGGGTTGGCTTTTTCAATAAATTCCTTGGGCGACCCATGCATTAACTGGTGAATTGCTCAAAATTTCGCCTGTCTTGCGATCGTGCGCCGGGGCGAGGGGCATCATGGCCGGAAAAAAGCACATCGCGCGTGACGTGTGTTCGCGCATTGCGTGTGTCTCCGACAGACGCTTCTGACGGAACGACACCTTAAAGAAAAATCCAGGCCAGCAGCCGGCTTAGGGAGAATGCTGTTTCACACACTAAATCTTTTTTTACTTAACTCGGAACTCATTCAGAGAATTCTTACACGCTCACGGGCTCGTGAGCGTTGCCACGGAGCATCGGCCGCGCACGAGAGGATGGCACAGGGATTTTTTGGTTCTTTTTGTTCACAAAAAGAACGCGCTTGTTTTTACCTGACGTGAAGCTGATGACAGTGCCGGGTGCGGTGGTGAGGCACTGATCGGGCCACGGGCGTCTTCGGCCCGATGATGTTGACGCGGCGCCAGTCTGACTGGAACCGCGTCAACCACGGCTTATCGAGTGAATTCTTGCATCGCGTTATTCCGCCCAACAGTGATGCGCTCTCGGGTCACCAGACCGAACAGACCTTGCCGCAATTATGCGCATAAATCCCGGCCCAGGTTTCGGCGGTGGTCGTGTTCGTCATGCCGGCGCTGACGGTCAGCCAGCCGCCGCGGAACCCGTCGCGTTCCAGGCCGATCGCGGAGACGAGCGAGCCCGAGGGCGCCATGGGGTCGATCAGTTGGCCGTCCATCGTGGTATCGAGCACGGTCTGGACTTTGCCCAGCCGATACACATAGACCCCGTCTATGTTGGCTTTCTGGCCCTTGAACGCCATGGCGCGCGACGTCACGGCGGTGAAGGCGGAGGACCGCCAGCGCGGCAGTTCGGCATCGTCTCCGCCGGGAGAGCCGGGCGGCTTGCCGGAATAGGTCCAGTAGAGAAAATCGGTGAAGCCGGTGGGTTTCTGAGTTCGTGCGACCATCTGGATGGTCTGGTTCTGCGTGTCGGCGCGAAACACGCCCTGGTTGACGCTTTCGACCAGGTTGGCGCCGTTGGGGTATTGTTCCAGACAATACGCGATCAGATATTTGTTGCCGTCGGTGGGGCAGTCCTTGTGGACGATTTTTTTCGATTTGCCCCAACTGCCCCAGAAGCTGACAAACCGTCCGTCAAACGACAGCGCCTCGCCGAACCCGGTGAAAACGAAGCCGGGCGCGCCCGGCACGACATCGCCGAGCGAGATGATGGGTCGCAAGGACTGGGGCCGGTCCAGATAGCCGATGTAGATGCCACCGGCGGTCGGCGCGTCTTCATTGTCGAAGCCGGCGAATACCACTTTGGAGCGGCCATTGCCGGGATCTGTCGCAGCACTCGGCGGGGCGGTGGAGCCGAAAACAGCGCCAGCCCCGCCCGGAATGGCAGTGCCGGTATTGGCAATCAGCTGCACTGGGGCGGTGCCTCCGGATGTCAGCATATCGCGATAGAAAACGCCGGTCATTGCGACATCGGCCACGGTGTAATTTCCCTTGAACACGACGTAGCGGTTGCGGAGCGGCGCGGGCGAGCCGGGAAACTGATCGAAGCGAGTGCCGGGCGCTGTGTCGGGGACCTGAAAATAGCTGTATTCAGGGATATTTCCCAACTGGCTGGCGGCGGTGGTCAGCGTGTCACCCGGCGTTGCAAAGATGCCGGATGTGCCCTCCTTAGTGCCATCGGGCAAGGTGAACACACCCTGTGACTGACCACGCGTCGCGACCATGCCGGTCACGCTGTCGATCCGCGCGGTCGATGGAAACTCGACGAAGGTTGCGCCCGTGTTGTTGGGTGCGGGCACAGGAACGCCGGTATTGTCAACGACGATGCCGACCTGGGAATTAGCCTGTGACATCTGTCGGTAATAAACTCCCTGCGTCGTGGCCTCGTTGCCGCCCTGCCCCCCGGGCGGTTTGGCTCGGGCGCGGAAGACGACCTTGCCGGCCTGATTGACCGCTGGCTGGTTGTAGCTGAAGAAATAGGGGGTTGCGCCGCTCGCCACCGCCTGGGGTGCGATGACGGCATTGTTGACGACGGTCTGCCAGTCGGTTGCCAGCGCGGCATGCAAGGGGAGGGCCGTCCCGATCAGCAGACCCGCTCGGAGCAACGCGCGCCCACCGGTGCGGTTCCAGCCGGACCTGAACCGTTCCGGCCACGCTTTATCGAGCGGGGTAGCAGGTTTGGGTGAATCTGCCCTGCGGCGATCCGCCTCAGGGGACAGTCTGAGTATCATAGCCATGACCAGCCTCCTTTTTTGGATGCACCCTCTAATTTGCCCAAGAAAAGTCATTCCGACTTTGATTTGAATCAAAAATCATGAGGCCGGCCATCATGCGGCCGCTTCGGGCGCGTCGTGAAAATCAGGGGGAAAGGCCGATCAGGGTGCGGGCACGTTCACGC
>DAIDIQ010000037.1 GCA_027459285.1 Acetobacteraceae bacterium
GGACGACCACGCATTCCATAGCGCGCAAGCCGCCGGTGATGTGCTGCACATCCGGGTCGGACTGGGCGATATCCTCGCCCTGGACATAAAGCCCCTTGAAACCGCCGCCCACCGCCTCGTCGATCATGTTCGGAATGCGCATGCCCGGCTCGGCCTGCAGGGGTACGCCCCAGGCGGATTCAAACGATTCCCGCACCTGGTCGATCGACACGTGCCGATAGCCGGGGAATTCATGCGGGAAGCTGCCCATGTCGCAACTGCCCTGGACATTATTCTGGCCACGCAGGGGGTTCACGCCCACCCCCTCACGTCCGATATTGCCGGTGGCCATGGCGAGATTGGCCAGCGCGATGACGGTGGTGCTGCCCTGGCTGTGCTCGGTGACGCCGAGACCATAGAAAATGGCGGCATTGCCGCCGGTGGCATAAAGCCGGGCCGCGGCGCGGATATCGGCGGCGGGAACCCCGATGGTGGCGGCCATCGCCTCGGGGGAATTGCGCGGCTCGGCGACGAAATTCCGCCAGATCGCGAATGCCTCGGTGTCGCAGCGCTCGGCCACGAACGCCTCCGCCACCAGGCCCTCGGTCACGATCACGTGGGCCAGCGCGTTGAGCAGCGCGACATTGGTGCCGGGCTTGAGCGGCAAATGGTGATCGGCCTCGATATGCGGCGACTTCACGAGGTCGATCCGGCGCGGATCCGCGACGATCAGCTTCGCGCCCGCGCGCAGGCGCTTTTTCATGCGAGAGGCAAATACCGGGTGGCCGTCGGTCGGGTTGGCGCCGATCACGAAAATCACGTCAGCGTGCGCGACCGAGGCGAATTCCTGGGTGCCGGCGGAGGTGCCGAACGTCGCCTTCAACCCGTAACCGGTGGGCGAATGACAGACGCGGGCGCAGGTATCGACGTTATTGTTGCCGAAGCCGGCCCGCACGAGTTTTTGGACCAGGTAGGTTTCCTCGTTGGTGCAGCGCGAGGAGGTGATGCCACCGATCGAATCCCGCCCGTATTTCGCCTGGATCCGCTTGAATTCGGCGGCCGCGTGGCTGATCGCCGCCTCCCAACTGACCTCGCGCCAGGGGTCGGTGATTTTGGCGCGGATCATCGGTTTCAGCTTGCGGTCCTTGTGGGTCGCGTAGCCGAAGGCGAAGCGGCCCTTGACGCAGGAGTGGCCTTCATTGGCGCGGCCATCCTTGTAGGGCACCATGCGCACCACCTGATCGCCCTTCATTTCCGCCTTGAAAGAGCACCCGACCCCGCAATAGGCGCAGGTGGTGACCACCGAATGTTCCGGCGTGCCGAGCGCGATGACCGATTTTTCGTTCAGCGTCGCGGTCGGGCAGGCCTGCACGCAGGCGCCGCAGGAGACACATTCCGAGTTGAAGAAATCGGGCCCGCCGGTGGCGACCTTCGAGGCGAAGCCCCGCCCGTCGATGGTCAGGGCAAACGTGCCCTGGGTCTCCTCGCAGGCGCGCACGCAGCGCGAGCAGACGATGCACTTGCTGGCCTCGAAGGTGAAATAGGGGTTGCTTTCGTCGCTCGGCGCATGGGTGTGGTTCACCCCGTCATACCCATAGCGAACCTCCCGCAGGCCAACCTTGCCGGACATGTCCTGTAATTCGCAGTCCCCATTGGCCGAACAGGTCAGGCAATCCAGCGGATGATCCGAGATATATAGCTCCATCACGTTACGCCGGCGCTTGGCCACCGCCTCGTTCTGGGTATGCACCACCATGCCGGCTTCGGCGGGCGTGGTGCAGGAAGCGGGGTAGCCCCGCCGCCCCTCGATCTGCACCAGGCAGAGCCGGCACGACCCGAACGGCTCCAGGCTGTCGGTCGCGCATAATTTCGGAATTTGCGTGCCCAACGTCATCGCCGCGGCCATCACCGACGTGCCTTTCGGCACGGTCACGCTTTGCCCATCGATGGTCAGTGTCACGGTCTCGTCCGCTACGCGGATCGGGGTGCCGTAATCCAGTTCACGGATCAGTGTCATGGTCGGCTCCTTCAGTCGGCGGCCAGCTTGCGGCCGGCCCGTTCGAAATCCTCGGGGAAGTTGCGCAGCGCGGTCAGCACCGGCACCGGCGTCAGCCCGCCCATCGCGCACAGGCTGCCGTCGGTCATTGTCTCACACAAATCGTCCAGCAGCGTGAAATTCTTGCTCAAATCGCGGCCAGCGGCGATCTTGTCCACCACCTCCATGCCGCGCACCGCGCCAATCCGGCAGGGGGTGCATTTGCCGCAGCTTTCAGCGGCGCAAAACTCAAACGCGAAGCGCGCCTGCGCCAGCAGATCCACGCTATCGTCGAACACCACCACGCCACCATGGCCCAGCAAACCACCAGCGGCCGCCATCGCCTCATAATCCAGCGCGGTATCCATCAACCGGTCGGGAAAATACCCGCCCAGCGGGCCGCCCACCTGCACGGCGCGGAATGGCCGCCCGGTCGCCGTGCCGTGCCCCCACTCATCAACCAGGCTGCGCAGGCTCAGCCCGAACGGCAACTCAATCAGCCCGCCGCGCTTCACATTGCCCGCCAGTTGCACCGGCAGGGTGCCCAGCGATCGGCCCTGCCCATACTCGGCATAGGCCTTGCCGCCATGCGTCAAAATCCACGGCACGCTGGCCAGCGAAAGCACGTTGTTCACCACGGTGGGTTTGCCGAACAGCCCGGCCAGCGCCGGCAATGGCGGCTTCGCGCGCACCATGCCACGCTTGCCTTCCAGGCTATCGAGCAGGCTGGTCTCCTCGCCGCATATATAGGCGCCGGCGCCCACCCGCACGTCCATGTCATAGGCAATGCCGCTGCCCAGAACATCATCGCCCAGCAGCCCGGCCCGGCGCGCCGCCACAATGGCGGCCCGCATGGTCGCCACCGCGTGCGGATATTCCGAGCGGATATAGACATACCCCTTGGTCGCGCCCACCGCGATGCCGGCAATGGCCATGCCCTCGATCAGGCAAAGCGGGTCGCCTTCCATCAGCATGCGGTCGGCAAAGGTGCCGCTATCGCCTTCATCGGCATTGCAGACGATGTATTTCTGTCCGCCCGGGGCGCCGCGCACCGTGTTCCATTTGATGCCGGTGGGAAAGCCGGCGCCGCCCCGCCCGCGCAAGCCGGATGTCTTAACCTCCTCGACGATCGCCGCCCCGCCCATGGCCAGCGCCCGCTTAAGCCCCGCCACACCCCCGTTCGCCTCGTAATCGGCCACGGAAACCGGGTCGATGACGCCGCAACGGGCGAAGGTCAGCCGGGTCTGGTTGGCAAACCAGGGATGCGCCGTCACCGGCCCGATGCACAGCGCATGCGCGCCGTCCGCGGCAATGGCATCCAGCACGCCTGGCACGTCGGCCACGCGCATCGGGCCATACCCCACGCGGCCATTCGCGGTTGCCACTTCCAGCAACGGCTCCAGCCACACGGCGCCGCGCGTGCCGGTGCGGACCAGCGTGACAGACAGCCCGCGCGCCGCTGCCTCGCGCATAATCGCCGCCGCCACCCGGTCCGCGCCCAGCGCGAGCGCCGCCGCGTCGCGCGGCAGATAAAGCGTCGTCATGCCCGGTCTCCCGCCGCGTCGGCGGCCAGCAGCGTCAGCGCATCATCGTCAACGCGGCCAATCGGTGTTTCGTCCAACAGCGCCGCCGGCGCGCAGGCGCACAACCCCAGGCAATAAACCTTTTCCACCGTCAGGCTGCCATCCTCGGTGGTTTCGCCCCAGCCAATGCCCAGCCGGTGCAACAGGCGCTCCGCCGCGCCCGGTCCGCCCATGGACTGGCAGGCTTCCGCCACGCACAGTTTCAGCACATGCCGCCCGCCCGGCGCGCGCCGGAAATCATGGTAGAAGCTGATGATGCCGCGGATCTCGGCGCGCGACAGATTAAGCGCGTCCGCCATCATCGCTTCCGCCGGATGCGGCACATAGCCGAACTCCGCCTGCAACGCGTGCAGAATGGGCAACGCCGCCCCTTCGGTCTGTTTCAGGCCATCGATGATGGCGTTGGCCCGGGCCGGGTCCCAACCCGGCAAGTTTGCGGCATCCATTGCAGGCGTAGTCTGCACGCCAACCTCCAGTTCTACGGCGCCGTCCCGGTCACCCCGTTCCGTCGCGTCCCCGTTTCATCGAGCCAGCACGACGCGCAGCGCGTCGCGTCAATTCACGGTCGCCAGCGTCGCCGCCAGCGGTCCTGATCTCCCCAGACTATGGCGTGCGGAAGCTACCTGAAAGTCAACGCGGTTTCGCTTTTCGTCCGCATCGCCTGCCTCGCGCATGCAACCACTCGGTGTGCCGACCGCGATCGCCCGCGCTTATCGGTAAGTGGGGGTATGACATGCTGGTGGCCAGGGGGTGGCCAGGCTAAACTCGCTGCATGCGTCGCATTGTCATGCTTCTCGCCCTGCCCCTGGTTGCCGGCGCCGCGCACGCCGATTCGTTGCCGGGCCTGCTCGGCCAATATCGCGCAGCGCCGGGCTGCCAGGGGCCAGCCTATCAGGCAGCGGTCAACGCGGTCGATCGGGCTTTGCTGGCCTATCATGTCGCGCCGCTCACCGCGCCGCTTTCCGTGCAACGCGGGCGCCGCGCCGCGGCAGGCCTGTATGGGCTGGCCGCCGTCGAGGCCGCCAAGGGGTGCACGGCGCTTGCGTTCGAGACCTATCGGTTTTTGCTGCGGCGCTTCGATGGTCCGGCCTTCGCCGACTGGCAACGCCGCGCGGTGCATGACCTGCACGCGCTTTGAGATGGCGCGGCGTGACCTGGTCTAACCCGCCACCTCGGCCAAATCAGGCTCGTCCGCGCCAACGGGTGCCAGAATCGGCCGGAAAATCCGCGCGCATACAATCAGAATAACCGCCGCGCCGGCGATCAAGCCGGCATGCAACAGCCAGAATGACGGTGCCGACATCGACTCGAGTAGGCCGGCCAGATAGCCGACGAAAAGATTGGCAAGGAAAATATGCAGAACAAATGCATTCACCACCGTCGCCCCCATGCGCTTCGGCGCCGAGCGGGAATAAAGCGACATGCCAATGGCATAGACATTCGAGAAGCCGAGATCATTGACCAGGTGAAAGCCCACCCCCCAGATCAGGCCAACCTTATGGTGGCCCTGATCCGCAAGCAACGAGGCGACGGCCAACAGCAACGGCGCCACCGCATTGAAGCCGGCGCCAATCGCCACTTTCACGATCTCGTCCACCGGCCCACGCAGTTTTTCATACCAGCGCCAGAACATCAGCACGCCGAAAATCATGCCGGAGCTGATGAACGCATCCAGCGACAGCAGCCACGCCACCGGCATGACATGGCCAAAGAACACAAGCTGATAATATTTTTTCCCCCAGATCATGTAGCCGTTGAAAATCTCCTGGTTGCCGATGGCGGAAATCGCCAGCACCGGCAGCAGCAGCGCCAGCACGATCAGGGTTTTTTTCTCTCTGCGGGTCAGGGCGGGGTGGCTCGCGGCGGTGCGCTCGGCCCGTTTCAACCGAACCGGCTCCGGCGGCAAGGTTTTCTGCCCGGCAAGATACACCACGAGCCCGACCGCCATGCCCACCCCGGCGGCGCCGAACCCCCAGCTCCAATGATAGCTTTCGCCCAGCGTGCCGCACACCAGGGGGGCAATGATCACCGCGATGTTGAACAGTAACAAAAACACCTGATACGCATCGGCCCGGCGCGTATCCTCGATCGAATACAGCCCCCCGACCTGCGCCTTGATGGTGCCGGCGCACCCCATGCCGGCAATGATCAGGGCCAGCGCAATCAAGAACGTCGATTCGAAGGCCATCAGCAAATGCCCGGCCGTCATCAGCACCGCGCCCAGCACGATGGTGCGCGTGCGGCCCAGGAAATTATCCGCCAGCATGCCGCCCAACACAGGCACGCCATAGGCAAGGGCCGAATAGAGCCCGGTCACCGACGATGCCAGCGCCGGCCCCTGCCGGTTGCCGTAAAGCCCGTTCAGAAACGCATGAAACGGCGCGAAGAACAGGATATGCGCCTCATGCGGCGCCTTCAGCAGGTAGCTGGTCATATACAGCGTCAGCAGCGACATCATGCCGTAATAGGAAAACCCGACCCAGGCTTCGGTGAAACTGAGCGTGGCGAGGCCGGTGGAATGGCCGAAAAACCAGGTCTGGCTGCGGGGCTTGGTCGTCTCGGCCGGGGCATGCATGGCGGGCGGCGTCTCCTCGAATCCTGGCGCATACACGCCAAGCGGCGCCCGTCTGGCAAGCATGTCTCCCGAAGCAGCCGGGATGCGCGACCCGACTCCAGCGTGCGTCGCGCAGCTCAGTCATAAAGCGTGCGCTTGGCGCATGGCGAACAGGTCCGCACAGGCGGCTCAAGCTCGGCCCACTCAGTCACGGCATCGAATTGGCCCGGTCGTGCCCGGTCCGCGCCCCCGGCAAAGGTTCAGGCGAACCCCAGGGCCACCGCAAAACTCATGTCAGTCTCGACATTATCCGACGTCAAAACAAGCCAAGGCGTGTCATTCCGGGCGGCACCATGGCCGCCCGGAGTTTGGCACGCCTGTGCGTGGCCGCCTTACGGGCTGGTAAAATTACCCGTGCCGCACGCGCCCGTCGTGTTCTGAAACACTTCCTGAACGGTATAGGACGTATTCGTGGTGCTGTCGGTCAAGGTGCCGCTATACGCCTCGCACAGATCGCCGATTTCATACCCGTTCGAGGTGTTCCAAGCCTGAGGAAAAGCCGGATTGGACCCCGGGGTGGGGATCGGGTCGGAAACAGACTCCGCGAATTCGTGGCTCGTCACATTCGTGGTGCTGGTGAACCCGCCGCCACAATCAGGCATCACGCCATAGAAAACATTGTTCTTGTTCGGCTTGCCCAACACCGCCTCATGATAGGCGCCAAAGCTCAGGCATGACCGACCGCCGCCCAGGGTAATGACGATGTTTTGCGGAAAATAAATCATATACAGCATGTTCGCGCTCGGCCGCGGCAGCTTGCCGGCGCGGATCTGGCCGACCAGTTCCTTGCGGATGGCGGTATCGCTCAGATGGGTTGAGGTATTCACCGGCGTGATCGTGACCGTGCCACCGAACGTGCCCCGCCCGATGGTCTGGTTGGTCCCCGGGTCGCCATTCACCCCGGTAATACCCACCGTCGAATATTGCGCCAGTTGGTCCACATAGGTGCTGTTGACCAGCGCCTGAAAGAACCCGCCGATGCCCTGGACGGTGGCCGATGGCACGTTCGGTCCCCACATCACGGCGACGACATTGACGTTGCTGATCACCTGGCCGCCGAAATACTCCATGGTCTGGCCCGCCGCCAAAGGAACCGGTGTGTTGTGCGCGGTATACAGATGATAGTGGCCCTGCGGTTGCGGCGAGGCGGCCATGGCTGGCAAAGCGGCCACACTTATGGCGGCCAGCGCGCTGGCCAGCATGAAACGAAAGCGCATGAATAACTTCCCCGTTGGTTGACTGCCGGCGGCCGCCGGCTCTGCTGATACCTGACCAAGCCAGGCGGCCCGCGGTCAAGCACCGCCTGGCGGTGCGGTGCGAATTTCGCGCGATTGCGCATGGCTTACAGCCAAGCCCTGCGCCGAAAGCCTGGGTCAGAAATGCTGTGTCAACCCAACCAACAGGGTCCGCCGCAACCCGAACTGCGGCGCCCCAACCCCAACCCCGCTGCCATCTCGGATGACATAGCTGCGATCGAGCAGATTGAGCACGTCCAGCCGGGCGGATAATCCCGGCCATGGCAGAAAACCCAGCTTCTGCGCATAGGACAGATTGATGACATAATACCCCGGCAGCGCCAGCCCGTTCGGCACCGTGCCGCTGGCGCGCAAGCCGCTGCCAACCACCAGATTGGCCGAGAGATTGGCCTGGTCCGGCAGGCCGGGCAGCACCGTATAGGCCACCCCGCCAGATCCCGCCCAGCGTTCGTCATGATCAAGATGAATCCAGTGCTGTGCGATATACGCCAGCTCATCCGGAGCGAAGTTGAATTGGGAACTGATGATATCCTTGCCGATGGCCCGTGAATACGCGACATTTGCGTACGCGCTCCATGGCCCGTGATTGTAATCGGTGCTCAGCTCCACCCCGCCCACCTGACCCAGGCGATAATTGAATGCAGACAGAATAATCGGCGCCCCGAACTGCCCCTCATCGATCAGGTTTGTCGCCTGCTTGAAATACCCATCAATTCCCACATGCCAGCCTGGCAGCAGCGTCCGGTCGATGCCGGCATCATAGTAATTGTCGTGCTCGCTTCTCACGGTGTTGTCCTGCAACACGCCGGGCGCGGCGCTGGTGTGGCTGAATGCCGTGAGGTTGCTCGCCGCCACCAGCTCAAAGGGTGGTGGCGTGAAATAGCGGGCATAGCCCGCATGCAGTGTCGTGGCGCGTGTCGCCTGCCATACCAGGTTCACCCGCGGGCTCAGTTGCTCCCCGTGCGTGAACTCGTTCACACCATCGAAACGCGCGCCGTAATTCAGGGTCAGGTTCGGGGTCAGATGCCATTCATCCTGCAAATAAACCCCATAGACGGTGCCGGTCCGGCCAGACCCCTGCGCGATCGAGATCGGCATATCGCCAATCTGTCGTCCCGTCGCATCCAGCGGAAACACCTCGGACATGGTGTTGGAAATACTGCGCTCGACCGTAAACGAATAGCCAAAGCGCAGCGTGTGATTGATCGCGATATCCCAGCTGGCATCGCCCTGAACGCCGTTCGACCACACACTGCGCGCCGCCGTCTGGCCTATGCCGGTGAACAGCAGGTCACCAGGCAGGCTCGGCGTGAAATACAAAGACGAATAGCGGGAAAACAACGCGGTCTGCACATTCAAGGCGCCGAATTGCTGTTGCAGCGATAAAATACCGAAATCGGTGATCTCGCGCTGATGTTCGGTCAGCGACGCACTATTGGCGCTGGTCACGCCATCATAGGTATAGCCGAGTGACGGCACCTGGCCCGGATTATTCGGAATCTGGAATTCCGCGTTGGAAACACCCGCGATCAGGCTGATGCGTGTCGCCGGGTCCACGATATACGACAGGTGCGCGAGCCCATGATACTGGTTGCTCAAATCATGCACGGCATTGAAATTGCCCGTCGGGTTCTCGATTCCGACCCGCGTGTGGAGAAAATCCCCGGTCACGTATAAATCCCACGCGCCCTCCCGCTTACCGTAATCGATCGCGCTGTCGAAATAGTCACGCGCCCCGCCATAGACCGAGACATCCGCCCCCGGGTTGCTCGCCCCGGTGCGCGCGGTGATATCGATCACGGCGGCTTGCAAAAACCCATATTGCGCCGGAAGCGCCCCGTCGATCAGGTTCAGCGATTGCGCGAACCGGCTTTCCAACGCCTGCCCGAAAACCGCCAGCCCTTCCGGCAACTCCACCCCATCCAGTCGGTATTGCACATCATTATGGTCCCCGCGCACGTGAATCTGGCCGAAGCTGTCCTCGGCCACGCCCGGCACCTGCAGCAGCACCGTATTCAGCGGCGCGTTCTCACCCTGCGCCACCTGCGCCAGCGCCTTGGCGTCCAGCACGTGCACCGTCGCGCCCAGGCTGGGCTGGATATGGTTGCGCGCCAGGTTCAGTCGTCTCGCCGTCACCACCACGGTCTCGGTATCGGGCTTCGCCGTATGCGGCGATTGAGCCGTCTTCGCCAAAACCACGCTCGGCAGAAAACTCAGGGCGGTCGCGGCAAGCAACAGGTCGGCACGGGTCATACGGCGCTCGGACGAAGGGGCGGGGCAGGGCGGTATGATATAACATAACATAATCTGTCAACCAGGACATCGCGCCGCCCGTGTCGCATCGACACGGCCGGCACCCGCCCGCACGCACGACGCACCCGTCATCCAATGTTCCTCAACCACCGCGCCTTGCCGTGCTAGTCTGGCCGTCATCAACAACCAAGCCGGCAAGGACCGCCCCGCATGTCCCACGCCCACCGTCCCCGCCAACCCGGCGCCTCGCTCGCCCACATCGCCCTGCCGCATGTGGACGCCTTTCAGCCCATTCCGGCGCAATTCGCGGACGGCCATGCCAATCCCGCCCCCTGGGACCTTGCCGCCATCCTGCCCGCGGCAGAGGTCACGGAAATCACGCAGGCCGGCAATATGACATTTCACTGCGTGGGTGATACGGGCGGCGTGAAAAATCCGGATCCGCAAGCCGCCGTTGCCGCCGCCATGGAAGCCGCGCTCGCGAGCCCGCAACCCAACGGCGCCTCGCTCGCGCCGAGTTTCTTCTACCATCTGGGCGACGTCATTTATTTCAACGGCGAAACCGACCAATATTATGCCCAATTCTATGACCCGTACAGCCGCTATCCTCTGCCAATTCTCGGCATTCCCGGCAACCATGATGGCGCGCCGCTGAACGCCCGGTCGGTCTCGCTCGAAGGTTTCCATCGCAATTTCGTCGCCACCCCGAACCAGGATGGCAGCCCGGTCTATTCCCCGGAATCACAGGATAGTGGCCGCGCCGCCATGGCGCAGCCCTTTTTCTACCATGCGCTGACCACCCCATTTGCCACCATCATCGGCCTGTACAGCAACGTCCCGGAACACGGGGAATTCGATGCCACCCAGCGCGCCTGGCTTCACGCGCAAATGCAAGCGGCGGACCCGGCCCGCGCCCTCATCATCGCCGTTCATCACCCCATCTACTCCTTCGACGATTTCCACTCCGGCAGCCCGACCATGGCGCAGGAACTGCAGGACGCCATCAACGCCACCGGGCGCATTCCCAATATGGTGCTCACCGCGCATGTGCATAATTATCAAAGAATAGAAAAACAGATCGCGCCCGGCATCACCATCCCCTTTTTCGTCATCGGCGGCGGCGGATACCACAACATGCACAAGCTTGCCGCGGCACCAGGCTATACCGACCCTGAAACCGGCGCCGCGCTGATCGCCGCGATCGAGCAATTTGGCTTCATGACCTTCAATCTCAGCCCCGGCATCATCAATGGCCGCTACCACGCGGTCGCCGCCACCGCGACCGAGACCGACGACCCGACCTTCGATGTTTTCAGCTACAGCGCCAGGCCACTATTCCTGCCGCAGGGCACCACGGCCACCCTTCTGCCAACCGATGGCGCCAATATTCAGCCAGTCATGGCCCCCGCCAGTGAAGCGGCGCGACGTAAACAAGCCGCCATCCGCGCCCACGCCGCCCGCACCTCGGCGCGAATCAGCGGACACTAAGCCCCGCCGGAGGCGGCGACTTTCCTGGATGAAGGGCCGGATGCACAAGCCAGGGAACCCTGACCCAAAGGCACGAACGTTTTTGGTCGTGACTCAGCTTAAAAAAAAGTCCGGCACCGGCCCGCGCCCCCACCCGGCCACCCACGAGCGTACACTGCCATGGGTGGCCGGGTGGGGGTGCGGGCCGGTGCCGGACTTCAGGTGAGCATGCGGGCCGGTGCCGGACTTCACGTAAGCATGCGGGCCGGTGCCGGACTTCAAAAAGAACAAAATCTTCCCAAGCCTCTCAGCCACGCAACGCGCCTCCCGAAAAAAGTGAAGCGACGTGGCTGCATCGCCCCCGCGCCGTCCCTATCTATTGCCCCATGACCTCAGGCAAGGGGTCGGTGGCCGCACCGTGCCATGCCGTCCCTATTCCGCGCGGTCGCACGAATTGAGATGACGCACGATTATATTAAGGAATATTCATGACTAAAATTGTTGTTATTACCGGCGCGGGTGCGGGTGTTGGTCGCGCCACGGCCGAGGAATTCGCCAAACATGGCTATGATGTGGCGCTGCTGGCGCGTGACCCCGACCGGCTAAGTCGGGCCGCCGCCGCCTTGCAGGCGGCGCATGGTGTGCGCGCCATCGCCATTCCCACCGATGTGGCCGATGCCGCGGCGGTGGAGGCGGCAGCGACCCGGGCTGAATCCGAGTTGGGACCGATAGACGTATGGGTGAACGTGGCGATGGCGACCGTCTTCTCGCCCGTATCGAAGCTGACCGCGGACGAAGTCGAACGCGGCACGCAAGTCACGTATCTCGGCCAGGTACACGGCATGATGGCCGCGCTGTCACGCATGCGGACGCGCAATCGTGGCACCATCATCAACATTGGCTCGGCGCTCGCCTATCGCTCGGTTCCCCTGCAGGCCATCTATTGTGGCGCGAAGGCGGCCATCCGTGGCTTCACGGATTCACTGCGCTCTGAAATAATTCACGACAAGCTGAACATTCAGTTGACGATGGTTGATCTCCCGGCCGTGAATACCCCCCAATTCGACTGGGCAATGAACAAAATGGGCGTCAAGGCCCGCCCGGTCGCGCCGATCTTCGAGCCCGAGGTGCCAGCGCGCGCGATCTATTTCGCCGCGACGCACCGCCGGCGTGACGTCTGGGTCGGCCTCCCTACCGTCAAGGCCATTCTCGCCAACCGCGTCTCCCCCGGCCTGATCGACCGCTACCTGGCCAGCGCCGGCTATTCCGGGCAGTTGACCAACGAAACCCTTCCCGCGCATGCGCCCGCCAACCTGTTCGCGCCGGTTCCCGGGCCTTATGGCGCGCATGGGCGGTTCGATGATCAGTCGAGACGCAAAAGCTGGGAAATGTTCACCAACCGCCATCGCATGGCATGCCTCACCGCCGCGGGGCTCGGTCTGCTCGCTTGCGGCCATCTTCTGGCCAGGCGGCTGAATATCTAGCCTCGGCCGCCTCCCTCATCCCCCCAATCCGCCCAGCACCGCCTGAAGAATTCCCCCAACCAGAAACCCCACCAGCGTGCCGTTTATCCGCACGAACTGCAAATCCCGCCCCACCCGCAATTCCAGCCTTTCGGTCACAGTCGCCGCGTCCCAGCCGGCCACCACGCGGCCGATGAAATCGGCGAGTTTCAGCCGCAAATCCGGCAGCGCCCGCATCACCAGCGCGGTTGCCGCCGCGTTCAGCCGCGCGCGCACCGCGGGGTCGTCCTCCAGCGTATTG
>DAIDIQ010000051.1 GCA_027459285.1 Acetobacteraceae bacterium
ATGAGGTTTGGCATCAGGCGCCCCTGCTAGAGACGGTCGCAGACGGCGGCGTAAGGCAGCATGAGCCAGAGGGAAGCGCCGTAGAGGAGGAGGACGATGAGGTCTGTCATGTGCCGCGTGCGCGCCGGTGGTTGCGGCGGGAGAATGGCGCGGCGGGCATAAGGAAACGAGAGGAAAGCGGGGGCCGGGGCATAAAGGCGACGTAAAGGGCCGGGCGATGCCCGGTTGGAAGGCCGGGCCGCGTGACGCGCCGGAAAAGGGCTTTCAGGTGGTGAGGTGCCTGGGCACGAGGCAGGAATGGGCCTTGTTTTTCAGAGAGGAACCAGCCGATTTGCTATCCGATCAGCGCCAGTGACAGCAAGCTCAGGGCGGACATGATCAGCAGAAACGAAAACAGCGTCATCATACCAAGTGCCGCCATGCGAACCAGCGTGCCCAGCACGGAAATTTGGTACAGACCGCGCATATGCGTGAATAAATGGATGGGCAGCAGCAGCAGCAACGCGCCGGTCCAGCTGCTGATGATGGGCAGGCCGTTCAGCACCATTTCCAGCGCGATCAGCATGCCGGCGAAGCTGAGCGAATGCAGGGTGAAAATCATGTGGTCATAGAGTGTCGCGTCACGGCGAAGGGGGAACAGCAGCTTCAGGCTGAGCGCGGAAAGCGGCAGAAGCAGAAACGCAAAGCGTTCCGCCCATTCGCGCATGGTGCGGACCACCTCGTCCGGGTTCTCGACCGCGTGGCCCACATGGTCGCGCAGCCAGTGCGACAGGCCGGGATGGTGATTGATGGTGATGCCGTTGATTTCCTGCTCGATGTGTGGGGCGTCATGCTTGAGGTTGACGAAGGAGGCGTGGTTGCTTCTGCCAAATGACCCGACCGCGAAGACCAGCACCAGCGTTACCAGAAACAGCCGCAACGGCGGAATTTCGGCCACGCGGTGGCCGTCAATATAGTCGCGCGTCAGGCGGGCCGGGCGCAGGGCCAGGCGGCTGAGCGTGCGCCATAGCCGGCTGTCGGTTTCGGTCAGGTTCTCGAGAAATTCCGCCATCAGATGACGGAGCGAGCGGTGATGCGCTTCCCGGTGCTGGCCGCAGGCATGGCAATAGGGGCCGAGCAGGCGGGTGGCGCAATTGGCGCAGAGCGGGCCTTCCGGCGCTTCCGGCGCCGTGTCAGCCATGGCGGGCCTTCGCGTCACGGCGACGCGCGGTCAGGATGAATTCGGTGTAGCCGTTGGGCTGGGCGCGGCCCTGGAAAATCAGGTCATGCGCGGCAGCGAAGGCCGGGCCATCGTAACCCGGGGCCATGGGGCGGTAAGCGGGGTCGGACGCGTTCTGACGATCGACCAGCACGGCCATGCGGCGCAAGCCTGCCTCCACCTGTTCCGCGCTGACGATACCGTGATGCAGCCAGTTGGCAATATGCTGGCTGGAAATACGCAGGGTGGCGCGGTCCTCCATCAGCCCGATATCGTGAATATCCGGCACCTTGGAGCAGCCTATGCCCTGGTCTATCCAGCGCACCACGTAGCCGAGAATACCTTGGATGTTGTTGTCGAGCTCGGCCTGGATATCAGCGGCGGTCCAGGTCTGGCCGGACGGCCGCAGCGGCGGGGCAAGCAGCGCATCCAGCCCGGGCGCCTGCATGCCGGCCAGTTCCGCCTGGCGGGCGGCGACATCGATGCGCAGATAATGCAGCGCATGCAGGGTGGCGGCGGTGGGGGATGGCACCCAGGCGGTGCTGGCGCCGGCCCGGGGGTGGGCGATTTTGGCCGCCAGCATGTCGTGCATGCGGTCCGGCATGGCCCACATGCCCTTGCCGATCTGGGCGCGCCCGGCAAAGCCGCAGGCGAGCCCGATGGCGACGTTGCGATCCTCATAGGCCGACAACCAGGGCAGGAATTTGAAATCCGCCTTGCGGGGCACCGGACCCGCTTCCATGCTGGTGTGAATTTCATCGCCGGTGCGGTCGAGAAAGCCGGTGTTGATGAACACGACGCGGCTGCGCGCGGCGTGGATGCAGGCGGCGAGATTGGCCGAGGTGCGGCGCTCCTCGTCCATGATGCCCATTTTCAATGTATTGGCGGGCAGGCCGAGCAGGGATTCGATGCGGTCGAACAGGGTGTTGGCGAGCGCGACCTCATCGGGCCCGTGCAGCTTGGGCTTGACGATATAGACCGAGCCAGACGGGGAATTGCGGCGCGGCGCGCTGGGCCCGATATCGTGCAGCGCGATGGTGGCGGTGATCAGGGCATCGAGGAAGGTTTCGGGGATCTGGCTGCCGTCTTCGAGGGTGACGATGTCGGTCATCATATGGTGGCCGACATGGCGCACCAGCATGCGCGCGCGGCCGGGCAGGGTGAAAGGCGTGCCGTCGGGGGCGGTGTAGGCGCGGTCCTCGGCGAGGGTGCGGGTGATTTCGGTATTTCCCCTGGGGAATTTCGCGCTGAGCGTGCCGCGCATGAGGCCGAGCCAGTTGCGATAGACGCCGACCTTGTCCTCGGCGTCGACGGCGGCGACCGAATCCTCCGCGTCCATGATGGTGGAGAGCGCGGATTCGAGGAG